>USEZ01000143.1 GCA_900553775.1 uncultured Slackia sp. | reverse complement strand
GCCTTCCCGCGCCGATGCCGCCATCAGGCCGCCGGGCGCGCGCGACGAAGGCGATTTTGCGGCCCGCTGCATCAGGTGCGGCCGCTGCATGGAGGCTTGTCCCTATCAGGCGATACACGCCGATGCCGGACTGAATGCCGCGACGGCGGGCATGCCTTTGCTGGACGTGCGCGCCCAGGCGTGCCGGCTGTGCGAAGACCTGCCGTGCATCGCGGCGTGCCCCACCGAGGCCCTGCATGCGCTGACTTCGCGCGAAGAGGTTCGCATGGGCGTGGCGGTGATCAGGCGCGACGTCTGCCTGGCCGTGCGAGGCATGCGATGCGAGGTTTGCTATCGGGCGTGTCCGCTGATCGATTCGGCCATCGCCATCGAGCTTCGTCCTCGCTGGGGAGATTCCACCCACGCGCTTTTCGAGCCGATCGTCAATGTCGAAGCCTGCACCGGCTGCGGCTTGTGCGTGCAGCGTTGCCCGGTATCCGATCCGGTCGTCGCCGTCGAAATCGTGCGCGACAAAGCCCGGGCGGTCGCGCGCATCGAAGAGGAGCAGGCCCGGTCTTTCGCGGGTTTCGACGCATGATCCCCGAACGATGCGCTGCGCCGCGGCCGTCGATTTCGTTTCTGAGATATGGGAAGAAAAGGAGAACCATGGATGTGACAAGACGCGATTTCGTGAAGGCGTCGGCAGTCTTTCTCGCCATGAACGCTGCGGGGGGAAGCCTCGCCGCCTGCGCGAAAGACCCCGGTCCCGCTCCTGCGGACCGTTCGGGGTCGCATACCTATACGGCGGTATGCCGTTTTTGCGGCTGCGGGTGCGGCGTGCTGGTCGAAGCGAAAGACGGCAAGGTGGTGTCGGTCGCAGGCGATCCCGACAATATGTCGAACAAGGGGCTCAATTGCGTGAAGGGCTACTATCTGGGAAAGCTTCTTTACGGGCCCGACCGTCTGACCAAGCCGCTCATCCGCGACGACGCGGGCACCAAAGGCGCCGATGGCGGGCTGCGCGAGGCGGAGTGGAGCGAGGCGCTCGACCTGGTGGCCGACAGGCTTAAAACGGCGTGGAAGAACGACAAGAAGCGCCTGGCGTTTTGGGGCAGCGGTCAGCAGCCGATCACCGAGGGGTATCTCACGGCGAAATTCTGGAAAGCGGGCCTGCTCTCCAACAACATCGACCCCAATGCGCGCATGTGCATGGCAAGCGCCGTGGTGGGATTCATGAACGTGTTCCAAAGCGACGAGCCGGCCGGCTGCTATGAGGACATCGACCGCGCCGATGTCTTCGTGACCTGGGGCGCGAATATGGCCGAAGCGCATCCGATGCTGTATTCGCGCCTGTGCGCCCGCAAGCTCGCCGACGACAAGGTGCGCCACTACGACTTGAGTGTGATGCGCACGCGTACGAGCGCATCGGCCGACAAGGTGCTGCAATTCCGTCCCGGAACCGACCTCGCCATTGCGAACTGCCTGGCCAATTATCTGATAGAGCACGACCGCTACGACCATGCTTTCGTGCGCGACCATCTGCAATTCAAGATGGGCGCCGAAAACATCGGAAACGCCTACGAAGACGGCTACGACGCAAGCGAGCAGGGCAAGACGGCGGGCAAGACCGTGCCGTGCACTTTCGAGGAGTACGCCGTCCGCTTGAGCGAGTACACGCTCGAATACACAAGCGCCCTTTCGGGGGTGGCCGTCGAAGACCTCGTCGAGCTGGCGGAGTGTTTCGCCGATTCCGATACGCGCGTGATGAGCCTGTGGACCATGGGCGTGAACCAGCACAATCGCGGCACCTGGATGAACCACAACATCCACAACCTCCATTTGATTTCGGGCAAATACGGAAAGCCGGGCTCGACGGCGTTCAGCCTGACAGGCCAGCCTTCGGCATGCGGCACGGCACGAGAGGTGGGAACGTTCTGCCATCGCCTTCCTGCCGACCTGGTGGTGTCCAACGAGGCGCACCGTCGCTATGCCGAGGCCGTCTGGGACCTTCCCGAGGGATACTTGGACGCCATCGAAAAGCCGGGGTATCACACGATCAAGATGTTTCGCGAGATGTCCAACGGCGGGATCGATTTTCTCTGGAGCGCGCATAACAACTGGGCGCAGTCGCTTCCCAACCTCACGCGCTTTTTGGGCGAAGACGGCGAACACGAGGGCATATTCGACACGTTCATCGTGGTCAACGAGGTGTATCCCACCATCACCACGCGCTATGCCGACGTGGTGCTGCCGGCGGCTTTGTGGGTGGAGCGCGAAGGGCAGTTCGGCAATGCCGAGCGCCGCACGTCGGTCTTCGAGAAAGCGGTCGACCCGCCGGGTGAGGCGAAATGGGACGTATGGATTCTGCTGCAGGTGGCGCGCCGCGTGCTCGAGGGCGAATCGATCGGCGGCAAGGATGCCTTCGAGCATCTGTTCGGCTTTATCTGGGATAGTTCCGCGGACGACTTCGACGGCGACGACCGCACGGTGAACAAAGCCGTGTGGGAGGAATACCGCATTTTCTCGAACCCCTCGATGCTTCCCGCCGCCGAGGCGATCGACAAAGACAAGAAGCTCAAGATGGATGCCAAGCAGCTCGCCCCCTATGAGGAGTATCTCTCCCACCACGGGCTTACGTGGCCGGTGCGCGAGGTCGACGGCGCGTGGCTTCCCACGAAGTGGCGTTTCGTCGATGGGCCGCAGGAAGAGGGTTTCGACGAAATAGGCGTTTCCCGCTATGGAGATTCGGGTCTTGCGGGCGGCGTGAGCTGGTATAAGGCAGCCGATCGGAGGGCATCCGTGGTGTTTCGCCCCTACGAGCCGCCGGCTCAGGAGCCAAGCGACGAGTTCCCGTTCTGGTTTTGCACGGGACGCCTGCTGGAGCATTGGCACACGGGTTCTATGACCAGGCGCATCGAGGAGCTCGACCGCGCGTTGCCCGAAGCCGTGCTCGACATGCATCCCGACGACGCGGTCGATCTGGGGATCAAAGACGGCGACGAGGTGCGCGTGAGCAGCCCCCACGGCGTGCTTGACATCAAGGTGTCCACGGCGGGGCGCACCAAGCCCGCCCGCGGCATGGTGTTCGCGCCGTTTTTCGCGCACGAGACGCTGGTGAACAGGGCCGTGCAGGACTACTATTGCCCGCTTTCGAAAGAGACCGACTATAAAAAGACCTGCGTTGCCATTCGCAAGCTGTAAGGAGGGCGCACATGCGCAAGAAAAAGACGAACGGCGCCCTCGGCGTCGCGATCGCGTTCGCTGCGGCCGCTGCGTTGTGCTTTTGCGCGGTGAGCGGCTGCGCGGCGTCTTCCGGGCAGTCGAGCGCGGCGGAGGGCACGGAAACCATGCCGAAGCTCATGCCCGCGCAGCATCAGAAATACGTCGACCGTCCTGCATACAAGTGCTACCGCTGCCATGGCGCGAGCGAAAAAGGCAATCCGACGGTCTCCAACGCGGTGGCCATGCCCGACGGGCACTACGTCGACAACGACCCGTCGACCTTCGCGCTCGACCCGTTGCGCACCGAATGCCGTTCATGCCATGCGGTCGACCCCGGCAAGAAGCGCGCGCCGGGCGAATTCCAAATGGCGGAGGAAGAAAGCGGCCAGGCCGATCGGGGCGAATAGCGGCGTTTGCATGCGGCCGCCCGGCGCGTTGTTGCAGGCCGGGCGCCGAAGGCGGGCGGGAAAGGAAGGGTTCCATGGTCATTTCGAGTCTGGTCGTAGAGGCTCGTCCCGCGCTTGCCGTGCGTGCGGCCGAAGCCATCGCCGGCATGCCCGGAGCGGAAGTGCACGGCGTCGACGAGGAGACGGGTCGGATCGTGGTGAGCGTAGAGGCGCGCAGCATCGACGAAAGCCATGCGGTGGCAAGCGGTTTTCTTTCCGTCGAAGGCGTTTTCGCGGCGAGCCTTATCTATGCCGACTTCGAAGACGAGCAGGCGTCGCCTTCATGCGGGCGATGAGGGTGCCCGCCGCGTCTTCTTGCAAGGCATGGGGCTCTCGCTGCGCGCGACCGGCCCGTCGCGTCGGTTTTCGCGTCGCCTGGGTGCGACGGGCCGTGCAAACCTGCGCCGCGTTTCTTTTCGCCGCGCCTTTGATCGCGGCGGGATGGGCGCTGTTCGGCGGCTATGCGGGCGGCGACGAGCCCGTGGCCGCGCCTTCGCAGCTGGCGTGGTGGGGGAGCCTTTCTTCCTCTCAGGTGCTCGGCGTCGACCTGGTCGACCCCTTCGCCGCTTTGCAGGTGTGCCTTGCGGCGAAGACCGCGGCGTTTTGGGGGTTGGCTGCGTTCTACGGCATCGTGCGCGCACGGGCGTTTTGCGGCTGGGTCTGCCCGGCGAATTTCTTGCTGGAAGGCACAGACGCGCTGCGTGCTTTTTCGGGATTGCGCGTGCGGCAGCGCGCGGTGCCGCGGCACGCGAAGCTCGGCGTGGCATGCGCGGTTTTGGCGATGTCCGCCATCGCATCCGTCCCCGTTTTCGAGCCGTTCAACCCTATCGGGGCGCTGAACAGGGCGCTTTTGTTCGGATCGTTTTCGGGTGTCGGAGCGCTTGCGGCCATCGTCGCCGCCGAGCTGTTCTGGGGCCGGCGCGTGTGGTGCCGGT
>USEZ01000142.1 GCA_900553775.1 uncultured Slackia sp. | reverse complement strand
GGAACCGCCGTTTCGAGGACGGGGCGCATCTTCGTTTTCCGCCCGTTTCGCGCGAAGTCTTCTCATGTCATCGTCCGCCCGCGCCGATAAGCTTGTAGCCGATGCCTTTGGCGGTGACGAGCGATCGCGGATGCGACGGGTCGGCCTCGATTTTCTCGCGGATGCGGCGCACGTGGGTCATAAGCGACTGCCCATAGCCGAACGAATCGCCCCAGGCGGCCTCGCACAGCGCATCGGTGGTGACGATGCGGCCGATATTGCGTGCGAGCGCTTCGAGGATGGCGCGTTCTTTCACGGTGAGGGAAAGATGCTCGTGCGTGTCGAGCCGGCAGACGTCGGCGTTTTGCAGGTCTATCAGCGCCGATGCGAGCGCGATCGCCTCGGGTTGCGCGGGATAGCACCGCCGCAGCACCGCCATGACGCGCAGCACGAGCTCTTGCGGGCTGAACGGCTTGGTCACGTAGTCGTCGGCACCGGAGCGCAGTCCCGCGAGGCGGTCGTCGGTCTCGTCTTTGGCGGTGAGAAAGATCACGGGCAGCGGCGTTTCGGCGTCGAAGGCGCGCAGGTATTGGCACAGCGTGAATCCGTCGCCGTCGGGCAGCATCACGTCGAGCAGCGCGAGCTCGGGTTTCGTGCGACGGAAGGCGTCGAGCGCTTCTTTTACGTTTGCGGCTTGTGTGACCTGGGAAAATCCTTCTGCAGCAAGCACGGATGCCACCATGCGGCGCAGTTCGGGCTCGTCGTCTACCAATAGGATGCGGCGTGATTTGAGGTTCGCATCGGACATGGCGCATTCGCTCCTTTCGTCTTTTCCACTATTAAAGCATGCGCGCCGCGCCCGTGGACGAGACGGCGATTCGATGTCAGGTAAACGTCAGGTCGGTTCAAGGTTGACGTTCGGTGCGCCCCGTATCGTGGACGTCGAGATGAAATCTGCCGGCTTGCGGGCCGGCGCGTGGAAAGGGGCCGCCATGGCAGGGCACGTGCTTGAAGTGCAGGATGTGACGAAGCGCTACGGAGGGCGCAAAGACGACGCGTCGGCGACCACGGCGCTTGAGGGCGTGAGCTTTTTCGTCGACGAAGGGGAGTTCGTGGGCATCATGGGTCCGTCGGGGTCGGGCAAATCGACGCTTCTGAACTGCATCTCGACGATCGACGTTCCCACAAGCGGGTCGATCCGCATCGCGGGGCGCGACATCACCCGGATCTCGTCGAAGGAGGTGGCGCATTTCCGCCGCGACGAGCTGGGGTTCGTGTTCCAGGATTCCAATCTGCTCGACACGCTCACCGTGCGCGAGAACATCGCGCTCGCGCTGACGATCCAGAAAGCTCCCGCGCGCGAGATTCCGGGCCGCGTGGAAGATGCGGCGTCGCGTCTGGGCATTGCCGCCATCCTGGATAAATACCCGTATCAGATATCGGGCGGCCAGAAGCAGCGCGCCGCGGCGGCACGCGCCGTGATCACGCGTCCGAGCCTGGTTTTGGCCGACGAGCCCACAGGCGCGCTCGATTCGAAATCGTCGGGGCAGCTGCTCGAGACGTTCGAGCTGCTCAACAAGATGGGCTCGACGATCGTCATGGTGACCCACGACGCCTTCACGGCCAGCTGGTGCCACCGCATCGTGTTCATCAAAGACGGGCGTCTGTGGGGCCAGCTGCGTCGCGGCGGCGATACGCGCGATGCGTTCTTCTCGAAGATCGTGGCGGCCACCACCCGTCTGGGAAGCGAGGCGTGCGATGCTTGCTAAACTCGCGTTCGCCAACGTGCGCAAATCCGCGCGCGACTTCGCCGTGTATTTCTTCACGCTCGTGCTGGGCATCGCCGTGTTCTACGCCTTCAATTCGATCGCAGGTTCCGACGCCGTGGCGCGTATTTCGCAGGATTCGCGCTCCATGGTAGAGCTTTTGAGCATGGTGATCTCGGGCGTATCGGTGTTCATCGCCGCCATCCTGGCTTTCTTGGTGTTCTACGCCAACCGCTTTCTGATTCGTCGCCGTAACAAGGAATTCGCCCTGTATTTGACGCTCGGCATGCAGAAGGGCGACCTGTTCAAGGTGGCGGCCTGCGAAACCTTGATCGTGGGCGCGGCGTCGCTGGCCGTGGGCCTGGCGATCGGCATCGGCGTGTCGCAGGTGCTCTCCAACGTGGCGGCGTCCATGTTCGATTCGTCGGTCGAAGGCGTGGCGTTTTCCATTTCGGGAGCGTCTATCGTGCAGACCGTGCTGGCGTTCTCGGCCATCTTCGCCATCACGGTGGCGCTGAACACGGGGCATCTGTTCAAGGCGAAGCTCATCGATCTTTTGCAGGCCGACCGTAAAAACGACGACATGAAGCTGCGCAACCTGCCCTTGTCGTTCGTGCTGTTCGTGGCTTCGTGCGTGCTTATCGGCGTGTCGTACAAGCTGCTGGTGGACAACGGGCTGCTCGAGGTGACCCCCGAGTTCATCGCCGCCACGGTGCTCGTCTGCGCGGGCACGGTGCTGTTCTTCTATTCGCTTTCGGGCTTTTTGCTGCGCATGGCCCAGATGATCCGCCCGCTGTATCTGCGCGGGCTGAACATGTTCTTTCTGCGTCAGCTTTCGGCGCGTGTGAATTCGGCCTTCGCCAGCATGAGCGTCATCGCGATTACGCTGTTTCTGGCCATGACGAGCGTGTGCGGCGGCATCGGCATCTGCAACGCCATGCAGTCGGGCGTGGACGCCGGCACGAGATACGACGCCAGCGTGACCACGACCCACTACGCCTACGACTACGATAAAGACGACGGCAGCATGATGCCCGTCTATCCCGAGGAATTCCTCGATTTCGTGAAGGCCCGCGATTACGACATGGCGTCAGGCTTCGCCGACAGCGCCGAGGTGCTCGGGCTTCCCGCGTGGGACACGCTGGTCGATCGAAGCGCGCAGATAGACTTCTACGCATCGGATGTGACGTATGGCACCGTCGAGGCTGCCACGGGCGAGTCCCTTTACGACTACGTGGGCGCGGGGCTTTTGTCCGACGACATGGGGGAGATGTTCCTCGATGCCGTGGGAATCTCCCAGTTCAATGCGGCGCGCGCACTGGCAGGGTTCGACCCTGTCGAGCTTGCCGACGACGAATGCCTGCTGTGGAGCGATTTCGCCACCACGACGCCGTATTTCGATGCGGTGGCGCAGCGTGGGCCGGTGCTGTCCGTGGGCGGGCACGATCTGCAGGTGAAGCGCGATCTGTGTCGCGATACGCTCGAAACCACGGGCGTGACGATGCGCGCGGGCGTGCTCGTGGTGCCCGATGCGTGCATTCCCGCCGATGCGGCGCCGTATACCTCGCTGCTCGACATCATATGCGTGCCGGGGCAAAAAGACGCGCTCGCCGATTTCCTCGATGCCGTCGAGCAGACGCCCGAGACGGCCACGCAGCCGGTGCAGATGGTCCAGACCGCCGACGGCGTGCGCACGCAAAGCTTCGGCCTGACGGCGGTGGTGAGCTATCTGGCCATCTATATCGGCTTCGTGCTGGTGATCGCGTGCGCGGCGATTCTTGCGATCCAGCAGCTTACCGACGCATCCGACAACGTGCGCCGCTACGAGCTGCTTGCCAAGCTGGGCGCCTCCCGCTCCATGATCGACGGGGCCTTGTTCAAGCAGGTGCTGGTGTATTTCGCCTTCCCGCTCATTTTGGGAATAGCCCATACGCTGTGCGCCATGCAGGTGGTCACGGGCGTGGTGCGCGTGTTCGGCAACTTCGACATCGGCATGGTGAGCGCCGTGGCGGTGGCGGCCTTCCTGCTGGTGTACGGCGCGTACTTCCTCGTGACGTATTTCACGGCCCGCGCGATGGTGGCTCGGCCCGAAAGCCGTTCGTAAGGCGCTCGCGCACCGGGGCGAAGAGGCGGCGTCTTGCAGGCCGCGCATTGCGAACGCCTGCGCGCTTTCCCTCCTTGTCCGCAGCCGGGCGATGGGGGGGGTGCGGGCGCGGCGCCGAAGCGCTTCCGAAAGAAAAAGCCGACACACCTTAGGCGGGTGTGCCGGCTTTTTGGGGAAGAAAGGCATGAGAGAGGCATGCCTTTATGGGTTTCGGCCCGGTAAGGAGCCGTCTGAAGGAGGACCCGGCCCGTCTCGAGGGGAAGACGGACGAACCGGGCTTTGGGGCATGTCCGATGGGTGTCATTCGGAACGATTGGCATCTTACGCCTCGCGCCATGCTCGCAAATCGCTCGAAGTTCGGTATTTCCCCAGGAAAACGGGCATACCTATTTTTTAGCGACCCGCTTGATGCAGGCCGGTTTTCGACTATCCCGCCCCCTGTCCCGACTCAGACGAATGCGGCGAGGCCTCGATAGATGGCTTCGGCGGCCGCGCGCGCCTGCTTTTCCGAAAGCGCGATGCAGTTCAGGGCGAAGCGGCATGCGATGCGCCCGTTCTCGGCTTCCTGCGTGTTTTCCTGCGGATCGAAAGCGTGTCGCAGCGTGCGTTTTTGCCCGGAGGATTCGCTTCGATAGCGCGAAAGGGGTTCGACGGCCACATCTTGGCGTGCGAGCGACGAGGCGATCCGCTCTTCGAGCGCCGCCTGCGCTCTTTTCGGAGACGGCGGGCCCGTCTGTGCGGCCGATAGGCGCCCGGGCGGGCGAAAG
>USEZ01000141.1 GCA_900553775.1 uncultured Slackia sp. | reverse complement strand
AAATGCAGCTTCTTGTTGCCGTAAGGCATGCCGGCCGTCACGACCGCGCGTTTGGGCCACGATACCGTGCTCACATAACTCACGAAAGAACACCTTCCTGCTTCAACACACCGAGCAGCTCCTCGACCGCCTGAGAGGACGCCGACGAGCCGAACAGATCCATCAATGCACCCAGATCGGCGGACGACGGGGTCAGCTGCACCACGTCGTAGGCGAAGCCGCCGTCGTAGACGTCGTATTCGATGCCGCCGAGCTCGGCCGCCTTGTCAAGCGCCGCGTCGTAGATGCCCACTTCGTCGGCAAGGCCGTTTTCGACCGCCACCGTGCCCGCGAACTGCATGCCCGTGGCAAGCGCGCGCACCTCGTCGACCGACATGCCGCGGCCGTCGGCGACATTGCGGATGAACGTCTCGTTAATCGTGTCGACAAGCTCCTGATAATACGCGCGCTCTTCGTCGCTCAAAGGACGCGTGCCATAGCTTGAATCCTTCGAGTCCGCCGAAGCGATATTATCCACCGAAATGCCCAGCATATCCATCAATCCCGACAGATCGGTCGTCTGCATGATGGTTCCGATGGCGCCGATGGCCGTCGTCTCGTTCACGAAGATGTAATCGGCCTGGCTGGAAATCTCGTAGGCGGCGCTGCAGTTCATCGATGCGCTCGACACCACGATAGGCTTGGAGAAATCACGCACGTAGGCCGCCATCTCCTCGCCGGCGGTAGCCACGCCGCCGCCCGAATCGACGCGAAGCACCACGGCTTTGATGTCCGGATTGTCTTCGGCCTGCTGCAAGAGGTCGCGCAGACCTTCGGGGCTGCACGAGGTTCCGTCGTATTGGATGGTTCCCGCGACATCGATCACGCCCACGCTGTCGCCCATCGTGACGACCGATTCGTCGGACGCGCCCAAGGAAGTCATGCTCGAATACATATGCGAGCACGACATGGCGCCGATCGTGAACATGAACACGATGACGAACAGGAACACGCCGCCGACGATCCACGGCGCCTTGCTCTTCTTGGGAGGCGTTGCGACCTGGGCGGCATATCCCGGCATGGCATAGCCCGACGCCCCGTAAGGTTGACCGGCGCAAGGCTGCTGGACGTATGGCTGGGCGTAGCTCTGATATGCCCGGCCGGCCTGAGGCGATGCCGGCGGCACCGGGGCGCCCGCTGCGGCGGGAGGCGTGGGAGAGGCTCCCGGGGTCTGGTTCTGGTCCGTCATGCGAACCCTCCTTCGTAGAATGGCCCGACCGCGAAACAGCGGGCGGAAGCCTGCGCGGAGCACCGCGCGCGACATGATGGAAACATGGTAGCGGAAAGCGCTTCGAGCAGCGACGGCGGCCATGGTTTTGATAGAATCGCACGCCATGGAACAAGTCCGTACCCTCTCAGACCGCATCGCCGCCGCAACACGGCGTTTCCTCCGAGCGAAAAACCGCGCCGCAGCGCTCGCTTGGACGGCCGTCGCCGCCATCGCGGCCTTCATCTTTTTCATGAGCGCGAAAGACGGGGCGACGATCGATGCGGGATCGGGCGTGCTTTCCGTCGTGAAGGGAATGCTCGCCGATGCGCTCGCCGCCGTAGCAGGGCATCCGGTAGACGTCTCGCCCATCGGGCATTTCGCCGAGTTCTTCTTATTCGGCGCGGCGCTTGCCAACGCCTTGCGCTTCCATATGCCGCTCCGTCGCGCCATGGGCTCGGCCTGCGTGTTCGCGAGCCTGTACGGCATATCCGACGAAATCCACCAGATATTCGTGCCTTCGCGCACGTGCGACCCGCTCGACTGGGCCGTCGACACCGTCGCGGCCGTCATCGGCGCCGCCCTTGTCGCCTCGGCCGTGCGCAGACTCCGCAGCGCGGGCGCTACGCCAACACCTTGAAGACGGCCTTTTTCACGGGGCACGAACCGTTCACCGCGATGCCCGGCTTATGGCCGTCGTCGGGAAAGCACGCCACGAACGTGCCGGGCGTCATGACCACGGATGCCGCCGCCGTACCGTCGAGAAACATGTTGTCGGCCTCCTCGTCGAACGGCTCGGCGGCGAGCTCCCCCACGAACTGCACGTCGATGCGCTCTTCGCCTTCAAGGACCATCTGCACATCGATATAGCGGCGATGGGCCTCGAACCGGCAGTCTTCGAACGCGCGCGTCTCGTAGGCGCATGCGTTGATGAACAGTGCATCGCCGTCGACCTCGTTGCGCCCTGCCGCAAGGGCGCCCATGTCGTGCGTGCGCGCATACTCGATCGCGCGGCGCACGCCCTCATGACCGATGGATTCCATGTCGACCGTATCGATATGTCCGAAAATCATCGTGTTTCTTCCTTTCATCGTGCGAAACGCCCGCCGACGCGCAGCGCATCCGCCCTGTCGCATCCGTTATGCCAAAAGCTTTCGCGCGGCAGCCTCCATATCGTCGAGCGCCGCGGTAGCGCCCGCCGCCGAATCGGCCTTCGCGAACAAGTACGCCTTGATCTTCGGCTCGGTGCCGCTCGGGCGCACGATAAGCTTGCCGCCGCCCGCAAGCGCGAACTCCACCACATCGGCCGCAGGAAGCGTCCTTCCTTCGCCTTTTCTCCCGCCGACGACCGGCATGGCCGCTTCCTGCGCGTAATCGACGACGCGCTCGACCGCGCAGCCTGCGAAACGCCGCAGCCCGTCCGATCGCAGCGACCCCATGATGGACGCCATCTTGGCCGCGCCGTCGGCGCCCGGATACGAGATGGACACCGTGCGATTGAAGCAATATCCGTAACGCTCGTAAAGCCCGCGCATCGCCTGCACCAGGTTCATGCCCTGCCTGCGATAGAAGCGCGCCATCTGGCAGATGAGCATGCTCGCCACCACGGCGTCTTTATCGCGCACATGGCAGCCCGCAAGATATCCGTAGCTCTCCTCGAAGCCGAACATGAAACGGTCCTGCTCGCCGACGGCCTCGAGCATGCCGATCTGCTCGCCGATGTATTTGAATCCCGTCAGCGTGCGGCGCAGCTCGAAACCGTACGCGCGAGCCACATCGTCGGCCATCGCGGAGGAGACGATCGTCGTCACCGCGATGCAGCGGGAGAGGTCCTCGCCGCGCGACGCACGCATGCGCGCCAGGTAATCCATCAGCAGGATGCCCATTTCGTTGCCCGTGATAAGCGCGTAGTCGTCCCCGTCTTCGCAGGCGACGCCCACGCGGTCGGCATCGGGATCGGTGGCGAGCAGAAGGTCGGGCGCCGCTCCGGCGGCCGCGCGCTCGCGACACCGGGCGATGCCCTCCTCGAGGGCCGCGCGCTCTTCGGGATTGGGATACTCGCACGTGGGAAAATCGCCGTCGGGCTCGGCTTGCTGCGCCACCACGTCGATATGCTCGAGGCCGATGCGCTTCAAGGCCGCGCTCACGCATTCGAGGCCCGTTCCGCACAGGGGCGTATACACCACGTCGAGCGGAAGGGCGGAATCATCGGGCGTCTCCTGAGACTGTTCGAGCACGGCATCGACGAAGCGCTCCAGCACGACGTCGTCGATCATCGATATCATGCCCTCGGATACCGCGCGGTCGAAATCGGCCAAGCGCGCGCTGCGGCCGTCCGCCTCGAAGCAGCCCAGCTGCGCGATGCGCGAGGAGATATCCCTGGCGGCATCGCTTGTGATCTGGCATCCGTCCGCGCCGTAGACCTTATAGCCGTTGTAGGCCGCAGGATTATGGCTCGCCGTCATATTGATGCCGGCGCTGCATCCCAAATCGCGCACGGCGAACGAAAGCGCGGGCGTCGGCTCGACCCGGGGATAGATGTAGCAGCGGATGCCGTTCGCGGCAAGCACGCATGCGGCGGTGCGCACGAACAGATCGCCTTTATGACGCGAATCGCGCGCGATCGCCACGCTGGGGGCATCGAACCGGTCGTTGAGGTGGTCGGCCAGCCCTTGCGTCGCGCGGGCCACGGTATAGACGTTCATACGGTTCGTTCCCGCCCCGATGATGCCGCGCAGGCCCGCCGTTCCGAATTCGAGGTTTTGGAAGAACGCGTCGGCCACGGCCGCATCCCCCGCCTCCGGCAACCGCGCCAAATCGGCCGCCACATCCTCGTCTTTCGCATGCTCGACCCAGTGATCGAAAGCCGCGCGCACATCGATTCCGCCCATAACCCGTCCTTCACTACAACGCGCCCGCACGATGCGGGCTCTCCGGATACTGCATAAGAGCGAGACGATTCTACCAATGACGCATCGCGGGAACCAGTTGGGACGAAGCAACGGGACAAGCTTCGCACGAACGCAGGACGTTCGCGCGAAGCGGCGGCGGTCGCGATGCCGCACGGCGGCCTGGCGATATGGGACGGGGTCGCTGCGGCGCGAAAGGCAATAAGAGTATCCCCTGGTTAACCCGCTTTTTTCATTTTACATAGGGCATTTTCTCCACAATGTATACAAATGGAATACCGTCCGTTTAAGCTTGCAATCCTTATACCGACGGTTCATGTTAAATCATTGACAAATGTTACAAATCTATGTATATCTCGCCGCAATCCTTTTTCGCTGTGATATTCTTTCGCCAACGTCGAAACAGCCCTTCGGCGAACGAAGCATACACGCCTCGGAAAAAGGAAGGGGGCATTCCCATGAATGCCTATCTCATCGCAGCGAAAGCGAACGCGTGGGAGGTTTCCCAGCACGTCGGACACGCCATCGAAGCGCACCAGCCCGAATACCTGACCGACGCCCAAGGCCGCGGA
>USEZ01000140.1 GCA_900553775.1 uncultured Slackia sp. | reverse complement strand
TCCGCGGGAGGAAGGGTCGTCGCGCTCGCGCGGGGCGCTTCGCGCATTTCCGGGGCCTGCGGCCCCTTTCTTTATATTTACGCGTCGCTGAATCTGGTTTCGAGTCTGCTGCCTGCGAGGCCGCAGACGATGCGTTCGCCGCGTGCGATGACGTCATCCGGCCGTATGGGACCGCTTGTGCGTCGCATACGCGGTTGCGCGATTGTCGCATGCTTTCCCGATAAAAGAAGAGAGGTGCGGTATGAAAGTCTGTCGGACGATCGAGCCCGGCGTCTACCGCCATTTCAAGGGCGGCGAATACGAGGTCGTCGGACTTGCCCGTCACTCCGAGACTGAAGAAGAGCTGGTCGTATATCGTGCGCTTTATGGCGACGGCGGACTTTGGGTTCGCCCGTCGGAGATGTTTCTCAGCGCGGTTGACAGGCGGAAATACCCCGATAGCAAGCAGGTTTACCGTTTCGAGCGCATTTATGACGGTGACGATTCCGCCTCCTGCCATGATTCTTGCGAAAATTCTTCAAGCGGTCGGGGCATTTTCGCAAAGCCCGATTCGATGAGCATACGGCACGAGGTCGGTGGACGTGCCGGTCTTGATAATGCGGGCGATTTTCGCCGCGATGAGCTGGCCGAGGCGAAAAAGCAGATAGGTTCTCTTTTGAATAAGTTGGAATCGTCCTTGAAGACGCTTATGTCCAAGGACGACCCTTCACGATATAAGTCGCAGGTCGCTTTGACGAAAAGGCGTATCGAGGCTTTACGTATCGCGCGAAGGCTTATCGAACGGGAGATGGGATAGGGCTTGGCAGGCTTGACGGCTTCCTGCGGGTGCGGCATGGGCGCATGGCCTTGTCGAGCGTTTCATGGCGGATGGAACAAAGGACGGCTCGTGGGCCGTCCTTTGTCGGTTCGCAGGGCTTTTTCGCGCGACGTACGCGCATGTCGTCTAGTTGTCGAACACGCCTTCGGTCCAGGCATCGATGTTTTCGACGCGGATGATGGACGACACGGCGCGGATGCCCTCGAGCGCCTCAAGCGCGGCCTCTGCCTTGCGGATATCCTTTTCGAGCGCCTCGTGGGTCACGTAGATAAGCGTGCAGGTTTCGCCGTCCGTGCTTTCCGTCTGGCTGATGTGGGAAATGGAGATGCCGCATTCAGCGAATGCGTTCGTGCAGGCGGCCAGCGTGCCGAGCCTGTCCTCGACGGTCAGGCGCACGTAGTAGCGCGTCTTGAGCTCGTCGATGGGGCGGATGGCAAGATTGCGCCCGAAAGGCTCCTGTTCGGGCAGGGGCGTTCCGCCTTTGGCGATGGGGTCGGCGAGGGCCATGATGTCGCCCACGACGGCGCTCGCCGTGGGGAACGACCCCGCTCCTGCTCCGTAGAACATGGTTTCGCCCACGGCGTCGCCGACGACGAATACGGCGTTCATGGCGCCGTCGACGCTTGCGAGCTGGTGATTGTTCGGAATCATCGTGGGATGCACGCGCACGTCGATGCCTTCGGCGGTTTTGCGGGCTATGGCAAGCAGCTTGATGGTGTAGCCGAATTCGCGGGCCATCTCGATATCGGTGGCCGACACGTTGCGGATGCCCTGCATGAAGACGTCGTCGGTGGTGACGCGCGTCTGGAATCCGATGGACGACAGGATGGCGATTTTGGACGCGGCGTCGAAGCCGTCGACGTCGGCGGTCGGGTCGGCTTCGGCGTAGCCTGCCGCTTGGGCGGCGCAGAGCACTTCGTCGAACGAAAGCCCCTCGTGCTGCATACGCGAGAGGATGTAGTTGGTCGTGCCGTTCATAATGCCCGCGATGGTGAGGGTTTCGTTGCCCACCAGGTCGTGTTCGAGGGCGTGGACGACGGGGATGCCGCCTGCCGCGGCCGCTTCGCAGCGGATCTGCACGCCGTGCCGGGCCGCAAGGGCGGCCAAGTGTTCGACATGGCGCCCCAGAAGCGCCTTGTTCGCGGAAACGACGTGCTTGCCGTTTTTGAAGGATTCCTCGAAGATTTCGGTCGCGGGATGCTCGCCGCCGATGAGCTCGATGACGATATCGATATCGGGGTCGGTCACGACGTCGTGCCAATCGGACGTGAAGACGCCTTCGGCCAGGCCGATGCGCTGCGCTTCGGATTCATCTCGGCTGCATGCCCGCTTGATCGTCAGGTCGATTCCGTAATGCTCGAGATAATGGTCGTGGTGTTTCAGGATAAGCCGCGCCACGCCGCCGCCGACGGTGCCGAGGCCGATCAGGCCGAGATTCACGCTTCGCATTCGTTGTTCTCCTTCATACGCATGGAATTCGCGGGAGGTCCCGCGCGTCGTATGGTGGGAATTGTAATGGAAATGCCAGCCGTGGGAGCAGGCGGCGAAAAGGAAGCGCGCTATCGGCGAGCCCGCCGCGCAAACGGCAGCCTGCCTATTTTGCGTTTCGCCTGGCAGGGTGGCATTGCCGCCGTTAGGAAAGCAAGGCGGCGGCAACGGCTTTCGACGGCGCTGCGAAGGGGCCGGCCGGGTGTCTTGTTCGCACTGCCGGCGCGAAAACGAAAACAGGCCGCATAAGCGGCCTGTTGCATTCGATGGTGCGGGTGAAAGGACTTGAACCTTCATGGGGTTGCCCCCATACGGACCTGAACCGTACGCGTCTGCCAATTCCGCCACACCCGCGTGGCTTTGCAGCCTGTTTTCTTGCCGAAAACGATTGAAAATAATATACGAACGAATGCGCCCGCGCAAGAGAAAAGCGGATATTTTTTCGGCAAGGGAAGAATATTTTGCAGAAGCCTTCCGTTCGACCGCCCCTTTCGGCCGGGCCCGCATCGGCGGGGTTGTTTTCTTGCAAATGTATCCGTTGGCGAAAAAGCGCATGTCCGAAAGAGGGACGGGCGCCCGTCGGTGTATGATGGCACGCGTCAAGGGCGTCGGGTCGCGCACAAAGGCGGGCTTGCGGCGTCGAGATGGATTCATCGACCGGATAGGAGATCTTATGGGTCAGGCGACCGAAACCAAGCTGTACCGACGCGAGGGCGCCTACATTCCTCGCGTCGCGGCCGTGCACGATCTGTGCGGCTACGGCAAATGCTCTCTCGGCGTGGCGATTCCCGTGCTTTCCGCGGCCGGATGCGACGTCTGCCCGGTTCCGACGGGGCTGTTCTCGAGCCATACGGCGTTTCCCGGCTGGTATATGCACGACACGACCGACGTGCTCGCCGACTATCTGAACGCCTGGAAAGGCATCGGCGTAGAGATCGACGCGGTGTATTCGGGCTTTCTCGGGGCGCCCGAGCAGGTGGATATCATTCGCGGCATCTATGAAACCTATCCCGATGCGCTGCGCGTGGTCGATCCCGTCATGGCCGATCACGGCAAGGTGTATCCCACCTACACGCCCGAACTGTGCCAGGCCATGGCCGATCTTGCCTGCGACGCAGACATCCTGACGCCTAATCTCACCGAGGCCGCGATTATCCTCGGCGAGCCGATCGGCGATGCGTGGGGCGGCGTGGATATCGACGACGCCGAGGCCGCCCGCCTGGTGGACGCGCTTTTGGCCAAGGGCGCGAAAAACGTCGTGCTCAAGGGCATCCAGCGCGGAGACGGTATCATCCGCAATTTCGTCGCGGGCCGGGATTTCGATATGTTCGAGGCGGGCAACGAGTTCGTTCCCTACATGCTGCATGGAACGGGCGATTTGTATTGCAGCGCGCTTCTGGCCGCGGTCATGGCGGGTCGCACGATGGCCGAGGCGGTTCGCTTCGCGGGCGATTTGACACACGACGCCATGCTGGTGTCGGCCCAGCAGCCCGATTTCCGCGATCGAGGCGTGAGCTTCGAGCCGCTTCTGGGCCGCGTTGCCGCGCTTCTGGCCTAGCCGCCTTCTTCGATTCGAGCGGGAAGCGTTCCGGTCGAAAGGGCCCCGCATCGGATGCATTTCATCTTGCAGGCCTGCGTGGCTCCGTCGCAGGGCGTTCGTCTATGAAAAAAGCCGCGCCCGTATTCGGCGGGCGCGGCTTTCGTGCATTCGATGCGGCGAGGGGCTAATCCTCGTCGTCGAAGAAGGTGAAATCGTCGTCATCGTCTTCGGCGGGGCCGCGGTCTTTGAAGGTGCGACGCGTCTTCCATTCCATAATCAGGCAGGCGATGACCGAAATGACCAGGCCTGCGCCGACGAGCAGGCCGATGCCTGCGAATGTCTCGAAGAAGAAATGATATATCGATTGGAAATCCATGGCGTCTCTTTCTCAGGGGAGTCGGCCGCCTGCGCGAATCCGATGCGCGGCCGCGGTTTCTGTCGGCATGATTTTAGACGAAAAGCGCCCGCTCGCAAACTGCGCGCGGCAAAGAGCGCCGTTTCGATTCTTCGTTGCGGTCGGCGAGGCGTTTCGGGATGTTCGAAATGCTTGAAAAACGAAAACGTCCTGATGTTTGGGTTATACTGGTTCGATATCCGCACGCGCCCCCTTCGGCGGGTTTTAGGCGAAGGGGGCCGCTTCGCATTCGGCTGCGATGCGGTTCGGACCGTGCGACGCGCGGGAGGCTTGCCGCCTGCGTTCTACCCGATCGGCTTGGTAAGGAGCAAAGACATGCTGGATATCCGCTACGTTCGCGAGAATCAAGGGGCCGTCGCCCAGGCGATGGCGAATCGCAATTTCTTGTGGGACGCTGCGAAATTCTCAGAGCTGGATGAAAAGCGTCGTGCCGCCATCGCCGAAGAGGAGAGCCTCCAGGCCCAGCGCAACAAGGCATCGAAGGAAATCGGCGTCTTGATGGGCAAGGGCGAGAAAGAGGCCGCCGAGGCGGCCAAGGAGCAGGTGCGCCTGATCAACGAGAAGCTCGAAGCGGCAAGCGCC
>USEZ01000139.1 GCA_900553775.1 uncultured Slackia sp. | reverse complement strand
GAGGTTCCGAACAATTCGTGCCGCGTTGCCCAAGAAGAGATCTTCGGGCCGGTGGCCGTGGTTATCAAGTTCAAAGACGAGCAGGAAGTCATCGACATGGCCAACGACTCGGTCTACGGCCTCGGCGGTGCCGTATGGACGCGCGACATCAATCGCGCATTCCGCGTCGCCCAGGGCGTGCAGACGGGCCGTATGTGGGTGAATACCTACAACCAGATCCCTGCGGGCGCGCCATTCGGCGGCTATAAGGAATCGGGCATCGGCCGCGAAACCCACAAGGTCATGCTCGAACATTACTGCCAGACGAAAAATATCATGGTGAACCTGGGCGAAGAGCCTTCCGGCTTCTATCCCGCGCAGTAATCGCGCCTTCGGCTGTATCGTCCGGGCGCCGTTTCCGACGAAACGGCGCCCGCCGCTTTCCCGCATGCAGGACGGGCGCGGCGGGCATGCGCGCCCCCGGGAGGGGCAAAACCACGGCCCGCAAGGCGGAGCGCTCTCGCGCGGGTCTTGCGGGCCTCCCCGGCGCAGACGATGCGGGCGCGCGAAAAACCAGATGATTCCGCGCGCCCGCTCTCGGCGGCGAAAAGCCGCTGCGGACGGGGCCCTACGCGCGTTCATTCCCAACGCCATGACGGCGAAACGCTTTGCGCGCCTATTTCGAAATGGCGTTTCACGATGCCGAGGTCGATGGCGGCGTACGGGCCGCCGAGCGACGAGACGTCCACCGTCTTCTCGCGCAGCTCGATAAGGAAGCGCTGTCGGTTCATGGCGGTCGGGGCAAGCTGCGCGGCGCGCACGCCTGCGACGAACCAATCGGGAGCAGGGTCCTCGTCGCTGCGGCAGAGCTTTTCGAGGGGCTTGGTCGCATGGGGCTTTCCCGGGTGCGCCCCATAGCCGACCGCCAAGACGCACGGGCACGTCTCGTCGGGGCCGATGTCGGCCGCCAAACGCTTCTTGCGATACGTCGCGGCCACCCAGCAGCTGTTCAGCCCGATTCGTTGCGCTTCGAGCGCGACGAGCTCGCCGTAGTAGCCGATTCTCTCATCGAGGCCGTCCTCTCGCCAGCCGACGAAGGCGACGCAATCGCGCACGCCTTTGAACATTCCGTACGAGGCAAGGCCCGCGAAGGCGGCCGGGCATTGCCTGACCAGACGGAAGCGAAGGCCTCCTTCGGCGTTGCATCGCGCGATGGCGTCGTCGAGGCGTGCGACGGCTTCGCGAGAGAGGGGCTCGTCGCGATAGCTGCGCACGGCATGGCGTTGCTCGATCGCCTGCATCAGATCCATGAATCGTCCTTTCCCGCCCCGAGATGCGCGCGTGCGCACGATTCGGGGCGCGCTTTTGCCGATATCTCGTCGTCGACGAAGCGGTATGCGTTCCAGGCAAGCTGCGAAAGCGCCATCCACGGCTTCGTGCTTTCGCTCGGATGGTAGATGCGCACGGTTCCGACGCGCTTCATCGTTACGATGCCCGCCTTTTCCATGATGCCGAGATGGCGCGACACGGCAGGTTTCGAAAGGCCGACGTGCTCGGCGATCTCGCATGTCCTCAGGCCGCCCCAGTTGCGCAGAAGATCGAGAAAGATAGCCTGTCGGCATTCGTTTCCCAAGGCGGCGAGCATGGCCGAGCAGGCGATGAATTCCTCGCCCAGAAGCGCCATGCGCCGCGCCGTCGACGGCTTTCGGCCTTTATCGGACGGGTGCGCTTGCACCGATCGGCCCGGATCTTTTACGGGACGGTCGGCGCAAGCGATCCGCGGGGGTTTCGCCTGCGCGGGGTGCGGCGGTCGGTTCGTCATGGCCTCATCTCCGTTTCGTGCATGGCGGGCGTATGCATCGTAGGGCACGGCCGCCGCTTCGTCAGCATTGAGAAAGAAAATCGATTCGAAGCGACTCTTTCCATGCGCGGCGGCGGATTTTTCCAAGGGGGCGCCCGTGCATCCCGAGCTTCGCGGGCGGCGTTTTTCGCGGCGGATGGGCGCCGGGCGCTTTCGCATGCGGTCCAAGGCCGCTATCATGGCGGCAGCGCCCGCAGAACCGCAGGGATTTCGCGCGGTTTGCGGGAACAGGACGCCGATGAGGAGGGGTTGCGATGAAAGTGCTGGTAAGCGCATGCCTGATGGGGCGCTGCTGCCGCTATGACGCCACGGCCCGATACGACGGCGCGCTCGCCGACGCCCTTGCGACCTGCGAAATCGTGCCGATCTGCCCGGAAGAGGAGGGCGGCCTTGCGTGCCCTCGCCCCGCAAGCGAGATCGCGCCCGGCGTAAGGCGCGTCTTCGACGCCTGCGGCCGCGACGTGACCGAGGCGTTCGCGCGAGGGGCGGCTTGCGCCCTCGATGCGGCCCGGGCGGGCGGCTGCCGATGGGCGGTTTTGAAGGCGAAAAGCCCCTCGTGCGGCAGCGGCGCGATATACGACGGATCGTTTTCGGGACGCCTTGCCGAAGGCGACGGGTTTACGGCGCGGGCTTTGAAAGATGCGGGAATCGCCGTGTTCGACGAGGAGTCCTTCGTGCGCGAAGCGCCGGCCCTTCTCGCTCGATTCCGACGCGCGGCCGTAGCGAAAGCTCAGCCGGCGCGCCGACTCGGCGTCCTCGGGGTTTTCCGGCATGGAGCTTCGCATCTTCGCCGTTCCTTCTTGATATGCGAACAAACATTCGTTATTATGCTTTATGCAAACAAACGTTCGTAAAGGTTGGTTCGCCCCTAACTTCGAAAGAAGGACAGCCGCTTTCCTGAAGGAGGCTGCCATGACCGCGCTCGCTGATGCTTCGACGCTCTTTTCCCCGAAACGCCCTCGTTCGAATCGCCCGTTTCCATACGCTTTCTTGCCGTGGGACATGCGTGCGAGCGGCGTTCCGGCAGACGGCGCCGATCCCGACCTCGTGAAAAAGGCCGTCGAAGGGGGAGTCTGCGCGAAACGTCTTTCGGCATCGCTTCGCGATTCTCCCGCTGCGCTGCAAAACCTCGGGTTGGCGTGCGGCGGCGTGCTTACCAACGCGGCCGCGCTTCTGTTCGCGGAAAGCTGCAGGCCCCTTGTCACGTGCCGGGCGTACGATTCGCCGTATCGCGATGTCTTGGTGGACGGTTGCGATTGCGCAGGCCCTCTTGACGGCGCATGCGGCAAGGCGTGCGCCTTCTCCCTGCAAAATGCGCACGTGGCGTTCGGTAGCGGGCGCGCCGGCGACAGCGTCTATGCCGGCCTCGTATCCTCGGTTCTGCGGGAAGCCGTGGTCAACGCTCTCATCCATCGCGATTATCTCTATTTCGCCCCCGTTCGGATCGATGTGCTTCCCGGCTGCATCGAAATCTCCAATCCAGGCATGCTGCCTTCCGGCGTCCTTCCGGCGCCTGGTCGGCCGCATCGTCTCTCGAGTCCGATGCGCTACGCCGAATACGTGCTCGGCCGCGCGCCTTCTCCGCGCAACGCCTTGCTCGTCCAACTCCTGTACCGATTTGGCGTCGTCGACGGGAAGGGGGCGGGCATGGCGCGCATCGTCGCCGCGTGCGGCCTGTGCGGATTGGAGGCGCGTTGGCGCAGCGGCGATGGGCGGGTTACGCTCAGCATCCTCGATCCTGCGCGATAGCGGCGCGCACGCGCTGCGCCACGTCGTCCATCGACGCAAGAAGGCTCTTTGAAAATTCCATGCTCGAAAGCACGTGCGCGCCGATGAAGGCCATATCCTCCATATTCGCCTTTTGCACCGCAGGCGTGCGCGACGAGGTGGCGTCTTCGACCACGGCCGCATTGTAGCCGAGCGCAAGGGCGTCATAGCAGCTGCTCCGAATGCAGTTCGGCGTGGTGGTTCCGATCAACACAACGGTGTCGACGCCCCTTGCCTGCAGGATTTCGTGCAGCTCCGTCCTGAAAAACGCCGAGAAGCTCGGCTTTATGACGACGACGTCGTTGGGATGCGGCGCAAGCTCGTCGGGCTCCGATGCGTCTATATCGGGGATACATGCGCGGGAAAGCGGCTTTCCGTGCCGCCAGGCCTCATAGCGACACGGCTCCACATCCGACCCGTCGTCGGAATACGAGCGAATGGCATGCACGACGGTCATTCCCGCATCGCGCGCCGCCTGCAAAACGCGGGAGCAAGAAGCTATGGTCTTTTGCGCGCCTCGTATGAACAGAGGCGATTTTTCGTCGAGAAAGCCGTTTTGCATGTCGATCATCACTACGGCCGCCTTGCCGGGCTCTATCACGAAAACCTCCTTCGGTCGTTTAACGGCTCGGTGCCAAGCATCGAACTTCTTCACGGGTCCGTCTCCATATAGGATATGCTGATTCGGCCGCCTTCTCGCTTTGCGCGAGCGGGCGGACGAACTGAAGCGACGGGAGGGGTGCCGGTGGCCGAATCGGAGCATATCTACGAACAGGAATCCGACCCTTCCGAGGCGCAATGCGCCGACCGGGCATCTTCGGGCGAGGCCGACCGCGGCGATTCCCACGGCTTTTCTGCGCATCCTGACGCTCGGGATGGGTTCGTCGTATTCGTCATGCACGCTTCGGTCGGGTCGGGGCACAGAAGCGCGGCGCTTGCCGTGGCGGAGGCCCTCGAATCTCTTAAGAACGAGCCCGGCTCCTCTTTGCCGGAGGATGCCGAAATCGAGGTGCTCGATATCCTCGATTTCGGCAGGGTGAGCATCGACGGCGACAAAACGGCATCGATGTTCACGGGGCCTACGCGTCCGATTTACGATATCACGTGGCGCTATACGCTGACCGGCCGGCTTTTATGGGGCGGTGGAACGGCGTGGTCGCACGTCATGTTCCCCAAATTGACCGACTACGTCGACAAGCGCCGTCCGTCGCTTGTTATCTGCACGCATATCACGGCCGCCAACGCCATCGTCGGCGCCCGCATGCTGACGGGTCGGCGTTTCCCCATCGTATGCGTGCCCACCGATTACGAAATCGAAGGATGGTGGCCCCACAAAGAGACCGATCTGT
>USEZ01000138.1 GCA_900553775.1 uncultured Slackia sp. | reverse complement strand
CATTATAGCCGAGAACGAAGGAGGCGAAGGATGCGCCGCCGCGCGAGAAAAAACGGGGGAAGGACCAAGCCCTTCCCCCGTTTTCGCATCGGATACCCGTTAAGCCGCAACGCGGCCGAATATGCCCGCTACAGGCCCAGCAAAGCCTTCACGTCGGCGTAGACCTCGTCCACCGGGCGATCGCCGTCGACGGCCTTGAGCAGGCTCTTGCCCTTGTAGTAGTCGATCAGCGGGCTGGTGCTTTTCTCGTAGACGTCGAGACGGTTGCGCACGGTGGCCTCGTTGTCGTCATCGCGCTGATACATCTCGCCGCCGCACTTGGGGCACGCGGCGTCGGCGGCCGTGCCGATGTAGCCGCAGTCCTTGCAGCAACGACGGGCGGTCAAACGGCCCACGATGACCTCGGAATCGACGTCGACGAGCAGAGCCGCGTCGAGCGGACGCTCGAGGCGGGCAAGCATGTCGTCGAGCGCCACGGCCTGGGCGGTCGTGCGCGGGAAGCCGTCGAGAATGAAGCCGACCTGCGCGTCGGGCTCCTGCAGACGCTCGTTCATCAAATCGATGATCAGGCTATCGGGCACAAGGTCGCCCGCGTCCATGAACGACTTGGCCTTCTTGCCCAGCTCGGTCTGGTTCTTCACGGCAGCGCGAAGAATGTCGCCCGTGGAAATATGGGGCGTGCCGAACTCTTCGACGAGCTTGGCGGCCTGGGTTCCCTTGCCGGCGCCGGGGGCGCCCAACAATACGATGTTCATGAGAACTTCCTTTCGTTCAAAACAGCGGCATCATTGTATCAGTGCCTACAGACGGAAGAAACCGTGCGCCGCGACAGGCGAGCCCGTCGCGGCAACCGGCGCGTTGCGGCGGGTCGCGGGAGAAGCGCTATCGATTGCGGTGGTACAGATCCCACAGCCCCTTCAAAAGCAGGTTCGGATCGTGCACCACGTAGCGGCGGCAAGCGGGAACGATCAAGCGGGAGATGCCGCCCGTCGCGATGGCGAGCACAGGGCCGTTCAGCTCGTCGGAGATGCGGTCGACAAGCCCGTCCATCATGGCCGCGTTGGCATAGATCACGCCGCTGCGCATGCAATCCACGGTGTCGCGGCCGATCAGGCGCTTGGGACGCTCGAACTTGATGAACGGCAGAGCCGACGCTTTGGCCGTCAGGGCATCCTGGGATATCACCACGCCCGGCATGATGATCGACCCCACATACACCCGATCGGCGTTGACCACCGAGCACGTGGTGGCCGTTCCCATGTCGAAGATGGCCAGGTTGCCCTCGTAGTCGTTGATCGCGCCGGCCGCATCGGCGATCATGTCGACGCCGAGCTTTTCGGGAGTGTCCATGTCGATCGTCAGACCCAGGTCCATGCGATGGTTCACCACGAGCGGGTCTTCGCCCGTTTTCGCGCGCACCGAAGCCACCACCGAGTCGGTGAGCTCGGGAACGACGGAGCTGACGATCGCGCCGTCCACGTTGGAGAAATCGAAGCCGTGCATGGCGACGAGCGCTTCGAAGCCCTCCATGAACTCCTGCACGGTGCGGCGCTTGTCCGTGGGAAAGCGCAGATTCGAGGCAAGCAGGCCGCGCTCGGGCATAAGCCCCATCACCACGTTGGTGTTGCCGATATCCACGGTAAGCAGCATGGCGTCATTCCCCCTTAGGAGCCAGCGCGAACAGCGCGCTCAGCACGCGGTCGGCGGCCTCGGCCTTTCCCATGAGAGGAAGGTCGGTCATGCCGTCGCGCGTGATAAGCGTCAGATGGTTGGTCGACGTGCCGAAACCGGCGCCGTCTTCTTTCAGGCAGTTCGCGCAGATCATATCGACGTTTTTGCGGTCGAGCTTCGCTCGCGAGTTCTCGAGCACATCGCGCGTCTCCATCGAAAAGCCGCACAGGCGCTGCCCCGGCATGCGATGGGCGCCCAGCCAGGCCAGGATGTCCACCGTACGTTCGAGCTCGATGCTCAGATCGCCGTCTTTCTTCTTCATTTTGTCGCTCGCCGTATGCTTGGGGCGATAGTCGGCCACGGCCGCCGCCTTAATCACGGCGTCGCAGCGCCCATAACGCGCCGCCACGGCCTCGAACATATCCTGAGCGCTTACGACGGACACCACCTCGACGCCCGCAGGCGGCTCGATCGCCACCTTGCCCGAAACGAGCACCACTTCGGCACCGCGCGCGCAGGCGCGTTCGGCGATCGCGTATCCCATGCGGCCCGTGGAATGATTGCTGATGAAGCGGACGGGGTCGATGGCCTCTTGCGTAGGGCCCGCCGTCACCAGGATGCGCTTGCCCTCCAAATCGCGCCGGCAATCGCCCGGAAAACCGGCGGCGCTTCCGTGTTCGCACATGAGGCGTTCCTATCTCTTCGTGATTTCCGTATTCCCGATAAGGCATAAAACCGCGGTTTTATGCCGGATGAATCACGGGACAGTCTAGCCGAAAACATGCGATCGAACCACCGGGCAAAACGGGCGGAAGGCCGCCTGCGCGCATGCGAAGCGCCTTGAGGGGCGTCATCGGCGTTCAGGCAAAGCCTCCGCGAGGATTTCGGCGACATCCCGCACGGCGACGCGGTCGCTTTGGGCGGCGATGCCGTCGGAAAGCATGGTCAGGCAGAACGGGCATGCCGTGCACACTTCCTCGGCGCCCGTCGCAAGAGCCTGCTCCGCGCGGGCCGCGTTGATGCGCGCCCCTTCGTTCTCTTCGAGCCACATGCGTCCGCCGCCGGCTCCGCAGCAGAAGCTTTCCGCATGCGAGCGCTGCATTTCCACCACTTCGTCTCCCGCCGCATGCAGCAGGGCGCGCGGCGCATCGTAGATGCCGTTGTAACGGCCCAGATAGCACGAATCGTGATAGGCGACGCGCCTGGGTGCAGCGCCTGCCGCCTGCGGCAGGCGTCCCCCATCGACCAAACGCTTGAGCAGCTCGGTATGATGGATCACCTCGTAGTTGCCGCCGAGCTGCGGGTAATCGACGCTTAGGCTGGTGAAGCAGTGCGGGCACTGCGTGACGATCTTTTTCACGCCGTACGAATTCATCGTGGCGATGTTTTCCGACGCCAGCATGAAGTACACGTATTCGTTGCCCATGCGTCGGGCCGCTTCTCCGCAGCATTTCTCCTCGTTGCCCAGGATGGCGAAATCGACGCCCGCCTCTTTGAGCAGCTTGACCAGCGCGACGCTCACCTTGCGGTTGCGCGCGTCGAAGGCGCCCGAGCAACCGGGCCAGTACAGATACTCGGCTTCGGGGTTTTCGGCAATCGTGGGAACATCGAGGCCTTCGGTCCAGTTCTTGCGCGTCTGCCATCCCAGACCCCACGGATTGCCGTTCGTCTCAAGGGCGCGAAACGCCTGCTGCGCCTCGCCGGGAAACGCGCTTTCCATCGACACCTGATAGGTGCGCATCTTCACGATCTTCGACGGAATTTCGATCATGGCGGGGCATTGTTCCTGGCAGGCGCCGCAGGTGGTGCAGCTCCACAGCGCGGCTTCGGAAAGAGCCGAACCCACCAGCGCCACCCGTTCGGGCGGCTCGGCCGAACAAGGCCGGTCGACCGAGCCGCCCCGTCCTGCCCGCCTGCGGCTTCGGCTTTCTTGCGCGCCTTGCGATACGCTGCGATTTCCGGCCCGTGCTCTTCCAGATGCGCGCGCAGGCCCTGCACGACGCCTTTCGGCGAGAGCTCTTTGCCGGTCAGATTGGCGGGGCAGCTGTTCACGCAGCGGCCGCAGCGGATGCATGCCTCGGTGTCGAACAGGTCTTTCCAGGTGAATTCGTCGATCGCGCCCACGCCCATGGTTTCGAGGTTTTCGTCCTCAAGGTCGACATAAGGCAGCGAAGCCTTCGGTTCGAGCGTGCGGAAATACACGCCCGCAGGGATAAGAAGCACGTGCACGAGCTTGGTGTAGGTCCAGGTGCCCAAGATGACGAACGCCGCAATAAGGTGGCCCCACCACAGCATGCGATGCGCGAGCGAGACCTGCTGCGCGTCGAGCCCCGAAAACATCAGGGCGAACACGTTGCCGACCGGCGACCATGCGCGCCAGGGGTCGTCGGTTCCCACGATGCGCAGGCCTTCCACGCAAAAGCCCGAAATGCCCACCGCCAGCAAAACGGCCAGGATCGCGATGTCTGCGGGCGTGGTCTCAAGGCCGGCATTGCGACGCAGGGCGCGGCGAATCAAAGCCGCCGCCATGCCGATGCAGAACAGAAGGCCCGCGATGTCGACCGCCAGCGAGAAGAAGTACAGATACAGGCCGCCCTGCACAAACGACGTGCCCAGGTCGGCATCGGCCGCGGTCAGCGCTGTTGCCAAAAGCAGCACCAGCATGCCGGCGTACATGGCAAGATGAATCAGGCCGCCTTTCTTCTCGCGCAGCACGCGCAGCTGTAAAACCGCGTCGCATAGCGCTCCCCGCAAACGATCGCGCACATGGTCGGAACGATTCTCCGGCTGCCCGATGCGCCATAACCGCACACGCCGTATGAAAAAGACGACGAAGAACACGATGACGGCCAGCAGCATCGGGTACATGATCTGCTGCCCCGAGATATTCCAGAACAATTCGCGCGTGGGCACCAACGCATCCATCGACGGCATCCTCTCCTTGCAACGGGCGCTTACGCTTCGAGCGCCGCCTTCAATTCCTCGGCAAGCAGCGGAACCGCTTCGAACAGGTCGGCCACGATGCCGTAATCGGCCACTTTGAAGATTTCAGCCTCGGGATCGCGGTTGACGGCCACGATGCACTTCGACGCGGCCGCTCCCGCCATGTGCTGGATCGAGCCCGAAATGCCGCAGGCGATGTAGAGCTCGGGGGCGATGGCCTTGCCCGTCTGGCCGATCTGATATTGAATGTCGAGCCAGCCCTCGTCGACCACCGGACGCGATGCGCCTACGGCGGCGCCCAAGACGTCGGCCAGCTCTTCGATGACCTTGAACCCTTCGGCGCCGCCCACGCCGCGGCCGCCCGCCACCA
>USEZ01000137.1 GCA_900553775.1 uncultured Slackia sp. | reverse complement strand
CACCGGCACATTGCCGAAATGCTGGGCCGCCACACACGCAATGCCGATGCCGGACGCCTCGATGGTCAGAATCTTGGTGATGTGCTTGCCGGCGAAATGAGCGGCCCATGCCGAACCCATGCGGTCGAACAGGCGTACGTCGCACTGGTGGTTCAGAAACGCGTCCACCTTGAGCACATTACCCGCCTTCACCGTTCCCTCGCTTTGGATTCGCTCCTCAAGTTCCTGCATTGAACCTCCCATTGTTGTATGTCAGTGAATGATATGGATACTCGTAAGTGTACGTTGTCCTGCGCTGACCCGTGCATGTGGTAAACATGAATGTCGCGATTCAAAGGGAGGCAACAGTGTACGACGAGCCGGAAGTCATCGCACGCAGCGCACAGGAACTCGTGGGCGACCTGAACCCGCAGCAGGCGGAAGCCGTGCAATACCGCGGTCAGGCGCTGCTGATCGGAGCCGGTGCAGGCTCCGGCAAAACCCGCGTGCTGACCCGCCGCATCGCCTGGATCTTGAGCCAGTTCGGCGCATGGCCGAGCCAGATTCTAGCCATCACCTTCACCAACAAGGCGGCAGCCGAGATGCGCGAACGTCTGGGCAGGCTCGTCGGTCCCGCCGCCCGCGGCATGTGGGTGTCCACCTTCCACAGCATGTGCGTGCGTATGCTGCGCACCGATTGCGAGAAGCTCGGGTTCGACAAGGGCTTCACCATCTATGACGACGACGACAGCAAACGCCTGGTCAAAGACATCATGGCCGAGTTCGACATCGACCCGAAGCGCTGGCCGATCAACGCCATCCGCAATCGCATCTCCACCGCGAAAAACGAGCTCGTCGTGCCGGGCGATTTCGAGCAGCAGGCCCACGACCCGTCCGCCAAGGTGGCGGCGCGCGTGTACAAACGCCTCCAGGAGCGCTTGAAGGCGGCCAACGCCTTCGATTTCGACGATTTGCTGCTGTACACGTATCTGCTGCTTAAAAACCATCCCGACGTGCTCGAGGCCTATCAGGAGCGTTTCCGCTACCTCATGGTGGACGAGTATCAGGACACCAACCACGCCCAGTACGCCATCACCAAGCTGCTCGCCGCCAAGCATAAAAACATCATGGTGGTCGGCGACGACGACCAGTCTATCTATTCGTGGCGCGGCGCCGATATCCGCAATATCCTCGAGTTCGAGTCCGACTATCGCGATGCGCATACGGTGAAGCTCGAGCAGAATTACCGCAGCACGGGAAACATCCTTGCCGCCGCCAACGCCGTGGTGGCCAACAACATGCATCGCAAGAAGAAGCGCCTGTTCACCGCATCGGGCGAGGGCGACAAGATCAAGGTGTACATGGCGTCTGACGAACGCGACGAAGGGCGTTGGATCGCGGCCGAAATCGACCATCTGCATGCCGAAGGCCATCCTTACGACGAGATGGCCGTGTTCTATCGCACCAACGCCCAGAGCCGCTCGATCGAAGACATGCTGCTGCGCGCGGGCGTGCCGTACCGCATCGTCGGCGGCACGCGATTCTTCGACCGTGCGGAGATTCGCGATGTGATGGCGTATCTCACGTTGCTCGTGAACCCGTCCGACGATATCGCCGCCAAGCGCGTGATCAACGTGCCGCGCCGCGGCATCGGGCGCACCACGGTGGAATACATCGACTCCGCCGCCCGCATGGCGAACATGCCGTTCATGCTGGCTGCCGAGCTGTGCCTGGCCGACGAGCACCTGCAGATGCGCGCCCGTAACGCGGTCGGAGGGTTCCTCTCGCTGATCGAGGAGGCGCGCAGCTTCGGCGGCGATTTGCGCAAGGTAATCGAGGCCGTGATCGACAAAAGCGGCATGATCGCGGCGCTCGAGGCCGAAGGCACCGACGAGGCGCGCGGTCGCGTGGAAAACATCAAGGAGTTCCTCTCGGTCGTCGACGAATACGTGCAGACGCATGCGGTCGACGACGAAGGTCCCGAAATCGCGCGCGACGACGCGATCGCGGCGGTGCGCCAGCTTTCGCCCGATTCGCTGGCCGACTTCATCGAATGGGTGCGTCTGCGCACCGACCTCGACGCCGCCACGGCCGAAGACGATTCGGCGGTCACGCTCATGACCGTGCACTCGTCGAAGGGCCTGGAATTCGACTGCGTGTTCGTGGCGGGCATGGAAGAGATGCTGTTCCCGCACTCCAATTCCTCGCATGACGAATCGGGGCTGGAGGAGGAGCGCCGCCTGGCGTACGTCGCCATCACGCGTGCGCGCAAGAAGCTTTATCTGACGTGCGCGTACGCGCGTCAGATCTTCGGCGAGACGGCGGCGAATCCGATGTCTCGCTTCGTGGGCGAGATTCCTTCCGAGCTGCGCCAGACGATCGGATTGGGAAGTTCGGGCTTTTCCGGCACGGGATGGGAGAAACGCGGCAGCCGCCACGGCATTTCGGGCAGCGGCACCGAAGCGGGCGGCGGGCGCGTGTTCGGCCAGTCGAGCGCGGGCGGCAGCAGGCCGCGCAGCGCAGGCCGCGCCGGTTCGTCATTCTCCGACTTCATGGAGGGTTCTTCTTCGCGCAGCGCTTCGCGGGCTTCGTCTTCGGCGACCGGCATGCGCACGAACTCCAATGCGGGCAAGAAGGCGGCCGCCAACACGACGTTTTCGGCGGGCGACACGGTCGACCACAAGACGTTCGGCCGCGGCAAGGTGGTCAAGGTCGACGGCGACCTGCTCCATGTCAAGTTCGCCAAAAACGGCGTGACGAAAAAGCTGCTCAAAGATTACGCGCCCATCGTACGCATCGATTCGTAAACCGACGGCGCCCGCATCTACGGGCGCCGTTGCTGTTTTCGAGCGTGATATCATCGCACGATGACACGATGTGCTTTGCGACGAGAGCATCTGCATTCGTATGGCGGAAGGACGGAATATGGTCACAGCGAGGTATTTGAAATGGGCCGACGACGCCATCGCCGAAATTCACGACGATCGGCACGTTACCTTTTTCGAGCCGCGCTACAACTCGACGGTGGCGCTCTATACGCGCGGCGCATCGTCATGGACGGCTTCCCAGTTCGCCGAGTTTCTTTCTGAACGCATCGTAAGTGCGCAGCGTCGCGACATCGAGCGCGTTTTGTTTCGCTGTGGGCTTTCCGAATACGACGTGTTCAAGGTGGCAGAGGTCACGCGTGCCATCAACGCAAAAGACGAGCTCTGGCTCGCTGATTCTCTGGATTCTCGATTCGCCGATGCCATGACCGACGTATTCGAGTCGGTGTTTTTACGCAAGATGGATGCCGTGGGCGAAAGCGTGAATACTCCCGAGGGGTTCAACGTGAAGCGCTATGGGGTGATGCGCGGCCGTTATGGCATTGTGAAAAAGCGCATCAGTCCGCTGCATACCGATGTCGAATCGGAGATAGCGGCATATGCGCTCGCGAAAGAAATGGGCGTGCCGTGCTGTCCTGCATATCGATTCGATTCCGACTCGGTTTTCTCTGAATTTCGTTACGATTTCACAAAAGATTACATCGTGCATATGCGTCGATTGTTCGACGGGCCGCGCGGGGAAAACGAACTCGAGAACCTGCTGTCTGTTCGTCCCGCTTACGCGCGCGATTTCTATCGCATGGTCGTTTTCGATTTCGTAACGCGCCAGGATGACCGTCATCTGTCTAATATGGCTGTCAAAATGGGGGAGGGCGGCGAGTCGTTTTATCCGCTCTACGACAATGGCCGCTCTCTTTTTTATGAGGATACGCCCGATTTCGTCGAGCGCGCCGTTGCTGACCCCGCCGCTTATGCGACGACATTCGGATTCGCGGGGACGTACTGGGATCATGTGCGTGATATTGCCGCCAAGGGCATACTTATTCCCGACTTGGTGAATCTCGATATCCCCGAAGATAGGGTGGTTGCCCTTTTGGAAGCGGCGGGCTTCAAGGGGTATCGACTCGAGGGCGCTATGCGCTGGATTGTCCGTTGTCTCGAGATGTTGCGTGCGCTCTAATCCTTGATTTCAACGCCCAGAATGCGCGCGAGCTCGCTTGCTTGAAAACGGTCGACGATCGCGCCGCACAGCTCGGGAGCGCCGCTCGATGTGCGAATGCCCGCAAGCAGGCAGCTCGACAGGTCGATGCCCGCAAGCGACGTGAGGAAGAATTCCGTTGCCGTCATGCGGCAGTCTTCGAATGCGGTTTTCGCAAGGCTCGCGTTGTCGAAGCGCGATTCCGTGAAATCGCATCTGCGTAGCGTGCAGCGTTTGATGTCCGTATCGGAAAGGGCGGCGTAGGCGAACGTGCATTCGGTCGCCTCGCAGTCGCGCAGTATCGTGCGGTCGAATACGGTTCCCCGGAATGCGCAGTCGATGAAGCGGCAACGCGAAAACAGCGCATCGTCCAGATCGGCGTTCGAGAAGTTGCATCCTTCGAATGTCGTGTCGGCGAAGGAGGCGCAGTGCATGTCCGCTTGCGAAAACGAGCAGCGGGCGAACAAGGAATCGGTCACCTCGCAACTTGAGAGCTCGCGTGCGAAGCGGAGGTCTTGGCCTTGCACGAAGCGAAGCGGCTCTCCTTCGCAATCGAAACATCGCTCGCATTCGATGGTGCGATAGCACTTGGGGGTGGCATCCATTGCGGCAGGTCCTTTCGGGTTCGAAGATGCGAGGCAAGCGTGCGGGTCGCGTCCGTTTTCAAGGGCGCGGCCCGCGTCGACGCCGCCCTACATCGGGCGATGCGGGAGGGGATTTCATGCCGTCTCGAAACGCTGCGCGTCTTGGCTAATGAGCGCACCCTTGGCAGAAGGTGCAGGCCGCAGGCGTGGCGGCCAGGCCGCCCAGGGCGCTTTCGCGCAGCTCGAAGGGAAGCGAGCGCCCTACGTGGTGCATGGCCTCCACCGTCTGGTCGAAATCCACCAGGTTGTCGATGCCTGCGAGCGCGATCTGGGCGGAGACGAGCGCGTTGGCGACGCCCGTGGCGTTGCGCTTCTGGCACGGCGCCTCTACAAGTCCCGCGATCGGGTCGCACACCAGCCCCAAAAGCCCGGCAATCGCATTCGACGCCGCCGCG
>USEZ01000136.1 GCA_900553775.1 uncultured Slackia sp. | reverse complement strand
TTTCGCGCTATGACGAGGAAATCCGCGCGCTCGGATCCGTGGGCGAAGTGTCGGGCGGGATCGTCTCGGGAACGCCCGGCGAGAAGGGCGGCATCGGCGTGCAGACCGAGCTGCTGTTGCTGCAGCGCTTCCTCGTGGACGCCGCAGGCTATGACAAGCTGCTCGCTTGGGCGAACGAAGATGCCGACAATGCGAAGTTTCTGCAGTGGCTTCTCACCGACTACGAAACGCTGCAGCTGTATGTGACGGGCGGGCGCCCCGGCGGCCGCGATGGACGCGGAAGCGACCACGTGCAGGCGATTTCCCAGCTTAAAGACTTGATGGCCGCGCATCCCGAAGATTTGAAAGACGACGTTTCCGACCGGCGCGTCTATCGCACGATGATGGTGTCCGCCGCTTTGGGCGTCAACGATTTCACGCGTCTGTGGGTGGGGAATAAAAACACCCCGGCAGATCCTGTCAAACGCTACGAGATCATCAAGACGTTTCGCGTGCATGCCGAGCACTATCGCTTCCAGAAAGACATCTTCGACGCGCTGCCCGTCGAGACGATGCGCTGGATTTTCGAGAACCGCATCGCCGACGAAGAGCTTCCGTGGCTTGCGAACTACACGCTCGATTACACGAAGGCCGACGGCAGCAAGCTTGACGAGGGGGAAAGGCTCAACCCGTACACCTTCGTCGAATACAACAGCGCCTGGCCGTATACCGACGAGACGTTTTACAACGAGCACGACCTGTTCGAAGAGGCGAAAAGCATCAAAAAGCCTGCAGGCGAGGTTATTCCCGGCGGTTGGAGCGCGCGTTACCGGTTCGTCTACGACGACGAGAACTTCCCCAATGAAAACGAGGGCGATCCGTTCTACCTGTCTCATTACACGGGCGAGCCGCCGTATGAATACCAGCGTCTCTGGATGCCGTTCGAGCGAGGCGGCGTGTGCGGCGCGATCGGCAAGACGTCCGAGAACTTAAGCGGCATCGTCGGGCTTCCGGGCGCGACGTGCGGCCAGCCCGCCCATGCGGCGGCGGTGCGTTACCAGTGGATCGGCTCGGGCGACGACAGGCGCAAGGGCTATACCGTCCAAAACGACGCCGGATACGGCTGGCTGCAGCTTCAGGTTCCCGAGGAGAACCACAAACTGTGCGGTTGGGAGGAGGTCCATCGCCAAAACGGCGACGGCTCCGACGGCTCGACCCGTTGGGGCGGCGGCCCGTACATCCTTCTGGCACAAGACGTGCTCGACGACATGGACGGCCTCACGAAGGTCTTCGAGCTGCGCGCGCTGGCGGATGCGCAGGCTTCAGACGAGGACAAGCTCGTCGCCATCGACGCGGCCCTCGAAGCACAGCCGTTCAATCAGGACGCGATGCTTGCCAAGGTGGGCCTCTACGAGAAGAAGAAGGCGTCGGCCGAGGAATGGCGCAGCCTCGCCGAAGAGGTGGCGGCCGGCTTCGCATGGTATCCGCTGCCGATGCATTCGTTCATGAAGCTCATCGAGCAGAAGGCATCCTCTGCGGGCATCGACGTGGTTTCCGACGTCGAGACGCTGCGTCTGGAGGCGCTGACCGGAGCCCGGCAGGCTACAAGCGACGACGTGGCCGACCCCGATGCCTGCAAGCAGGTGGCGGGCGGCCTGCTCAACAAACAGGATGCGAAGCTTGCCACCTTCTCTTTCGACGGCGAGCATGCAGGCGAGATCGTCTTGGGCCCGCAGCTTTCCAACAGCGTGGTGGAATGGGAATACGCGGTCGACGGGTCGACCTGGGTCGGCGTTTCCGGCAATCGGCATTCCTACAAGCTGCCCGAAGAAGACGTCGCCAAGATCAACGCTTCCGACGATATCCTGGTGCGTTTCAAGGGCGCGTCGTTTTCGACGACCATCGACATCACCGAGGGCGTCAAGCCCGAGGGATACACCCTGAACCATCCCGAACGCCGGATCTACACCAAAGACGGAAAGCCGCTGTCGTCGATCGAGGCGCAGATCGACGGGGAATGGGTCGCGCTCGGCGAGGACGTGAAGCTGCCCGAAAAAGGCGAGTTCTCGATCCGCTCCGCCGCGACGGGGACGGTGCTCGCGTCGAAGGGCGACCAGACGCAGGTCTGCTCGTTCGATTCCCGGTACGACGTCGAGGGGTCGAAAGCCGTGCCTGCAAGCGAATTGAAGGTCAACGGACGCTCTTCGGAGCATAGCGACGGCGAGCGCGCGGCCTTGGCCGTGGACGGATACCTCGGAGCCGACCAGTTCTGGCACAATAACTGGAGCGGCGACGAGAACGCCTACATCACGATCGACCTGGGGCGCGAGCGCACCATTACGGACATCGACTACTGGAACCACGGATGGAACACCCACGGCATGGTTTGGAAGGGCGAGATATCGTTCGCCGGCGAGCAAAGCGGCCTTGACGAGGGCGCCGAGGTTCCCGCCGAGCGCTTCTCGCAGCCTGCGGCGTTTTCGTTCGACTGGTCGAACGAGGGCGGCCCGTATGCGAAAAACGGCCGGACGTGCCGTTTGACGCTCGACGAGCCGACGAAGGCCCGCTATGTGCGCATCAGGGCGACGGAGGCGGTGACCGACGATAAGAACAAGCCGCCGCTGTTCACGGCTTCGGAGTTCCAGTTCTACGAGGATGCGGATGCGACGGGTCCCGGCGGCGGAGACGGCGGCAGCGGCGGAGACGGCAACGGCGGCAGTGACGGCAACGGCAACGGCGGCAACGTCCATGTCGAGGACATCTATTCCGACGTGGCCGCCGATGCATGGTATGCCGGCGCGGCTTTATGGGCATACGAGGAAGGCGTCATGACGGGCGTCGCGCCCGGCGTCTTCGGCCCCGAAGAAGCCGTCACGCGCGGCATGCTGGCGACGACGCTGCATCGCATGGCGGGCACGCCCGCCGCGCAGGATGCGGGCTTTCAAGACGTCGATCGGGACGCCTATTATGCCGAAGCGGTGGATTGGGCGGCCGATGCGGGCGTGGTCACGGGCTATGGCGACGACGGCGTGCTTTTCGGCCCCGAAGACGCCATGACCCGCGAGCAGCTGGCGGCGATGCTGTTCCGCTATGCCGACAAGGTGGCGGACGTCGACACGTCGAAGCGCGCCGACCTTTCGGCCTATGCGGATGCAGACGACATGACGCCGTATGCCCGCGACGCCGTGTCGTGGGCCGTGGCCGAGGGCCTTATCCGCGGCATCGCCGACTCCGACGTGCTGGCCCCCGTCGACGGGGCGACCCGTGCGCAGGTCGCCACGGTGCTCATGCGTTTCGACGCGCTCATGGGCGGGCGCGCCTAGCACCCGTTTCCGACGCACGGCGGCCGCCTGAGGCGTTCGTCCCGAAAGGCCGCGAGCCTGTTCGCCCGCGGCCTTTCGTTCGTTTCGCGGGCGATCGCGCGGATTCGCCGCCCGAAGAGCTTGTGGACGCGGCGTAACGAAACGGCATCGTGTTGGCACTCCTTTTCCATGAGTGCTAGGATTGTCGGCAATCATCGTCGATTACTGTCACTTTTCCAAGAAACGGGGCCGTCTATGGCATTCGAGAAATTTACCGACAAAGCGCGTCATGTGCTTGTCCTGGCCCAGGAGGAGGCGCGCTCGCTGCAGCAGCCCCACGTGGGCAGCGAGCATCTGCTGCTCGGCCTGGCGAAAGAGCCCGAGGGCATGGCGGCCCAGGCGCTCGAGCACGTCGGCGTCACCTACGACGGGGCGCTTGCGGCCGTCCGCGCGATGAACGAATCCACGAAGGCGGAAAGCCCGGTCGCGCATCTTTCGTTCAGCCCGCGCGTCAAGCGCATCCTGGAAACCTCGCTGCGCGAAGCCATGCAGATGGGGCAAAGCTATATTTCCACCGAGCATCTTTTGCTCGGCATCATCCGCGAGGACGAAGGCGGCGCGATCGACGCCTTGAAGAAGATGGGCGTGTCGGCCGACAAGGTGCGCTCCGCGCTCAACGATCTGGTGGGCCAGCCGACGCCCGTTGCCGCCGGCATGCCGTTTTTCGGGGGCGAGCAGCAATCCGACGCCAGCATGCTCGAAGAGTTCGGCACCGATCTGACGGCCAAGGCGCGCGACGGCAAGCTCGATCCGGTGATCGGCCGCGCCGCCGAGATCGAACGCGTCATGCAGGTGCTTTCCCGCCGTCAGAAGAACAATCCGCTGCTGATCGGCGAGCCGGGCGTGGGCAAGACGGCCGTGGCCGAAGGGCTCGCCCAGTTGATCGTGGCCGATCAGGTTCCCGATATCATTCGCGGAAAACGCCTGATAACGCTCGACGTGTCGGCGCTGGTGGCAGGTTCGAAATACCGCGGCGAATTCGAAGAGCGCCTGAAAAAGGTCATCAAGGAAGTCGTCAAAGACGGCAACGTCATCCTGTTCATCGACGAGATGCACACCATCATCGGCGCAGGGTCGGCCGAAGGCTCGATCGATGCGGCGGCCATCCTCAAGCCGCCTTTGTCGCGCGGCGAAATCCAGGTGATCGGCGCCACCACCATCGACGAGTACCGCAAGCATCTCGAGAAGGACTCCGCGCTCGAGCGGCGCTTCCAGCCCATCACCGTGGGCGAGCCGAACGAGGAGCAGGCCATGCGCATCATGGAGGGTCTGCGCGACCGCTACGAGGCGCATCATCAGGTGCACTTCACCGACGAGGCGCTGCAGGCGGCCGTGAACCTATCGAACCGCTACATCCAGGATCGCTTTCTGCCCGACAAGGCCATCGACGTGCTGGACGAGGCGGGAGCGCGCATGCGCATCCGCAACATGACGCTGCCGAAGGAGCTGCGCGAGCTCGACGACGAGCTGCGCACTATTCGCGGCGAAAAGGATTCGGCCATCGCTTCCCAAGATTTCGAGCGCGCCGCTCAGCTGCGCGACCAGGAGTCCGAGCTCAAGGCCAAGCGCATCGAAGCCGAGAAGAAGTGGGAAGAGGACGCCCAGAAGTCCGTGCATCAGGTGACGGTGGAGGACATCGCCGACGTGGTGTCCATGACCACGGGCGTGCCCGTTTCGAACCTCACCGAGGCCGAGACCGAGAAGCTGCTGCGCATGGAAG
>USEZ01000135.1 GCA_900553775.1 uncultured Slackia sp. | reverse complement strand
ATGTCATGAGGGCGTCTTCGGTCGAACGCGTCACGTCCGAAACCTCGATTCGCGTGCTTTTGGAGATAGACGGCCCTTCCGAGGCGCGCATCGACACGGGCGTGGGGTTTTTCGACCATATGCTCGATGCCTTCGTCCGCCACGGGTGCTTCGGCGCCGATATCGAGGCGCGCGGCGACGTGCAGGTAGACGACCATCATACCGTCGAGGACGTCGGCATCGCGATGGGCCGCGCGTTTCGCGAGGCCCTCGGCGACAAGCGCGGCATCCGTCGTTTCGGCACGGCGTTCGTGCCCATGGATGAATCCCTGGTCATGGCGTGCGTCGATATTTCGGGGCGCGGCCAGGCGTTCTACGAAGTCGACCCCGGCGTCGAGCGCATCGGGTCTTTCGACGCCCAGCTCGCCAAGGAATTCTTCGTCGCGTTCGCGCGCGAGGCGGGCGTGACGCTGCATATGCGGCTCATGTGCGGCGAGAACGGGCATCATATCGTAGAGGCGGCGTTCAAGGCATGCGCCCGCGCTTTGCGCGAGGCGGCCGAGGCCGATCCGCGCGTCGAAGGAATTCCTTCGACGAAGGGCGCGTTGTAAGGAGGGGTCGTGGACGATATCGTCGTGGTCGACTATCACAAGGGCAATCTGATGTCGGTCAAGCGCGCTTTGGAGGCGGCCGGCGCCGCGACGCGCATTTCCGACGACCCGGGCGATATAGGGCGCGCCCGCGCCGTGGTGCTGCCGGGCGTGGGAAGCTTCGCCGATGCCGCTTCGTTCATGCGCGAAAGCGGCCAGGTCGACGCCGTCGTCGCGGCTATCGAGCGAGAGCGCCCCTTTTTGGGAATCTGCCTCGGCATGCAGCTGCTGTTCGAGCGGGGGGAAGAGGGCGCCTGCGATGACGAGGGCGTGCGGGGCCTCGGGGTGTTCGGGGGTTCGTGCGTGCGCCTCGATGCATCCGGGCTGAAGGTTCCCCATGTCGGATGGGACGACGTGACGCCGACAGACGATCCGGGCCCTCTGTTCGAGGGCGTCGCGCCCGGCGCCCATTTCTATTTCACCCATTCCTACGTCGCGCTTCCCGACGACGATTCGATCGTTTCATGCCGATGCCGATACGGGTCGGAGTTTCCCGCCGCCGTCGGGCGCGGCCTCGTGTTCGGATGCCAGTTCCATCCTGAGAAATCGTCGCTGCGCGGACGCGAGCTGTTGCGCAATTTCGTCGACATCGTTTCCGACCGTACGCGCGAAAGGGGCAGGCTGTGATTCTGTTTCCTGCAATCGATCTGATAGAGGGCCGTGTCGTCAGGCTCGAGAAAGGCGACCGTCGCACGATGACGGTCTATAGCGACGATCCTGCCGCGGTGGCGATGGATTTCGCCCGTCGCGGCGCAGAATGGGTTCATGTGGTCGACCTCTCGGCGGCTTTCGGCGAGGGCGAGCGGGCGTGCGCGGCGAATCGCGCGGCGATCGAGTCCATATGCGCCTTGGGATCTTTGAAGGTCGACGTCGGCGGCGGCGTGCGCGACCTTGCCCGCATCGACGAGCTTGCCTGCCTGGGAGCGTCGCGCATCGCGCTCGGCACGGCGATCGTGCGCGACGCCGATTTCGCGCGCCGGGCTGCCCGCCTTTACCGAGGCCTGCTGACGGCGGATATCGCCGCGAGCGACGGGTCGGTCAGAATCGACGGATGGCGCTCCGGTGCGGACGTGTCGGCCGTCGAGCTCGCGCAGCGCCTGGCCGACGACGGCTTCGAGCATCTGGTGTTCACCGATATCGCCCGCGACGGCATGCGGACGGGCATCGATGTGCCGACGTATAGGCGCATCTCGCACGCTGCGGGCTTTCCCGTCGTTGCATCGGGGGGCGTGGCCTCCCTTGCGGACATCGAGGCGTTGGCGCAGGCGGACGCAGACGCCGTCGAAGGCTGCATCGTAGGGCGCGCCCTGTACGAAGGGGCGTTTTCGCTCGAGGAGGCGCTTGCTGCGGCGAACGCCGGGAAAGGAGGCCGTTCGTGCTGACCAAACGTGTGATCCCCTGCCTCGACGTGAAGGACGGCCGGGTTGTCAAAGGCGTCAACTTTGAGGGGTTGCGCGATGCGGGAGACCCGGTCGAACTTGCGCGCTTCTACGATGCGCAGGGTGCCGACGAAGTGGTGTTTCTCGATATCACGGCGACAAGCGAGCGTCGAAAGACCACGATTGGGATGGCCGCGCGCGCGGCAGAGCGCCTGTCCATACCCTATACGGTAGGCGGAGGATTCCGCGACATCGCGGCTATGAGGAACATGGCCGCCGCAGGCGCCGACAAGCTTTCCCTCAATTCGGCCGCGGTGGCCGACCCGTCCCTTATCACGGCTGCGGCCGCGGCATTCGGCAGCCAGGCGGTGATATGCGCCATCGACGCCAAACGCGTCGGAGCCCCCGGGGCTCCCGGCGCAGACCGCTGGGAGGTCTATACGGCGGGAGGGCGCAAAGCGACGGGGATCGATGCCGTGCGATGGGCGCAAGAGGCCGCCCGTCGCGGCGCGGGGGAGATACTGCTCACGTCGATGGACAGAGACGGCACCGCAGACGGGTTCGATATCGCGCTGACAAGGGCCGTCTCGCGCGCCGTGCCCATCCCCGTCATCGCCTCGGGCGGCGTCGGCGCGCTCGAGCATTTCGCCGAAGGCATCGTCGAAGGCGAAGCCGACGCGGTGCTTGCCGCGAGCGTGTTTCATTTCGGCACGTTCAGCATTCGCCAGGTCAAAGAGTATCTTGACGGGCAAGGCATCGCGGTGCGGCTCGATTGCTAGAAAGGAAGCGCCGTTTTCATGGAAGGGTTCGGCTTGAAATACGACGAGAGGGGCCTTATCCCCGCGATCGTGCAACAGCATGATACGAAAGAGGTCCTTATGATGGCGTGGATGGACGAGGAATCGCTTCGTCTGACGCTCGAAACGGGCACGACCTGGTTTTGGTCCCGTTCGCGCCAGGAGCTTTGGAACAAGGGGGCGACAAGCGGCAACATGCAGCGCGTCGTGTCGGTGCGCGCCGATTGCGATCGCGACACGCTGCTTGTAGAGGTGGACTCGCCCGGCCCCGCATGCCATACGGGCAGCAGGACGTGCTTTTTCAACGACATCGAGGAGCTGTGATGGGCGAGAGAACGCAAAACGTGCATCCGGGGGATATCGGCGCGACGCTTGAACGGCTGTGGGCCGTCATCGGCTCTCGCCGCGAAGCCGATTCTGCGGCGAGCTACACGGCCCGTCTGCTGCAGGGCGACCAGGACGGCGTGCTGAAAAAAGGTGGTCGAAGAGGCGTGCGAAGTCGCGCTCGCCTGCAAAGACCGCGATCACGACCATATCCGCTACGAGGCGGCCGACTTGGTGTATCACCTGCTTGTCGCGCTCGCCTACCACGGCGTGGCCCTCGATGAGCTCGCCGGCGAGCTCGACGCACGCGCGCGCTGATCGGCCGGCCCGCTCGCGATGCGCCTGCGTTCGGCCCGCGGCGGCCGCGTATGCGGCCCGCAGGCGCATCGGCGGGGCTTCGCGCAGGCGGGTTGCGAGGGGTCAAAGGCGGATGCGTCGCCAGTCTCCATCGGCGGTGGGCGCTTCGATATGCGTATAGCCCGCCTTTCGCGCGTAGGCGTATGCCGATTCCACGTGCGATCCCACGTCGCAGGCGCGGTGGGCGTCCGAGCCTACGGTTATCGGCACGCCTGCGAAACGGAAGCGTTCGAGCAGGCCGAAGGCAGGGTAGAAATCGGCGAGCCGCTTGCGAAGCCCTGCCGTCGACACCTCGACGCGCACGCCCGATTCGCGTGCCGCCTCCGCCATTTCATCCCACAGGGGCGCAAGGCCGATAGAGGGCGCATATCCGCTTTTCTCGAACAGGCGCACAAGGTCGGGGTGGGCCATCGAGTCGAACCCGACCGGGCAGAAGCACGCGCGGCACCAGGTCCGGACGTATTCGGTCCAAACGGCATCGGCCCCGTCGCGCTCCCATATGCGCATGTCCCGGGTCCAGTCGATGGCGAATTCGCCGAGGTAATGGACCGACCCGAGAAGAAACGTGGCATCGCCTTTGGCTCGGGCGATGTCGGCCTCGCAGCCGGCGTACCAGTCCGCCTCGAATCCGAAGACGACCTCGACGTTCGGATGGCGCTCGCGGCTTCGCTCGATTTCGCGCGCAAGCTCGTCGATGCGCGTCTCGTCGATCGCGCAGTCCATGAAGGCGGGCTTGGCCAGATGATCCGTGCAGGCGATCGTCGCGATTCCTCGTTTTTCCGCGGCGGCCACGTTGTCTTCGATGCCGTCTGCGCCGTCTGAAAACGCGGTGTGGGTATGGCAGTCTACGATATCCAAAGCGTCCTTCCTTCCTCGATCGGGCCCGGTGCTATGGTAAAACTTTCATGCCGAAGGCCGGCCGCGCTCGTCGCCGCGCCGTCTTTCGTCTCGAGCGCTCCGTCGCGCGGCGTGCCTGCGTATCTGCCGGCGAAGAGGCGCCGCGATGCGCGCGGGCTTCGTGGCGCGCCGCATTGCATCGATTTTTCTGAAGCGCTTGCATCGGCTTCATTTTATGGTATTATGCAAAAGCTGTTTCAAGAGAAGGCACTTGCCTTCCGCCTAGTTCGGCGCAAGCTGATGGGTTGCAAGAATATGTTTTCGCATTTTCGAGCCCTGTCGCTATGCGCGCAGGGTTTTTTGTTGCAGCACGAACTCGCGCAAGCGAGAGAAGAAGGAGGTGAGCGCGATAGCAGCTCAGGAGCCGAGGCTCAACGATGAAATCCGCACCCGCGAATGCCGTTTGATCGGATACGACGGATCGCAGATGGGCATCTTCAGCACGCGCGAAGCGCAGCGTATCGCCGATGGCCAGGGGCTCGACCTCGTCGAAATCGCCCCGAACGCCGAACCGCCCGTATGTCGCATCATGGACTACGGCAAGTTCAAATACGATCAGGCCATCAAGGCGAAGCAGGCCCGCAAGAACCAGACGAAGGTCGAAATCAAGGAAATGAAATTCCGTCCGAAGATCGACGTCGGAGACTACACCACCAAGAAGAAGCACGTGCTTCGCTTCTTGGAGGGCGGCGCCAAGGTGAAGATCACGATCATGTTCCGCGGT
>USEZ01000134.1 GCA_900553775.1 uncultured Slackia sp. | reverse complement strand
TGCGCTCCGCATCCGGGAATATCCGGGGCCTTCGGGCCCCGGCCCCGGGCGCGGGCCCGGAAGGGCGCCCCACGCGGGACGTCCCTCCGAGCCTCTGGCTTAAAGCATGCTGTCGCACTAAGGCTTAGCCGAACACGAAGGCCCCGCATACGCGGGGCCTTCGTGCGTTGCGGGCCGAATATGCTCATGGCGGGCGATTATTTTCTTCGTCTATACTGAAAACGCTGTCTTTCGCACGACGGCCATGGCCTTGTTCGGCCCGCGAACCCGGATGACGCCATGCAGGCCGGAGGGCGCACGTTATATCTCCTTGGGGTTCGGCCTCGTATGAAAGGATTGCGTCTCCGGCCATATCGCCATATAGAGGAGCGCCATGCATTACGTCGGAGTAGATATCGCCAAACGCACGCATAGCGCTGCGGTTCTTGACGACGAAGGGCTTCTCGTAGCCGAGCCGTTCATGTTCGAAAACAGCTCGCAAGGATTCGCTTTCTTCCTTATGAAGCTGGGCAGCATCGGAGCCGATTGCAACGAATGCGCCATCGCCATGGAATCGACGGGGCACTACTGGTTCGCGCTGCTCGACTTCCTTATAGCCCACGGTTTCGACCCTATTGTGTTGAACCCCATTCAAACCGACGCATATCGCAAGGTGGACAGCGTCAGAGCTGCGAAAACCGACCTGGTCGATGCCGTGCTCATCGCCGACCTTATCCGCGTCAAGCGATTCGCGCCGTGGAATAGGTCAGACGAGCTGTGCGATGCGCTCAAGCAGCTGACGCGCTATCGATCGACGCTCGTCGGACAATCGACGCGCATTAAAAACAAGACGACCGCCGCCCTTGACCGGGTGTTCCCCGAATATGCAGACATCTTCACCCATCCTTACGGTCCTACGTCGAAAGCCGTTTTGGAACAATGCCCCACGCCGCAGCAGGTGATGCGCTTCGGAATCCATCGGCTTACGCGCCTTATCGAAACGGCATCGAACGGCCGTTGCGGACGGGATTATGCCGACATGCTGATGGCGGCCGCAAGAACGTCGGTCGGGGCTTCGCATTCCTCCGATGCCCTTGCATTGCAGATCCGTCTGATGATCGAGCAGCTTGATTTTCTGGAAAGCCAGATGAAAAGCCTCGATGATGAAATAGCCCGCATTCTTGATGAAACACCTGGTCGATGGCTTACCACCATTCCCGGAGTAGGACCGACGCTTGCCGCGCAGATAACGGGCGAAATAGGCGACCCCCATCGTTTTTCGAGCGCACGCAAGCTTGTCGCATACGCAGGAATGGATGCCACCGTGCGGCAATCGGGCGAAAGCGAAGAGGCGGGACATATGTCTAAACGGGGATCGGCCCAGCTGCGCTATGCGCTCGTGCGCGCCGCCGACGGCGTACGCAGGCTCGATCCCTACTTCAGGGATTATTACGAGAAGAAAATCGGCGAAGGGGCGCATTATTTCCGCGCCGTGTCGGGAGTTGCGCGAAAGCTTTCCGGCGTGGTGCTGGCATTGATGCGTGAGGAACGAGCATATGAGCCTTGGCCTCCGGATGCCGAGGAGATTCCCACGGTCATGAAACCGTCCCCTTAGACGTGTGAGCCATGAGGAGCAGAGTGCCCGAACGCGAAAACGCCTCGCGTTTCGGCGAGGCGTTTTCATGACGGTGCGACAGCTTGCTTAAGCCAAAGGCTTATAGAAGAACCGACGGCGCTTATATAAGCCTGCTGCGTTTTGCAAGGTTGCGGGAGGAAAACCTCCCGCAACCTATCGATTACCGATGCAAGCAGCGGGTTTTAAGCTACTTGGTCAGCTTTGCGGGCTGGTAGACAACAGCCATTTTGGCAACCTGGGCACGCGTAACGTTGTCCTGCGGAGCCATGACGCCGGTGTCGCCGATGCCCTGCATGATACCGTCCTCGGAAGCCCAAGCAATGGCCTCGCGAGCAAACTCGGTCACCGCAGCGCCGTCGCTGTACTTCGCGAGCTCGGCGTCCACGTCGGCGGAAACGTCGGTGCCGGACATCTTGGCGTAGCGATACAGCATGGTTGCGAACTGCTCGCGGGTCACCTGGTCCTCGGGACCGAAGTTCTCGCCGTCGGCATAGCCCTGAACGATGCCGGCGTCGGCAGCCCATTTGATGGCCTGGGCGTAGTAGGAAGAAGCATCCACGTCGCCGAAGCCCGTCTCGTAGGAAGTGAAGACGCCGTCGTGGTCGATGTCGAGCTCAACGCCGCCCATGCGAGCGAGGATGACGCACACGTCGCCGCGCTTGATGTTGTCGTTCGGGCCGAAGAACTTGCCGTCAGCGTAACCATGAATATAGCCAAGGGGATTATTGGCGGCCTTATCGCTTGCCTTCATGACGTACTCGTAGAACCACTCACCCTGGGGCACATCCAGGAATTCGCGAGATTCGTCGATGACAAACTCGACGGGTGCGGCCTGGAAATCATAATTGACAGCTTCGGCGACATCCTTGGCTTTCAGGGCAACGGTGTAATTGCCAAGAACGGTGTTGTCGAACTTCTCCAGCTCGCCGCCGTCCTTGGTGTACACGACGTCGCAGAGCTTCTCGATTTCGGAGCCGGCAAGGCCTTTGAAGACGAGCTTGCCGTCCTGGCTGCGCTCGGTAGCATACTGCAGTTCGGGATCGGTGCCCTTGGCAAGAACCATGTGACCGTTGACGGGAGTAACGTTTTTCACCTGGAGCGCGAGAACCTCAACGGGGTTGATCACGATGTCGAACGTACCGTTTTCGATCTGGTACTTGTCGCTGACAATCTGCATGGTGTAAGAACCGGCGTTCACCAGGTCCTTGGCCTTCACCACGTTGCCCTCGGCATCGACGTACTGAACGCTATAGTCATCGCCCTTGACAAGCTCGTCCTTGCCGTTGGGGGCAAGCAGGGTCATGGTGATGCCGTCGGCAATGCTGGTACCGCTGTAGTCGGCCACGATAGAGTCGACAACCGCGCCGTTGTAACGGACGTAGAGGTTGGTGTCGCAATCGACAACGCCTGCGGTCACGTTGACGACCATCTGCGTGCTGCCGCCGAGCTCGTAATTGGTGGCGTCGGCCTTCACGGCAACGGTGACAACGTAGGAGCCGGCCTTGGCAAGCTCGCTAGCCTGAACGGAAGAGCCGTCGGCCTTGGCGTAAGAGACCTCATACTTGCCACTCTCGAGGGCGGTCTCGCCATCCATCACCTTGATGAGGGAAGCATCGAAGGCTTCTTTTTCGGCAAGGTTGATGTTGAGAACCTCGGGCATAGCAGCGTCGCCATAGAAGAACGAAGCGCCCTTGTTGACCTTGACGACCTCGACCTCGGCAGCGCCGATGAAGTTGCTATCGCCGTCGGTTGCAGCTTGAGCGTAAGCAGTGTATTTGCCAGCATCGCCAACAACATCGGGATACGTGAGCTTGACTTCCTGAGCCAGAGCTTTGGAACCGTTCACCGTGGTGGGAGCGGTGGGCATCTGGGTGGTAGCACCGACAACCTGGTCCGTATAAATCTCGGCATCGGCCAAGTTGAGGGCGTTCACCGTAATTTCAACCTTGGCGGTAGAGCCGGCATATGCACCAGCACCCGTCAAAACTGCGGTGTAGGTGCCTGCATTGCGAACGGTGTCAGAACCAGCGGAAGGATTGTTGATGTCCTCGCCCTTGATGTAGAACTTCACCGTGTAGTCTTTGCCAGCGACAAAGGTCTCTTTGTCGTTTTTGAAGCCGATATTCAGAGCTTCGGCGTTGTAGTCGAAGTCGACATCCGTGGTCTGAGTTGCGTCAGCCTCGTTGACCTCGAATGCGGTCACCTTGTTGAACTGCTTGCCGGTGATCTCGAACTTGCCGTAAGCAACGCCGCCCTTGTAGTTGCCGTCAACGGCCTCGACAACGGCGAAGTACGTGCCGATCTCGGTGGGATCGTCAACCTTGTTGGTGGTCGGCTTGCCCTCGGCGTCGGCGGTCACGTAGTAGATCAGGTAGTCGTCGTTGTTGCTAACGTTGACAGCCTTGCCGCCCTTCGGGGTAACGCTGGAAACCTTAGGCTCGAAAGCATTACCGGTCCACTCGGCCTCATCGTTGCTGAGCTTAACGGTGCCCTGAGAGAAAGCCTCGGCAGCGGAAACGGAAAGCAGCTCGACATCGTTGCCCTCGGAAGCCTCGGCGGGCTCGTCCGCGAATGCCGCCGCGGCGGGGACCATGCCCGCGGCCAGGGTGGCGGCCAGGGTCGCCTTGACGGCCTTGCCGTAGGCGCCCTCCTTCTTCTGTTCGTCATTGACGTAAGCCGTCATGTTTTGTCTCCTTCCATGAAGGGGACGCGAGGTTGATGCCGCAATGCATGTTGCAATCAAATGAATGCAATACGACATCGGAAGTAATAGAATAGGAATAAAATGAGGAAAGGAGGATCCTATGTCCGCGATAACGGTGAGGATCGACGACGGAGTCAAAAGGCAGTTCGACAGGACGGCGGGAGACCTAGGCATGAGCTCGAGCATGGCGATCAACGTGTTCGTCAGGAAGTTCGTCGCATGCGGCGGATTCCCCTTCGACGTGAGGCTCGAGCGGCCGGTCGGCCCGGCGGGCCTGGTCGACTGGTCGGAGGCGTACGTCCCGAAGACGGGCGCGACGGGCGCGCCCGTGCTGCCGGCCGACTGGGACGACGAATGCGACGGTGTCTACGATGACATGCTCGCTTAGCATCTTCGACGTCGTGGTGGTGCCGTTCGAGTTCGAGGACAGGCCGGGCGTCGCCAAGCCAAGGCCCGCCGTGGTCGTCGACGTCGACGGCGGGCGCGCGGCGCTCGCGCTCGCCAAGGTGACCAGCCACGCGCCCCGCGACTGGTGCCCCGGCGAGGTGGCACTCTCCGACTGGGAGGCGGCGGGGCTCAGAGTCCCCTCGACCGTCAGGTGCTCGAAGGTGGTCGTCGTCGACGAATCCTCGGTCAAGGCCGTCGCGGGAACCCTCAGCGAGCGCGACGCCGCGGCCGTGGTGGAAGGGTGCCGCGAGGCCTTCGGCGGTCGCATGTAGCGCCCGCCCGACTTCCCGGGACGCGAGAAGGCCCCCGCATCGCGCGGGGGCCTTCTCGCGTTGCCCGGTCTTTCCGTGCGCCGCGCCTGATGCGCCGCGGCCGTCATCGAAGGCTCGGGATGCCTTCGTGGTCGTAGATTCCCACCATGCGGATCTTGCGCCCCTTCACCCGCTTGAAATAGACGACGAGCACGTCGTCGTCG
>USEZ01000133.1 GCA_900553775.1 uncultured Slackia sp. | reverse complement strand
TAGAGCGGCTCGGTAATCTTGGACGGGAAAATCTGGTAATCGCGGCTCATATAAGCCAAGTACGCATTCGGCGCAAGTTTCTCCCAGGGAGTGCATGCAGGAAGAATGATGTCGCAGTACTTCGCAGTGGTAGTAAGCGTATAGGCATTGCAATAGACGAAATCGACCTTGCGATACGCTTCGATTCCTTTCGTGATGTCAATGCTGCTCTGCAGGAAATTCGACGTTTCGTCGTTCGTGATAACGTGTATATCGCACTCTCGCTCGACCGCCTGCTGGGGCATGCCGGGAATGCCGAACCCTGAACCGTTGTCGATGAATTTGCCCTCGAGAACGGGACGCCAACGCTCGGGATCGGACACGTTGTAGTTCAGCGGCGACATCATGTATTGCAAACCGGTGGAGCCGGGCATGACCAACGACGGACCACCCGTGCCCGCAGTGGAATGGAAAGCCGTACCGCAGCAATGACCAGGCTTACCCATATGCCCGCCCATGCACCCGATGGTCATCAGCATCTGAGGAAAATCTTCGGCACCCTTATTTCGAGCCGCGGCAAAGCTGTGCAGTATCGAAACCTTACGATCTTTGCCGATTGCTTCGGCAAGCCACACGATATCTTCGACAGGAGTTCCGCAGATGTCCGTTGCCCATTCGGGGGTCTTCGGAATTCCGTCGTAAACACCCACGATGTAGTCATGAAGGTTCTCATCCGTTGCGGCATTTTCGGGCATGTTATCGCTCGTGAACCCAACGGTGTACTTCTTCAAGAAATCCCAATCGATCAGGTTCTTTTCGTCGTCTTCGTCGAGCATCGTATAAGCCACGGCAAGCAGCAGAGCCACATCGGTGCCAGGACGCACGCGAATCCATTTCGCCTCGAAAAGCGACGCCGTGACATTGTATTCAGGTCCGACATAAACGAACTCGGCACCCGCTTCTTTCGCACGCCAGAAATAACTGCAGTGATTGCCTGCAGAAGCCCATCCCTGATTACAGCCGTACAACACGATGGTCTCGGCGTTCACCAAATCGAAGCGGTCATTGGCGCTCTCGCAAAACAGCGTGCCAGGGCCGACGCCCTGGTACGGAAGACCAAGATACGTGAAGCAATAGGTATATGTGCCGTGGGACGACGTGTTCGTCGTGCAAACAGCGCCGCCCATCGAGGAAATCATGCGCGTGGTGTAGCCCATGGGCCATCCAAGATGGTACACGCCCGTAGGACCGTATTTTTCGTAGACCTTCTTGAGCTCGTCAGCTACGTAATCTAACGCCTCGTCCCAGCTGATGCGCTCCCATTCGTCCTTTCCACGCATTTCGCCATTGGGATTGTCGGAGCTCCATCCTTTTCGCTTCAGGGGGTATTTAATACGATCGGCTCCGAATACTTGCTGGCGCTGGCTGTGACCGCGTGCGCAACTGCGAATCTGCGGATAATCGGGGCTGTCTTCGTGGGTGTCGTCGGTTTTCTGGCGCACCACGACGCCGTCTTTGACCAAGACCTTGTTCACGCAACGGCCGCCGCAGTTATGCCAGCATGCCGCCGTTTTCCATTCACCGCTCACGATATCGCGCTCGGTGGAAGCACCCCCTTCGTCCTTGGTTTCTTCGACGCTGTTAGGCGCGCAGCCCGCAAGGCCCGTTGCAGCCAAAGCCGCCGTTGCTGCGGCGCTTGCTGCAACGAAGCTCCGTCGACTCATCCCGGACGATTGCTTCACTCGATCGAGATAGCTCATCGTTTCCCCCTTGTCGATTTCCTACCTGAATCACGACACTCCTCGTGCCGTAAAAGAGCATATAAACCACAGAAGTTAATGGCAATGAGCGCCTTTGTTCAGTATTTGTTAGGAAAATCTTTCCGAATTATTACCCTCGAAGAAGGCTCGCAAACACGGCAAAATGCGCGCTGGACGGCGGCGGGAACGACCCGCTGCGCCGTGCTTCGGCCGAGATTGCGCTCCGGCGAAGCTTACGCCCGCGGCATGCTTCCAGCGATGCGACGTCTACCGCCTTGAGCACGGCAAACGGCGGCCTGACGGAAAGCCGTGCGGAGACTATCGCAAACAATGTTCGTTTGCATCTTCGTTGCAGAAACGGATCGAACGAGGCGCATGCACGCTGGAATACGTTCATCGGCATCGAAAACGCGGAGGCATCGCTTCGCGCTTGCGTGCAAAACGATAGATCCAGCCTACGAAACCGAGCCGATCGCATGGTTTTTCGTGCAAGCGCATCGCTGCGCGCATGTGCGGAGTTTTCATGCCCACTCGCGGTGCTACAATATCGGCCATGAATTCTGTTTCAGGGCGGGGTGCGATTCCCCACTGGCGGTAACCGGCACGGCACAAACACACCGCACCGGAAGTCCGCGACCTCGATGCGGGGCCTTCAGGCGCGCATCGAGCCGACTCGGTGAGAATCCGAGACCAACGGTCACAGTCCGGATGGAAGAGGCAGGGTTCGCACGACACCGCGCCCCGACGCATAGCGAACGGCGCGCCCTCATGCGAATGACAAGCCCGTATTGGAATTCATGCGGGCTTGTTTCTTTTTCAGCGAGACGAGGAAACGAACCTGGCAGTCTATCCGTCTCGCGGAAAAGAGGCCGTCATGGCAGCGAAACCCGACACCTTGCGAAACACGAACCGTTGGAGCACCCGCCAGCTCGTCACCATGGCGCTTATGTGCGCCATCTCCGCCCTGTTCTCCTTCGTGCAGATCCCCCTCATCCCCGGCGTCCCGTTTCTCACCTATGACCCCTCGCTTGTGCCCGCCATGGTCTGCGGATTCGCATTCGGCCCGAGCGCAGGCTTCGTCGTCGGCGCCATGGCCGCCGTCATCCACGGGCTTATCCTGGGCGAATGGGTGGGGTCCATCATGAACGTCCTCGCCACGCTGTTCTTCGTGGTTCCCGCCGCACTCGTATATCGCCGCATGCATACGTTCAAAGGCAGCATCGCCGGCCTTGCGCTCGCAAGCGTGCTCGCCATCGCAGGCGCGATTCTTGCCAACCTCACGATCGGCGTATGGTTCTGGTACGGCAGCATCGACGCCATCCTCCCGCTCGTTCTGCCCGCGTTGGTTCCGTTCAACCTGGTGAAAACCGTCCTGAACTCGGTACTTACCCTTGTCGCCTATCGAGCGGTCGAAGGTTCGTTCACGCCTGCGGCCGGCAAGGCCAAGGCGCGTGCCGCCGGCGCCCGTTAGACCGGGCGGTGCGAAACGCACGAGGAACCCGTCGCAAAACGCGCATCGCAGCGACGCGGCGGCGTTTCACGCGCGGCGTGCCTCGACGCGTCATTTTCTGAAAACCTCGAGAAGAAACGGCACACGATGATCGATTGCGAACATCTCGGCTTTTCCTACGACGACGAGCATTTCGTGCTCCGCGACGTAACCGTCCGCATCGCCCCGGGGGAATTCGTCTGCATCCTCGGCGGCAACGGGTCGGGAAAGTCCACCTTCGCCAAACATATCGACGCCCTGCTCGTCCCCGATGAGGGAAGCATGCGCGTCGACTCCATGGACACCGCCGACGAAAGCGCGCTTTACGCCATCCGCTCCACCGCCGGCATGGTGTTCCAAAACCCCGACGACCAGCTGGTGGCCTCCCTCGTCGAAGACGACGTTGCATTCGGCCCTGAAAACCTCGGCGTCGAAACCCCCGAAATCGCACGACGCGTGAGCGAGGCGCTTTGCGAGGTCGGCCTCGTCGGGTTCGAATCGCACGAAACCAATGCGCTTTCGGGCGGCCAGAAACAGCGCGTCGCCATCGCAGGCGCGCTCGCCATGGAGCCGAAAATCCTCGTGCTCGACGAGGCGTCGGCCATGCTCGACCCGCGCGGCCGCCGTGGGCTCATGCGCGTCTGCAAGGCGCTCAACGAGCGCGGCATGACCATCGTGTGCATCACCCACTTCATGGAAGAGGCGGCCGAGGCCGACCGCGTCATCGTGCTCGACGGCGGACGCGTTGCGCTCGACGGCGCCCCCGCCGACGTGCTCGCCCGATCCGAGCGGCTCGCCGACTTGAACCTCGAGGTGCCCTTCGCATGCGAGCTTTCCGGCCGGCTGCGCGACGAAGGCATCGACGTTCCCGTCTGCATTCGCGAAGACGACCTGGCCGAACGCATCGCCGGCCTTGCGCAATGCGACGATGCGGCCGAAAAGAGCCCCCGAGACGATGCGGCCGAAGGCGGCAGCTGCACGTGTCCGTCCGACGGGCGCGCATCCGACAGGCGGCAAACGGACGAGCGAAAGGACGCGGCCCCGGTCATCTCCTTCGAGCACGTCAGCCACACTTACCTCGATTCGTCGAAAGCCCGGAAGAACCGCGCGCATAAGCGCGAGAAAACCGCGAAATGGGGCAACGACCCCCATGCCGTATGGGCTTTGCACAATATCGACCTCGATATCCGCGCGGGGGAATTCCTCGGCATCGCAGGGCACACGGGGTCGGGCAAATCGACGCTGATCGCGCACATGAACGGCATTCTCAAACCGACGAGCGGGCGCGTGCTCGTAGACGGTCGCGATATCGCCGGAAAAAAGGAGGCCGACGCAGCACGCGCGAAGATCGGCGTGGTGTTCCAATACCCCGAACGCCAGCTTTTCGCCGCCACCGTCTACGACGACGTGGCATTCGGACCGCGCAATATGGGGCTTTCCGAAGACGAGACGGCCGCGCGCGTCGCATCGTCGCTTTCCCTGGTGGGGCTCGACGTCGACGTCCTGCGCGACGCAAGCCCCTTCGAGCTTTCGGGCGGTCAGCAACAGAGAGTGTCAATAGCAAGAGCTTTGGCGGGTGATCCGTCGGTGATCCTTGCCGATGAGCCTACAGGCGCGCTTGACTCGCGTACAGGTCGTGAAGTAATGCTGTTTTTGCAGAAACTTAATGCGGAGGGTAATACGATTATTCTTATCACTCACGATAACTCGATAGCGGCGAAAGCAAAACGTATCATTCGTATAACAGACGGACGTATCGTTTATGACGGCCCGGCAGAGGGTGACGTAACAGTAATGAACCAACACGGTGCGGGCGAAGATGCTCCCGAAGATGAAAGAGCAAAGGGGGCGACTTGATTATGAGTATTTGGAAATGTTTTCAGATGGCAATGTCAAGTATTGTCGGCAACAAAATGCGTTCAATACTTACAATGCTCGGTATTATAATCGGTATTACGGCGGTTATTGCGCTTGTAAGTCTTATGTCGGGAATGACATCGGAAATAACGGACGCATTTGA
>USEZ01000132.1 GCA_900553775.1 uncultured Slackia sp. | reverse complement strand
ATCGCGCTTCCGACCGCCCGCGCCGCTCGGTTCGCTCTTTTCTCCAGGGTAGCGCACCGCGCGCGGCTATGCGTTTTCCGATGCCTTTTCGTTGCGCGAGTCGACGATCGAGATGCACTGGCGGAACTTGCGCGCATGCGGGGTTTTCTTGAACAGGGGCTTTGCGGCCTCGTCGCACAAAAGCTCGCGCAAACATTGCGTTTCCAACGCGTCGCCTTCGTTCACGATGCGCTTCACGGATTCTTTGACCGTCTGATGCATCGTGCCGAGCATCGAATGGACGGGCGCGGGAACGGCCGCCTCAGATTCGGCGTAGGCGCGTGCCACCGTGCGGATCCCCGTAAGCGCCGCATCGAAGCTTTCGATCGCGTCAGGGCAGGTGGCAAAGGGCTTCAACGCCTTATAGACGGGCTTTGCGGCCTTGTTGGCGGCCTTCTCGTCGGCGGGCGTCGCCGCGTCGTGCGCGCCTACGGTATCGAGGAATTCTTCGACCGCGTCCGAAAGCGCCGCGCGCGCCGCCTTCCAGTCGGTTGCGGTTTCGGGCTTTGCCGCCGCGTTGCCGCCGCCTTCGCGCTTCGGCTTCTCTTTGCGGCTGCGGCGCGCGTTCTCGTTGCGGGGCTTTTCCGCCGTATCGGGCGCGGCGCTCGGCGTTGCATCGTGCTCTTCATGCGAATCGTGCGCCTGAGGCGTTTTTCTCTGGGGCGTGCCGCCGTCGGCATCGCTTCGCTTCGCCGCGTCCTCGTCGTGCGCGTCTTGCGTTTCGCCGGCAGCCTGGGCGTCCTGCGCCGCCGCGCGTCCTTTTCCGCCGCGCTTGCCGCGACGGCGCTTCTTCTTCGGCGCTTCGCTTCGGTTGTCGCTCGCCGGCTTCAGGGCGACATGCGACCCCGCGTAGGTTTCGGGCTCGTCGGCTCCGCCCGTCTCGCCATCGCAGGCGGCGGGCGCGTCCACGATGCGTTCGTCGGGCATGCCGCTTAAGCCGCACGGGCCCAGGTTGTGGATGCGCATATGCTCGTCGTGGTCGACCACCATGAGATTGGCCACGCGGTCGTCGGTACGGTAGCCGTTGACGTGGTGGATTTCATGCTCGACGTCGCCTTTGCGAAAATCGAGCCAGGCCATGGCTACGAGCATCGAGCGATAGACGCGTTTTTTGTGGGTGCGTCCGTCTCGCCCGCGTCCGCGCGGGTCTTCGGGCTTGTACATGATCTGATAGCGGCCGTTCGCCAGGTTCATTTTCACGGCGCTGCCGTCGACATGCTTCACGTTGCCCTTGTCCGACACGAGAAACGGCGTCATGCCGCAATAAATCTGGCGCCACTGCTCGGGCTTGGCCGATTCCAGGTATTCGATCGCGTCGTCGGCGGTTTTGAAGCGCCCCGATCCGTTCGCGCGCCATCCGCTGGGATGCAGCGAGATGCGGTCGGCGTCGCGGACGAACTCGACGGGGCGAAAGCCTTTGCGGTACAGCCGCACTATTTCTAGGAGGGTGCGAATCGGGGAAGACACCGATTCTCCTTTCGGCGAGATGGAAAAGTGCCATTGTATCGCGTGAATGTGGCGGACGCGTGGGCGGCTCGCGGCGTGCGGGAAAAGAGCGCTTGCTGTGCTTGCGGGTGTCGGTGCGATTACCGAGAGAGGAGGGTCGGGATTCGTCGCAAAGGAGGATGCGACGAATCCCGACCGAAAGTTGCCGCATTCGTAAAGGGGAAGAAGAAGCGGCGAAATGGGGCTTGTGGAGCAAGGCCCCGTAGGAGTGGAGGGCGGACAGAAAGGGGAAGCGGTCCACCCTGCCCGATGGGGCTCGGCTTCCCATCGGGCAGGGTGCTGAGGCCCCTTCTCTGTTCGAAGGGCGGCCTCAGCAGGCGTTGCCGTCTATCCGATCGGCGAATGCTCTTGGCGAATGGTGCCCGATGCGTACAAGGCTTCGATGTCCGCGTCGCTGCAGCCGATCGAATGCAGGATTTCTTCGTTGTGCTGGCCGACGAGCGGCATGCCCTTGGCGATTCTGCCGGGATTGTTCTTGAGCTTTGGAACGACGTTCACGCCACGGACGGTGCCGTCGTCGTAGGCGTTTTTCCATTCGGTGAACGATTTGCGCGCCTGGTAATGAGGGTCGGCCGCGCAGTCGGCGAACGTGTAGATCCTGCTGCACGGAACGCCCGCGCCGAGCAGGATTTCTTCGGCCTCGGCTCCTGTATGGGCGGCGAAGAAGTCGGCAAGCGCCTCTTCGAGCTTGTCGCCGGCGGGAGTATTCATGCCGCACAGCCCCATTCCGTCGTAGAACGGTTCCTTATTGATGTCGAGGCCGAGCGTTGCGAGCGCATTGCGCACGACGCCGGCGCCGAGAACCAGCACGTACAGCGCCACGCCGTCTTTGCAGGTATAGGCACCGTACCCCGCCGAACTGGTCGAATGCGATCCTTCGCGTCTCGGCAGCGCCCCGGTGTTGAGGTAATTGCACACGTAGAACCCCGAGCAGCGCAGCATCGCTTCGTATTGCGCGATGTCGATGCTTTCCCCTTGCCCCGTTTCTTTCGCGCGGTGAAGCGCCGCCAGCGCGCCGACGATGCCGAAAAGGCCGGTGAAATAGTCGGAAGGCTGGGGAAAGGCGGGAATGGGAAGGCGGTCGGGAAAGCCGTTCATTTCCATGTAGCCGGAAAAGGCCTGGCCGATGCCGTCGAAGCTTGCCCTGGACACATATTCGGGAACGCCGGTTTGGCCGAATCCCGAAATATGGACGATGACCAGCGACGGGTTGATTTCCCAGAGGGTCTCGTCGGACATGTCCCATTTCCGCATCTGCCCGCCGCGAAATCCTTCCACGAGGATGTCGGCTTCTTTCAGGAGCACGAAGAACAGCTCGCGCCCGCGGCCTTTGCGCACGTCCATGCAAAGAGAGCGGGAATTACGTCGGTCCATCTGCGTGCCCCAGCCGCCAAGCACGGGGTTGGGACGCGAGGTGTCTCGGCCTTTGGGGTTTTCGATTCCGATGACGTCGGCGCCTAGGTCGCCGAGCATGGCGCATGCGAAAGGACCGGCGATCGCCTGCGAAAGGTTCAATACGCGCACGCCCTGCAGCGGCCCGAACATCGGGGTTTCTTCAGCCATTGTTCCTCCTTTTCCGAGCGGACGAAAATCAGCAAGCAAAAACCATGCCTAGCGCCGACTTGGTTTTCGAGGGCGGCTCGGTTGCGGAAAGCGCACAGCGGGATGGCCCGGTTCGAGGTCGTTCCGCCTTGGTCCATGTGTGCTATGCGGTGCGTCGCGGCGCCGGCATGCTTCTTGCTTTCCGTTTGGCGAAATCGCTCGAATCGAAACGAGCGGCATATCGTCAAGGAGGTTTGCACATGAAAGCGGCTGATCGTCCTCGGTTCGGCAACCTGCAGAGCCTGAAGGTCATCAATGCGGCGTCGGTTATAGCTGGCCCGTTCGTTTGCGGCTTGTTCGCCGAGCAAGGGGCCGACGTCATCGAACTTGAGAGCGTCATCGCTCCCGACATGTATCGCATGTATGGCGACGCATGGTCTGCGGAACGGCGCAATCAGCGCATGATGACGCTGAATATTCCTACCGATGAGGGCAAGGAAATCCTTTTCCGCCTCATCAAGGATGCCGACGTGCTGGTCGAGTCTTCCAAGGGAGGCACGTGGAAGAAATGGGGTCTGACCGACGAGGTGCTGTGGGAGCATAATCCCGCCCTGGTCATTCTTCATATCTCGGGGTTCGGCCAGACGGGAGAGCCCGACTACGTCAAAAAGGCGTCGTTCGACCCCATCGGCCAGGCGTTTTCCGGATATGCGAGCCTCAACGGCTTTCCCGGCACTCCGCCTTCGGTCACCAAGCCGTTTACGGGCGACTATATGACCGGTCTCATGGGCGCATGGGCGACGCTTGCCGCCGTCATTCGCGCTCGCGAAACCGGAGAGGGCGAATCCATCGACTGCACGCAGTTCGAGTCGCTCGTGCGCGTCCAGGGCGCCACGCTTTCGGACGGCATCAATCACGGCATCCAGCCTACGCCGATCGGCAACGAAGACTTCGTCGGGGCCTGCGCCGGCTCCCAGAAGTGCAAGGACGGCTTTGTCCAGGTTGCCGTGGGCGGCACCGGCCCAGTTCGCAAGCTTGTCGAGTTCTTCGGTTTCGCCGACGATCCCGACTTCCAGCCCCTCGGCACCTATCCGTCCATCACGCGCGCTCCCGGATGCAAAGACATCGGCGACCCCTTGCCCGCGCGAGCCGCCAAATTCCGCGCCGCGCTTGACGAGTATTGCCTCTCGCATACGGTCGATGAGGTGAATGCGCAGTTCAGCTCCATGGGCGTGCCCGTGTCTCCCCATATGACCTACGAGCGCATGCTTCGCGACCCTCAGTATCAGGCGCGAGAGGTGTTTGTCGATTGCTATGACGAAATCACCGAGACGACGGTGAAACAGGTGAACATGTTCCCCAAGTTCGCCAAGCATCCGGGCAAGATCGTGCGCGGCGGCGCGAAATACGACGCCGACACCAAAGACGTTATGGAAGAGCTCGGCTATAGCGCCGAAGAGGTTGCCGCCTTGTATGAGAAAGGCGTGCTCAAGGCCGATAAGTAGTCGCACGTTTCGCGGGGCGTCCGCAAAGACGCCCCCTGGTTTCCGACAGCCTGCAAAAACAGTGTCTTCGGGGCTTGTTGCAGCAAGCCCCTTCGGCACGGTTTTTGCTTGTTGACTAGACGGGCCCTTTGCAGGGGGCACGCAAGAGACAAGGAGGAAAAATGGGAACTACCAATGCCAAAGGCAGCAATTATGCTTGGGCGATCGCAATCGCCTGCGTGGCGTTTTATGCTGTCCCGCTGGGCTTCATGGCAAACCACGCCGGTTTGTTCCTGACGCCCGTCATCAACGAGTTCGGCTGGTCTCAGACCGAAGCTTCTCTTTACATGTCCATCCAGCCCTGGGTTGCAGCCATCTGCACTCCCATTGCCGGCAAGCTTCTCTCCAAATACAATCCGCGCTGGATCATGACCGGCGCTGCGGCGGTGTTCTCGCTGTCGTCGCTGGCATGTGCTTGGTTCACCGCGCCGTGGCAGTGGCATCTCTATGGCGTTTTGTATGGCGCGTCTGCGGCATTCTGGATGTATATCGCCACGCCTACCATGGTCAATCGTTGGTTCGTGAAGAGCAACGGAACCGTGCTTGGCGTAATCGGCGTCGCGTGCTCGTTGCTCGGCGCCATCATGAGCCCCGTCATCGGCGGCTGGATCGCGGCATACGGCTGGCAGACCGCCCGCAT
>USEZ01000131.1 GCA_900553775.1 uncultured Slackia sp. | reverse complement strand
TGGCAGCCTCATCGGCTGCGAGAAAGTATTTTCTCCGAAGCGTGTCGAAAACGCAAGAAGAAATTCCAAAAAGTTTAGGACGCTATGGAACCCTGGGGATAGATCACCATGAGGACCAGCAGCGACAGCATGAACACCACGGCGAAGATGATCGTGATGCGATCGAGGTTCTTCTCGATGATGTTGGTACCGGTTTGCGTGGAATACAGCGAGCTGGCGATCATGTCGGACACGCCCGTTCCTTTGCCGGAGTGCAGCAGAACGAACACGATAAGACCGATGCCCGACAGGGCCCAGACGACGAGGACAGCGATGAGCAACGGATTCACGTCACTTCTCCTTACGATTATTTACACGGTAAATATACAAGCCATGAATTATAGCCGCTCAGGTTGGCTTTTCGCAAGGAAATCGCACAAAAAGAGAAGGGCGTCTTGATACCCCTGGATGCCGCGACCCGTTATCGTGGCCACGGCGGCCTGCCTGACGTAGGACACCTGGCGGAAGTCCTCGCGCGTTTCCACCGCGGAGATATGAACCTCCACGAACGGCATGCCCACCGCCTTGAGCGCGTCGAGGATGGCGATCGACGTGTGCGTGTAGGCCGCAGGATTGATCACGATGCCGTCGTAAACGCCGAAAGCCTGCTGGATGGCGTCCACCAGGTCGCCCTCGTGGTTGCTTTGATAGCACGTCGCGCGAAACCCGTGCTCCCGCGCGGTCTGCTCGACCAGGGAAAGCAGGGCGTCGTAATTCTCTTCGCCGTAGATATCCGGCTCGCGCAGGCCGAGCAGATTGATATTGGGGCCGTTTATCACCAGCAGGTTCGGCCCCGCGCCTGCGCTCGACGCGACGGCGCGGCCCGCATGGGCACTCCCGTTCATCGTCCGATTCCTCCTTTTCGCGCATCAAGCGCATCCATGATGCGGCATACCGTCTCTTCGGGAGAGCCGTCGTTGTCCACCGCGATATCGGCCCATGCCTCGTAGAGGCGACGGCGTTCTTTTTCGATCGTCGCCATCCCTTTGGCGATGCTCATGGGCCGCCCGTCGGAAACAAGCAGGTCTATCGGACGGCGCAGCAGCACGATCGTCGCGTTCTGATGCAGCAGGTCGTAGTTGCGCGGCTGCGTGACCACCCCGCCGCCACAGGCGATAACCGACCCCGAACCCTTGCAGATATCGCCCGTCACGTCGGTCTCGATACGGCGAAACGCCGCCTCCCCGTCTTCGGAGAAGATCTCGGGGATGGATTTGCCCGCCGCTTCAGAGATATGGTCGTCGACGTCGACGAAGGGGCGGCCGAGCTTTTCGGCGAGCAGCGCCCCGACGGTGCTCTTCCCCCCGCTCGGCATGCCGATCAAAACGATGTTCTCCGTATCGCTCGACACGCGCTCGATGACCGCATGCAGGGCCGCATCGTCGATATGCACGCCCCGGAACACCTCGCTTGCACGCTTGGCCTGGGCCACCAGCATGGGAAGCCCGTTGACGAAGGGAACGTGGCATTTCTCCGCTTGAAGAAGCAGGCCCGTGCGCGCGGGGTTGTACACCACGTCGAGCACCGCGGCAAGACCGTCGCGATAGCCCTTGCGCGTTTCCCCCGTGCTGCAGAACGGTTCGAGGTCGACCAAGGAGTCGGGGCAGCCGGGATACATCCCCACCGGCGTCGCGTTCACGATGATGTCGGCGTCGTAGTGGTCTTCCACGGTATTGAGCCCAGCGCCGGGCAGGCTGCGCGAAACCACCGCCACCTCGCGGGCGCCGCGGTCGGTCAGCACCGCGCAGACGGTCTTCGACGCCCCGCCCGCCCCGAGCACGAGAGCCTTCTTCCCCTCGATCGCGACGTGCGCATAGTCGATCATATGGGAAAAGCCGTAATAGTCGGTGTTATCGCCGTACAGCGTGCCGTCTTCGCGGCGCACGATGGTGTTGACGCAACCGATGATGCGCGCCGCATCGGACAAATCGTCGCACAGGGGCATGACCGTCTCTTTGTAGGGAATGGTCACGTTCAAGCCCGCGAAATCGCCGTTCAGCACGAAATCGCGCACGTCTTCGGGCTCGACTTCGAACAGGCGGTATTCGCCCGTGCCCAAAAGCGCATGGATCTTCGGCGAATAGCTGTGGCCGAGCTTTCTGCCCAGCAGGCCGTATACCGGTTTGCAAGATTCGGACATGGCGTCCTCCCGTCTTTCTTCGAAACGCCGCCGCAAAAGGCGGCGTCGGCTCAACATGAATGCTCTCGGTAGCTTCCCAGGTAAAGGAAGCGTTCGCACAAAGGCGACACCTGCGATACCACGTCGGAGAAAACGCCGTCGCCCGGCGCGCAGGCGATGTCGACATAGAACATGAACTCGAACCTGCTTCCCGGGATAGGACGGCTTTCCAGCTTGAGCAGGTTCGCGCCGAGCGCGGCGATGCGCGCGAGCACGCGATGCAAAGACCCCGGCTCATGCGAAAGCACGAGGCAAAACGAGCTGCGGTCGGCGTCTTCGACGACCAAAGGCGTGCGCGCCACGCACACGAATCGCGTGTAGTTGTCCGATTCGTCTTGAATGGCATTCGCGATCGCGGAAAGCCCGTAGATGTCGGCGCACGCAGGCGAAGCGATCGCCGCGATGTCGGCACGCGGGCTTTTTGCCACCTCGAGCGCGGCGGCCGCCGTATTCTCGCGCGATGCGGCACGCACCCCGGGCAGGCCTGCAAGGAAGCCCTCGCACTGCCGCAAGGCCTGTTCGTGGGAAACCACCTCGCGCACGCCGTCGATCGTGCAGCCCTTCTTGGCCAGCAGCGCATGTTCGATCCGAAGCGTCAACGACGAGACGATGAACAGCCCGCTTTTCGCGAGCAGGTCGTATACGCGGTTCACCGTTCCCGCCGTGGAATTTTCCAGCGGCAGCACGCCGAAATCGGCGTCGCCGGAGCCCACTTCGTCGCACACGGCGGCCCAGCTGTCGAAAAACGACACGTCGCCTTCGGGGAAGAACTCCCGGGCCGCGGCGTGAGAATAGGCCCCCGGCACGCCCTGGCACGCCGTGCGCGGTCCGGCGGGAAGCGCCGACACCGCCTCGATGGAGCCGGTTGCCGCAGAAAAATCGGCATCGCCGTCGAGCAGGCGGTGCTGATAGGCGCGGCTCATCTCCATGATGAAGCCGAACAGCGGAGCCATGAACGGCTTGAAGTCGTCGGATGCCGCCTGCGTGACCGCCTCGATCTTGGCGGCCTCGCGCTCGCGGTCGAGCACAGCCTTCCCCGTCGCGCGCTTATAGGCGGCCACATCGGCCGCGATGCGCATGCGGCGCTCGAACAGCGCCACCATCTCGGCGTCGATGTCGTCGATCCTCGCCCGCGACGCGGCCAGATCGATCGGCTCTTCCGCAGCCTGCCCGCCGACGGACGCAGAAGGAATCGGGCGTGATACGGCGCAGCTCATCGGTCCATCCTCGCTTCCAGCATCGCATCGTAGACGGCGATGGCGCAGACGGCCTCCATCACGGGCACCGCGCGCACCGCCACGCACGGATCGTGGCGCCCCTTGAGTGCAAGGCGCGCGTCGCTCATCTCCTTCAAATCGACGCTGTCCTGCTCGATGAAGATCGAAGACGTGGGCTTGAACGCGGCGCGCACCACCACGGGCTCTCCGGTGGAGATGCCGCCCAGGATGCCGCCTGCATTGTTCGACGCGAAAACCACGCGGCCCTCGCGAACCCGATAGGGGTCGTTATGGGAGCTGCCATGCATATCGGCCGCGGCGAAACCGCGTCCGAATTCGACGCCTTTGACGGCCGGGATGCCGAACACGATGCGCGCGATGGCGTTTTCGAGCCCGTCGAACATGGGCTCGCCGATGCCGACGGGCAAACCGACGACGGCGCATTCCACCACGCCGCCCACGCTGTCGCCCCGGTCGCGCGCCTCGCCGATCGCCTGCCGCATGGCCGCCCCCGCCGCATCGTCGACGACCGGAAACGCCTTGCGGCCGGGCGCGAGCGCATCGGCGGCGGAAAGCCCGTGCAGCGGCCATGAGGCATCGTCGATGCCCGCGACGCGGCTCAAGTGCGCGCCCACGACGACGCCCTCTTCGGCGAGAAGCTGTTTGGCGATGCCGCCCGCGATGCACAACGGAGCCGTAAGGCGGCCCGAGAAATGTCCGCCGCCCGCGACGTCTTGCGCGCCACCGAATTTCACATCGGCCACGTAATCGGCATGGCCCGGCCGCGGCGTGCGGCGCAACGCCTCGTAATCGGAACTTCGGGTATTGGTGTTGCGAATCAGCGCGGCGAGCGGCGCGCCGCAGGAAACGCCGTCGAGCAATCCGCACAGGATTTCGACGGCGTCGCCCTCCTTGCGCGGCGTAGACCACGGCAGACCGCCGGGGGCGCGACGGGCGAGAAACGCCTGCAGCTCCCCTTCATCGATGCGCTTTCCCGCGGGAATGCCCTCGATCGCACATCCGATGGCCGTCGAGTGGCTTTGGCCGAATATCGATACGCTGAAATGCTCGCCGATGCGAGAGGCCATAGCGCACCTCCCCCTTTCATTGCGCGGCGTGCGGCTCGTCGCCGGCACGTCCGCCCGCGCACGCCTCTTCCACCAGGCGTGCGAAATCGTCCAAATCCATCGCCGTCGGCTCGACCGAGCCGATCGAATGCATGAGCACCGCGTTCATCACCGAACCGCTGCGCTTCTTGTCGGCCAGCGACGATTCGAAAAGCCGCGGCGCGCGAAATTCCGTTTCCACAGGCAGGCCGTACGCTCGCAAGACCGCCTTGACGCGCTTCGCGTCGATACGCGGACACAGGCCCCGCACGGCACAGGCATCGGCCATAAGCGCCATGCCCGCGGCGACGGCGAAACCGTGCGTGATGCGAAACGCCGACTCCTTCTCGATCGCATGGCCGATCGTGTGGCCGAAATTGAGCGTCTGGCGAAGCCCGTGCTCATGCTCGTCGGCCTGTACGATGTCGCGTTTGATCTCCACGCATCGCGCGATCACTTCGGGCAGGCGCTCGTCGCCCGGCGCCAAAGGCATCTCAAGCAGCGAGAACAGGTCGGCATCGGCGATGATGCCGTATTTGACCACCTCGGCGCATCCGTCGGTGAAGAAATGCCCGGGAAGCGTCGAGAGCGTCGAGGTGTCGATGAGCACCGCCGACGGCTGGAAGAACGCGCCGACGAGGTTTTTGCCCTGCGGCAGATCGACCGCCGTCTTGCCGCCGACCGACGAATCGACGCAGGCCAGAAGCGACGTGGGAATCTGGATGCAGCGACAGCCGCGCATATAGGTGGCTGCGGCGA
>USEZ01000130.1 GCA_900553775.1 uncultured Slackia sp. | reverse complement strand
GTGCACCCTCGCCAACGAACTCCATCGACTTGTACAGCGCGCCGTCCACGCCGATTATGCCGATGATGTGCAGAATCACGTCTTTGCCCGAAACCCAGGGCGCAAGCGCGCCGCTCAGGTTGAACTTGATGGCCGAAGGAACGCGGAACCATGCCTTGCCGGTGGCGATGCCTGCGGCCACGTCGGTAGATCCCACGCCCGTGGAAAACGCGCCCAGCGCGCCGTAGGTGCAGGTATGGCTGTCGGCGCCGATCACCAGATCGCCCGCGGCCACGATGCCCTGTTCGGGCAGGAGCGCGTGCTCGATTCCCATGTTGCCCACGTCGAAGAAGTTCACCAGGTCGTGCTTTTTCGCGAATTCGCGGCACTCCTTGCACTGTTCGGCGCTTTTGATGTCTTTGTTCGGCGTGAAGTGGTCCATCACCAGGGCCACCTTCTCGCGGTCGAACACCTTGTCCATGTCGGCTTTGGCCAGTTCGCGAATGGCCACGGGGCCGGTGATGTCGTTTGCCAGGGCCAAGTCGATATCGGCCTCGATCAGCTGGCCTGCGACCACGGAGTCGAGCCCCGCGTGCGCCGCCAGGATTTTCTGTGTCATGGTCATGCCCATGGTGAACCTGCCGTTCTGTCGAGGGCGAAGCGGCTTTCGGCCCGCTTCGGTCGTGCGCCGTGCGCAGGAGGCGTGTCGGCGCACGGCGCACGGCGCCCGTTCGCGCGCCGTGCTTTTGCGCCGTTTGCGGTTGCCGATCCGCCGCGCTTCGCCCGGTCTTGCTTTCCGTGATTACGCTTGGGCCCTGTTGATGGCCGAAATCAGGCCCAGGATGGACGCGGTGATGATGTCGTAGTGCTCGCCCGCACCCCAGACGATGCCGCCGTCGGCGTCGTCGATGCCCACATAGGCCGCCGCCCGGCTGTCGGAGCCTTTGTCGAGCGCATGCTCGCTATATGTGGCGATATGCGCCTTCACGCCCAGCTTCGCCAGCGCGTCGCACACCGAGTCGAGGCGGCCGTTGCCGTTGCCCACCGCGTCCTGCTCGACGCCGTCGATATTCACCGTCACGAACGCCTTGAACGCCTTGTTATTGCTGGCACGCGTGAAGTGGAAGTCGAGCAGCTCCAGGCGGCCTTCGCGGTTGACGAAGGTGCGATGGAACACTTCGTTCACCTCTTCGGGGGCGAGCTCTTTATGCGCGTGGTCGGAGACGTCTTTGGAGGCGTAGCTCAGCTCTTCGCGCATCTTAGGAGGCAGGATGTAGCCGTAGTTCTTCTCCAGGATGTAGCCGATGCCGCCCTTGCCGCTCTGGCTGTTGATCCTGATGACGTCGGTTTCGTAGCGGCGCCCCACGTCGGAAGGGTCGATTGGCAGATACGGGCAGGTCCAGTGGTCGGGATCGTGCTCTTCGCGCCAAGCCAGGCCCTTGGCGATGGCGTCTTGGTGGCTGCCCGAGAATGCGGCGAACACCAGCTTGCCCGCATAAGGCGAACGCGGGTTCACCTCCATGCGGGTGACGCGCTCGTAGAGCTCGACGATGGCGGGCATGTCGCTGAAATCGAGCAGCGGATCGACGCCGTGGGAGAACAGGTTGCCCGCCAGCGTGATCAAGTCGACGTTGCCCGTGCGCTCGCCATTGCCGAAAAGCGTGCCTTCGACGCGGTCGGCTCCGGCCAAAACGCCCAGCTCCGCGCAGGCGACGCCCGTGCCGCGGTCGTTGTGCGGATGCAGGCTCACTTCCACGGCGTCGCGATAGCGCAGGTTCTTGCTCATGTATTCGATCTGGCTCGCATAGACATGCGGCGAGCTCATCTCGACCGTGGCGGGCAGGTTGATGATGGCTTTGCGCTCGGGCGTGGGCCGCCACACGTCGAGCACCGCGTTGCAGACGTCCAGGGCGTATTCGGGCTCGGTGCCCGTGAAGCTTTCGGGGCTGTATTCGAAGCGGTAGTTGTCGTGGCCTGCCGAGTCGGTGAGCTCTTTGAGCAGCTTCGCACCTTCGATGGCGATCTGCTTGACCTGCTCTTTGTCCTTCTTGAACACCTGCTCGCGCTGCGCCACGCTCGTGGAGTTGTATACATGCACGATCACGGGCGTCTTGCAGCCTTCCAGGGCGGCGAAGGTCTTTTTGATGATGTGCTCGCGCGCCTGGGTGAGCACCTGGATGGTCACGTCTTCGGGGATCATGTCGTTTTCGATCAGGGTGCGCGCCAGCTCGAATTCCGTCTCGCTGGCTGCGGGAAATCCTATCTCGATTTCCTTGAACCCCATGGCGACGAGTTTTTCGAAGAACTCGAGCTTTTCTTCCAGGCTCATGGGAATGATCAATGCCTGGTTGCCGTCGCGCAGATCGACGCTGCACCATTTGGGCGCCGTTTCGATGCGGTCTTTGCGCACCCAGTCGAAGCATTCTTCGGGCGGCAGGTAGTATCCGGGCATGTATTTGGCGTGGTTTGCCATTCCTGCGGTCATAAGAGACATCCTCCTTGTCGGCATCGCCCGCGTGCGGCGGGCGTATTTTCAGAAGAAAGGCTGCCTCGCGGTAATCCGGTCGTCTTCCGCGCGAGAAGCCGTGCGGACAAAGCATCCGCAGCGAGATGAGACGATGGATTTATAAGGCGCAGACCCGTCGGTGCCGCGAAGGCGACCCCTAGAGGTGCGCCTGGATAAGTTTCGGTTTGAACCCGCCCGCTTCGAGCGCTTCGACGATCTGATGCTTGTGGTCGGTGCCGAACGCTTCGATGGTCACGCGCAGTTCGACGGCGGCGTTGCGATTCGTGCTGACGAACTGGTTGTGGTCGAGCCTGATCACGTTGCCGTCGTTTTCGGCCACGATGGTGGCCACGCGCACCAGCTCTCCCGGGCGGTCGGGCAGAAGCACCGACACGGTGAACACGCGGTCGCGCATGATCAGGCCGTGCTGGATGACCGACGACATGGTGATGACGTCCATGTTGCCGCCCGACAGGATGGCGACGACCTTTTTATTCTCGGCCGGCAGGTGCTTCAGCGCGGCCACGGTCAGAAGGCCGGAGTTCTCCACGACCATCTTGTGGTTTTCCACCATGTCCAAAAACGCCACAATCAGCTCGTCGTCTTCGATGGTGATGATGTCGTCGAGATTTTCCTGGATGTAGGGGAAGATCTTGTCGCCCGGCTGCTGGACCGCGGTGCCGTCGGCGATGGTGCTGACGTGCGGCAGCTTCACCACGTGGCCCGCCGCGAGCGACGCCTTCATGCAGGCGGCATCGGCCGGCTCGACGCCGATGACCTTGATGTGGGGGTTGAGCAGCTTCGCGAGGGTGGACACGCCCGTGGCAAGCCCGCCGCCGCCGACGGGCACCAAGATGGTGTCGACCAGCGGCAGCTCCTGCACGATTTCCATGGCGATCGTGCCCTGGCCCGTGGCAACGGCAGGGTCGTTGAAGGGGTGGATGAAGGTGTAGTCGTGCTCTTCGGCCAACTCGAGCGCCTTTTCGCAGGCTTCGTCGTACACGTCGCCGTAGAGCACCACCTCGGCGCCGTAGTGCTTCGTGCGTTCCACTTTGATCAACGGCGTGGTGGTGGGCATGACCACGACGGCCTTCACGCCGCAGCGCGACGCGGCGAAGGCCACGCCTTGCGCGTGGTTGCCGGCCGATGCGGTGATCAGGCCCCGTTCGCGCTCTTCGTCGGTCAATGTGCTGATCTTATAATATGCCCCGCGGACCTTGTAGGCGCCCGTGCGCTGCATGTTTTCCGGCTTGAAGAACACCTTGTTGCCCGTCTGAGCGCTGAAATGAGGGCTTTCGACGAGTTCCGTCTTCAACGTGACTTCGCGTACTTTCTCGGAGGCTTCTTCGAATGTGTCCAACGTGAGCATGTTTCATCCCCTGCGATGCTTTAACAATTTAGCGTAGTAAAGTAGTATAGCGATTCGCAGGGAAGAACGGCGCGAAATCGCGGCGCTTGTTCGAAAACTTTCGACGATCGAAACAAACACAGGATGCGCATCCGCATAGGGCGGAGGGAAAGGAATCGTCATGAAAACCATCGCAACGAAAAACGCTCCGGCGGCCATCGGCCCCTACGTCCAGGGCAATATCGTCGGCAACCTCCTGTTCGCGTCGGGCCAGATTCCCCTCGACCCCGCAACGGGCGAGATGGTGGGAACCACGATCGAAGAGCAGGCGGCGCAGGTCATGAAGAACGTGGGCGCCTTGCTCGATGCGGCCGGCACCGATTTCGATCACGTGGTCAAAACCACGTGCTTCCTTGACGACATGGACGACTTCGCGGCCTTCAACGAAGTGTATGCGCGCTCGTTTTCGGGGCATCTGCCCGCCCGTTCCGCCGTGGCGGTCGAGAAGCTGCCGAAAGGCGCGCTGGTCGAAGTCGAGGTCATCGCGGCTCTTGAGGAATAGCCATGGATGAGTGCGTCGCCGGCCGCGCGCCCGAGCCTCTTTTCCGCATCAGGAACGCATCGGTGGTGCGTGCCGGCAAAACCATCCTTCATATCGACGAGCTTGCTCTCGGAGAAGGGGAGGGAATCGCCGTGCTCGGGCCGAACGGCGCGGGCAAATCGACATTCATACAATTGCTTACGCGCGAGGTTATGCCGCTGTATCGCGACAAGGCGCCGGTGGTGTTTCGCGGCAACGAGCGCCCGACGCTTGCCGACATCAAGGCGTGCTTCGGCGTGGTGAGTTCCTCGATGCACGGTCAGATAAGCGTGCATCTTCCCGCGATCGACATCGTATGCGGAGGCTTTTTCGGCACGCTCGGCCTGCCGCGCGGCGTGCAGGCGAGCGAGACGATGCGCGAGGCGGCCTACGACGCGCTCGCGCGCCTCGGCATCGCCGACGTCGCGGAGCGCGATGTGCTCACGCTTTCCACCGGCCAGGCACGCCGCGTTCTCGTCGCGCGCGAATTGGTCCACGACCCGCAGGTGCTTGTCTTCGACGAACCGTGCACGGGCCTCGATCCGCAGGGCATGTATCAGATACGAAAGGCCATGTGCGAATTGGCCGACGAAGGACGTGCGATCATCTTGGTCACGCATTATCCCGAAGACATCATTCCCGCAATCGGCCGCGTGGTGCTGATAAAAGACGCGCGGATATGCGCCGACGGGCCGAAAGGGGGGCTTTTGACGGATGCGGTCATGTCCGATCTGTTCGAAGCGCCGCTGCGTGTGGAAGAGCGCGACGGCTGGTATGCCTTGCGCGGGGCTTTCTAGGGGTTGCGATCGCGTGTGCGACAGGGGGGCGTATCGCGAATGGACGAAGAATCGCCTGAGCCGGCGCGACGCATGGGATGCTCGTGCGCTTCGGGCGCTTCCGCCGAATGGGGTTCGACGCAGGCGGTTC
>USEZ01000129.1 GCA_900553775.1 uncultured Slackia sp. | reverse complement strand
CGATGCGCTTGCGCGCGTGCGCAAGCTGATCGACGATTCGGCGCAAGAGCCCGAAGAGAAAGAGAAGCTGCACGTGCGCGCCGACGAGGTGTTCGCCACCTTGGTCGACGCGGGCGTGGTGGAGCGCATCGAATCGAACGACGGCGGCGTCGAATACCGGGCCACGGTGGACGTTCCCGACGATTTCGCGCTCGACCAGCCGCTTTCTCCGTTTCTGCTCGCTGCGCTCGAACTGCTCGACCCCGAAAGCGAAACCTACGCCCTCGACCTTATCTCCATGGTCGAGGCGACGCTTGAAAACCCGCGGCAGGTGCTGCGCGCCCAGGAGCGCAAGGCGCGAGAGCGCGCCATGGCCGACATGAAGGCCGACGGCGTGGAATACGAAGAACGCCTCGACAGCATTGCCGACATCACGTATCCCAAACCGCTCGAAGACCTTCTGAGCGCGGCGTTTTCGCAGTATTGCGAATCGGTTCCGTGGGCGCGCGATTACGAGCTCGCTCCGAAGTCGGTCCTGCGCGACATGCTCGAAACCGCATCCGACTTCAAGGAATACGTGGGACGTTACGGCATGGCGCGCAGCGAGGGCACGTTTCTGCGCTATCTTTCGGACGCCTACCGCGTGCTCGACCGCACAATTCCTTTCGACAAGCGCGACGACCGCCTGAAAGACATCGTGGCATGGCTCGGACTGGTGGTGCGCTCGGTCGATTCGAGCCTGGTGGACGAATGGGAATCGGCGGGATCGATGGAAGACGCCGCGCCGCCTATCGAGGAAAACGCCGTGGTGCGCGACCGCCGCGGGCTTACCGTGCTCGTGCGCAATGCGCTGTTCAGGCGCGTGCGTCTGGCCGCTCGAAACGACTGCGAACAGCTCGGCGATCTCGATACGGAATGGGGCTTCGGCGCGCGTCGTTGGCAGGATGCGCTCGATGCGTTCTACGATGCCCATGACGAGCTGCTGCTCGATGCCGATGCGCGGTCGAACGCGTATTTCTCCATCGACGAATCCGACGAGCGCGCAAGCCGTGCGTGGCACGTGCATCAGATTTTCCACGATGCGGACGGCGACAGCGATTTCGGCATCATGGCCGATGTCGATCTTGACGCCACGCAAGAGGCGGGCGCCGCGGTGTTTGCGAACTATCGCGTCGGTTTCGCGGAAGACATCCTGCAGTAGGCGCGCTCTCGCGAGAACAGCGCCGTCGAGAAAAAAGAGAAGCCGGGCGGATTGCTCCGTCCGGCTTCAAAGGGGGGGGAGGAAAGGGAGAGTCGCATTCGACCGACGCCCGGCGTGCAGTCCGCCTGATCGGTCGTATCGAAGGAAACGGGACGACGAGGGGGTGCGGGCTGTCCCGTCTCTTTCGATACGACGCGGCGCGCTCGATTGCAGGGAATGTGCGGCGTCGCTTGCGATCGGGGGCGACGCCGCACATCGTGCGCATGCATCCCGGCGGCCCGCCTGAAAAGCAGCCCGCCGGAAGCGTTGCATATCAGTACAGCAGCACGAACGAGTAGCCGAGCATGTAGATCAGCACGCGGAAGAGCACCGACCCCGCCAGAACCACGACGCCTGCGATAGAGGCGAAGGCGAGCGGCGATCCGTTGGCCTTCTTTGCGATGAGGGCGATGGCGATCAGCGCCGCGGCGCATGCGAGCGAGCCCCAGAACATGCCCGCCGCAGGGCCCGCCACCATGACGTCCATGAGGCTTTGGATATGCGTGGGGGCGGTCGTTATCGCCGTGGGATCGGCGTAGTGGCCGAAATCGGCGAACTTGGCCATGGAGCAGGCGGCGATATAGATCGCATCGGCCGCAAGCTGCACGACCGATCCCGCGACGGTGAACGAAAGCCCCGTCTTTTCGGCGTCGTCATCGTGCACGACGATGCCGACGATCCAGACGGCGACGGCGCCGAGCACGAAGGCGTTGGCGAGATAGAACGCCACGAGCGCGATGCCCCAGGCGGGACGCGCCGGCATCAGATACGAATGCGCGGTGGCGACCACCATGAGCACGCTTGCGGCGATCGTGATGCCTGCGAGCGCCTTGGGCATGCCCTTGCCGCGCCTGAGGACGACGATCCACGCGACGAACACCACGCCCATGACGACGATGCCGATGAGCTCTTGGGTGATGCCTGAGGTGATGTGTCCGAAGCCGTTGAAGATGCGCTCCCAATGCTGCAGGTGCGTGAACGACCCGATGCCGCCGAGCAGAAGGGCGACGATGGACGTTGCCAGCGCTGGCATGAGAAGCTTCTCGCCTTTGCCGCGAAGCGACAGATACGAGGCTATCGCGATCGTGCCGCTCGAAAGGCAGACGAACAACGTGAATATGACGAGGGACCACTGGGTTTCCATCAGTTGTCGCCCCCTTCCCATGTATGGCCGCGAAGAATGTAGGCGAACGAAGGCTTGTTGCCCGCGTCGGGCAGCTTGTAGAGGTCGGCCTCGTCGAAATCCTCGATGAAGTCGAGCATCCTGCGCTGCTCGCCTGCGGAATCGAACGATCCGACGAACGATTCCAGGCCCTTTTCCATATCGCCCACCCAGCGGGCATTGCCGCCGCACTGGCTGACGCATTGAGGCAGCTCTCCCTGGTTGAGGTAGCGCACGCCGTAGGGGCATGCCATGACGCAGAACTGGCAGCCGATGCATTTCTCCTTGTCGATCTGGACGGTGTCGTCTTCGGCTTTGCAGGACGCCTCGGTGGGGCAGACGTGAACGCACTCGGGGTTTTCGCAATGCTGGCAGCTCAAGGGCAGGAAGTACATGTACACGTCGGGATACTGGCCCGATCCTTCAGGGGTGGGGTTGGGCCCGATGCGCACGACTTTGTTCCAGTAATTGCCGATGGGCACGTTGTTGACGGCCTTGCAGGCCACCGAGCAGGCCAGACAGCCTACGCACCGGTTCACGTCGGTGATGATGGACATCTGAGACATGGCCTACTCCCTTCCTTCGTAAGTGGGCAACCATTCCTTCAAGCGGGGGTCGTCCGAGGTGTGGATGATCGGCGTTCCGTTGCTGTCGCACGGAACCGGGTTGTTGAACGGCGAGTTCTCGGGCGTCGCCTTGTAGATCTTCACCTGATAGGCGCGCAGGTTCGAGCTTCCGGAATGCGGGTCTTGCGCGTGGTGGTCGATCAGCTGGTTGACCTGGGAGAGCTGGAAGCCGTGTCCGGCGTCTTGCACCTCGGGGTACCACCAGGTGTGCTCGAGGTTGACGACGTCTTCGGCCACGCCGTAATACAGGTCGGCAACCTCGCGGATCTTGCCCCATTCGGTTTCGATCCATACCCAATCGCCCTGCTCGATGCCGTATTCGGCCGCGGTTTTCGGGTTGATCTCGATGCGCGGCACGGGCCACAGCTCGCGGCACCACGGCAGCTGGCGATGCTCGGAGTGGAAATACACCGGGATGCGACGGTCCGTGGTGGCGGTCAGCGGGTATTCCTTGATGCGGTCGCCGTCTTTGGGGCCGTGAGGCGGCTCGACCCAGCTGGGCAGCCACCATTCGCGATGGTCGGGATGGTGCGTCTCCATGACGGTGGACCAGATTTCCTGCTTCATCGTGGGCGTGAAGTAGCCGGGCTTCCAGTCGCCGATGCCTTTGCCTGCCGTGTAGTCGAGGCGGGCCCACACGCGGTCGCGTGCGCGCAGCGCGCCCGTCTGGTAACGGCGGTAGGTGCCCCAATTGCGCGGCTCGATGTCTTTGGCCTGCCACCAGCCGTGCTCCTGGAAGGCGGCGACGTATTCGTCCCACGTCTTGTACTTGGGCGTCACTTCCGCCATCGGTACGCCGTGGCGCTCATAGGTGGGAACGCCGTTTTCCACATGCCAGGTGGTGTAGGTGAGCTCGTCGTCGGTGAGCAGCTTGATCGAGTCGTCGAGCTGCCACTGGATGTCGGGCCACTCGTTGCCGGGCTCGTTGGTCCACTGCCAGTTCATGCGGCGCGCGAGGTCCATGACGATCTCGGGGTCGTATTTGGCCTCTGCGGGCGGCTGCACGCATTTCACGGTGGCGCCCATGGCGCCTGCGGCTCCCTGGCTGGCGCGAGGAGAATTGAGCTCGATCCAGTGGGCGACGGGCAGGATGATGTCGGCCGCATCGGTCGAAGGCGTGTGCCACAGGTTCAGATCGACGTAGAAGTCGAGCGCGCACAGCGCCTCCCAGGCGCGGGTGGAGTTGGTCTGGCTCATGAAGTTGCCGGATTCGTTCCACAGCGCACGCACCGGGTAGGGGTCGCCCGTCAGGACGGCGTCCCACAGAGTCGAGCCGTCGCACCAGTACTGCCACCAGGACAGAAGCGGGAACTTGTCGATGCCGAGCTGTTTTTGGTTGACTTCGGCGGGCGGGGTGGAAGCGCCCGGCGCCCATGCGGAAAAGCCCTGCAGGTCGCCGTCGATCGGCACGATCGTCGGTCCGCGGTTGCCGCCCGGGGTGTCCATGTTGCCGGTGATGCCGTCTCGAGTCGCCCGAGAAAATCGAGGTCATGGTCAACAAGTTCTGCCATAAGGGCTGCCCGCACAGGCAGGAGCACTATATGCGCGACAGCCAAGACCAGCTCGACGGCGTCATGCGCCCCTTTTCCTGCACGCAGCCGCCCACGACGGCGTTTTTCGACCATGAGCCGAATCATCCCGTGATTCTGACATGCGACGACGTGCGCGCCATGCATGACGAATACGGCATCTCGCATTTCAAAATCGTCGGACGCGGCACGTCGTTTCAAACGGTGCTCGAAGCCTATGTCTACTATCTGGCGAAGCCTGCGTATCGCGATGCCGTCCGCCGTGCCGTCGCCATGGCGACGCGGCGCCGATGATGCGCGTTTCCGGCGTATTGCGCGCTTAGGCGAGCGTGGTCGGGCGTCCTTGGTAGCCGTATGCGACGCGCGCCCGATGGCCTTCGCGCGCAAGGGCGTCGCGCAGGCCTCGCTTCGCCAGGTCGTATTCGTTGTTGTTCTCCGATATATGCATGGCCGCCACCGTTTCGAGACGGTCGCTCAGAAGCGCGACGAGCTCTTCTTGCGCCTGCGCATTGGAAAGATGCCCCCTGTCGGAGGCGATGCGCTGCTTGATCGCATAGGGATACGGCCCTTCGCGCAGCATCCTTTCGTCGTGGTTGCTTTCCAGGGCAAGCAGGCGCACGTTTTCAAGATGCGCGTGCGCCTCGCTTCCAACGATGCCCGTATCGGTCATAAAGCCTGCCGCGTCGCCGTTCGCCTCGATGCGGAATCCGAACGATGCTGCGGCGTCGTGCGAGGTGGGGAAGGGAAAAACGGAAAGCCCCGCTGCCGATACGAGTCGATCGGGCGCAAGCGCGCGCACGGCGCACGCCTCGTCTGCCTCCTGCAGGGGCTTGCTTGCCCGCAGCGTTTCGACGGCGGCGTATACGGCGGGG
>USEZ01000128.1 GCA_900553775.1 uncultured Slackia sp. | reverse complement strand
CGACGATGTCGCTTGCCGCCGCGCCGCCGATATCGGCCAGGATCAGCGTCTCTTCCAGACCGTCCCAGAACTCTTCGTCAAGATCGGGACCGCGGTCGAGCAGCACGTTCATCTGCTCGGTGAACTTCTCGCGCGAACGCGCGAGGCCCTCGCTTATGCGGCTGAAAAATCCCATGCAAGGCTCCTTTCGAACCGTGAAAACAAAACGCGTCATGCGCCGCTATGATAGCGCAACCGGACGGCGCGGCCGCGGGCTCCTTACCGCGCCGGGCGCCCGGACGCGCGGTCGAGCCTCTGCGAAACCGCCTTGGTCACGCCGTCGGCCTGCATGGATATGCCGTAAAGCACGTCGGCCATCTCCATCGTCCTTCGTTGGTGCGTGATCATGATGAGCTGCGTCGTGCCGCGCAAGGTTTCGAGATAGGCGAGCAAGCGGCGCAGGTTGCTGTCGTCGAGCGCCGCTTCCACCTCGTCGAGGATGTAAAACGGCGTGCGACGGATGCCGTAGACCGCGAACAGAAGCGCGATGGCGACGAGCGATTTCTCGCCGCCGCTCATCAGGGTCATCTTGGAGATGCGCTTGCCGCGCGGCTGCGCGTGCACCTCCATGCCGAGAGCCCCCTCGTCGTCGAGCTCGACAAGCGAAAGCCACCCCGAACCGCCCGGGAACAGCTGGGCGAATATCGAGCGGAAATTCCCGTCGACGCGTGCGAAGGCATCGTCGAAACGCTCCTTCATACGCGCATCGATCGCCGAGACGATGCGTTTAAGCGCGCGTCTGGCGGCTTCGACATCTTCGATTTGCCCGGCAAGAAAATCGTAGCGCTCCTTCATCGCGGCGTACTCGGCGGCGGCCGACGAATCGATCGCGCCGATGGCGCGCAGGCGGCGGCGCAGACCTGCCGCCTGCTCTTCGGCGGCGGCGCGGTCTTCGGTCGCGGGCGTTTCAAGGGCCGATTCGAGCGAAATCCCATGCCCTTCCACGATCGAGGCGACAGCCGATTCCACCTGCACCTCGACCTTGCCCTTTTCGACCCTCGCCTCCCCCAGGGCCGCCTTTGCGGCGTCGAGACGCTCCTGCGCTTCCGCCGCGTCGCGACGCGAACGCCCCATCGCCGACGAAAGCTCGGCGACGGCGTGCTGCGCGCGTTTCTGCCCTTGCGCCTGGGCCTGCGCGCGCATATCCGCCGAAACCTTCAACGAATCAAGCGCTTCGCCCAAATGAACGATGCGCCCTGCGGCGGCTTCGAGGGAGCGCACGTCGGATGTCGCGCGCGCAGAAGCGCGCTCGGCACGTTCGCGCTCGGCACGGCGCGCTCGATACTCGCGTTCAAGCGAACGAAGACGCTCCGCGGCGGTCGCATGCTTCAACTTCGCCTCGGCGCGCCGACCCGCGCAATCCTGTTCTTCGAGACGGGCATCGTCTCGCTCGCGCGACGCCTGCGCCATTAGCTCCTCGGCCTGCGCACGAGCGAGACGGAAGTCCTCGATGCGCGCATCGAGGACTTCCGCGCGGTTTCGCGCCTCGGCGATCGCCCGTTTCGCAGCGGCCGATTCCGACTCGCACGACGCAAGCGCCGCTTCGAGAGCCTCGATGCGCCGGACAAGCTTGCCGCGCCGCGACCGAAGGCTTTCCGTCGCGCCCGCATGTTCGGCGTGGACTTTCGAGGCTTCGAGGCTCGCCGCGCGCCTAGATTCGAGGTCGGCGTCAAGAAGGCGGCAGCGCGCCTCGGCGGCAACCTGCGCCTCGCGCGCCTCGGCAAGCGCGCTTCTCGACTCCCCCAGCTCTCGTTCGCGGGCAAGCGCGCCGTCGCCGACATCGCAGATGCGCCCCATTGCGATCTTCGCGCCGGGACGGACGACGACACCGTCTTCGGAGACATAGCGCAGGCGGGCATCGCCGTCTTTCGCGCGCGCGATCGCCTCGGCGAAAGTATCGACCAGCACCACGTCGCCGATCAACGCCTCCAGGGCGGACGCCATGGCATCGGGGTATTCCAGGCGTTCGATTAGGCGGTTCTCGCACGCAAAACGCGGTGCGCGAGAACCGTCGTCTTCGAAAATGATGCTTGCCGAGCCGGCCGCCCCGGAATCGAACAGCGCCGAAGCGATATCGGCCGCGCGATCGGCGTCGGTCGCGCACCATGCGTCCGCATCGTCGGCAAGAAGGAATTCGACAAGCCGCTCGAGCTCGCGCGGCGCCTTAATCAGCGATGCCGCGCAGGCGCCCGAAGCGTCGAGGTCTTTCGCGTGGGAAAACACCCAGGCCGCCGCCTCGTTCTCTTCGCGAGAAGCCCGATCGAGGGCTGCGAGGGCAGCGATGCGGCTTTCGACATCCGCCACGGCGCGCCGCGCCGCATCCGCCTGCGCGCGCGCCTCATCCACGTCGTTTAAAACGGCATCGAGCGCCTCGTGCGCGATGCGCTTGCGCTCGGCAAGCTCCTCCAGGCGGGCCTCGTCGCATTCCAGAGAGCGATCACAGCGGGCGAGCTCGTCGCGCGCCTCCCCCAGCTCCGCGGCGGCGGCCGCGCGTTTCGACTCGCAAACGCTTTCGGCCGACATATGCCGCGAAAGGCCTTCCTGCAACGCCGAGCGATCGGCCGCCGCAGCGTCGGCGTCCTGTTGCGCCTGTCGGGAAAGCGACCTGGCCTCGGAAAGGCGCGCGTCGGCCGCCGCGCATCGGCAAGCCGCAGCGTCGCAGAGGGCGGAAAGCTCGTCGAGCGCCGCGCCGGCTTCGTCGCGGCGGGCGCGTTCGACGTCGATTTTCTCCTGCAAGGCCGCCATCTCAGCATCGCAGCGCTCGATACGCCGCGCGCTGCCGGAAAGCGTTTCGCGCGCGGCGGATACGCGCGCCTCGATGCCGCGCGCCTTCTCCGCAAGAAGCATGTTCGCCGATTCGAACCGCTCGACCAGCATGTGCAGACGGGCGATCCGCTGCGCGGCCTCGCTTGCATCGAGGCTCTGCCTCTGGAAAAGCGCCTGGATATCCTGCGACGCGCGCGCGACTTCGTCGAGGTGAAGCTGCGCGGCCTCTATCGCGGCGCAGGCCTTCTTCTCGCAAGACTCCGCCGCCTCCCAGCGTTTTTGCAGCGCGCGCACGTCGTCGACGGCGAGAGCGAGCTCGACGGCTTCGAGCTCGGCCGCAAGCGCGCGATGCGCCTCGGCGCGGGCGGCTTTGCGGGCGAGCGGCTTGAGCTGGCGTTCCACTTCGGCGGCCACGTCTTTGACGCGCGCGAGATGCTCGTCCATGGCTGCGATCTTGCGGGCGGAGCGCTGCTTTCTCTGCTTATGTTTGAGCACGCCCGCCGCCTCTTCGACCAAGGCGCAACGCTCCTGCGGGCTGCTTGCCAGGATGGCATCGAGGTTTCCCTGGCCAATGACCGAATGGACGCCCGTCCCCAAGCCCGTGTCGTGCAGGATATCCATGAAATCAAGGCGTCGGGCAGGCGCGCCGTTTATAAGGTATTCGCTTTCGCCGCTGCGATACATCCGACGCGTGAGAGACACTTCGGAATAATCGACCGGCAGGGTCATATCGGCGTTGTCGAGCACCAGGTCTACCTCGGCCAGGCCCACGCCGCGGCGAGCCGACGATCCGGCGAAAATGACGTCTTCCATAGCCTGCCCGCGCAAATTCTTCGCATTGCGCTCGCCGAGGACCCATAAAACCGCATCGGAGATATTCGATTTTCCCGAACCGTTCGGCCCCACGATGGCCGTGATGCCCGGTTCGAGCGTGATGGCCGTGCGGTCCGCAAACGATTTGAATCCCTTGAGGACGAGCGACTTGAGATGCATAGGCTAGCCTTTGTTCTTCTTCTCGGCCCGCGCTTGCTTTTTCTCCTGTTTCGCCTTCGCCTTGTCGGCCTTCGAAGCCTTCGAGAAGCCGAGCGCGTCGAGCGCCGTTTTCGCCGCCTGGCTTTCGGCTTCCTTCTTCGTGCGCCCCATACCGCTCGCAAGCGCCTTCATGCCGGCGAACACCTGGGAGACGAACGTGCGGTCATGCGGCGGGCCTTGAGTCTCGACCAGCTTGTAGGTGGGCGTGATGCCTTCTTCCTGAAGTTTTTCCTGCAAGGCGCTCTTCGGGTTTTCGGGCTCTTTTGCCATGTCGACGCTCATGCGGGGAATGAGCGTGCGGTTCACGAATGCCTGGGCGCCCTCGATGCCGGCATCGAGGAACAGGGCGGCCACGATCGCCTCGTAGACGTTTTCGAGCGCGGAATGCAGGCCGCGACGCCCCGTTCCGCGTTCGGACGAGCCGAATACGATGGCATCGGCGAACCCGAGCTTTTCGGCGACCGCAGAAAGGCTCGCCCCCGACACGAGAGCGACCTTGATGCGCGTCAGCCCTCCTTCGTCCAGATCGGGATAGGCGTGAAACGCCGCATTGGCCACGATGGCGCCCAGGATGCTGTCGCCGAGGAATTCGAGACGCTCGTAGCTGAATTTGACCGGCATCCCTTCGGTGGCGGAAGGATGCGTGATCGCCGCAAGCAGGATATCGGAGTGCGAGAATTCGTAGCCGATGATGCCTTGGGCCGCTTCGATCTTGGACTGCTGTTCTTCGGTGCGCATCATCGCCCGCCCACCGCCTCGGCGATAAGGCCCGCGACGTCGCTGCGCACCATCTTCGCCGACGCCAGAACGCCGTTCTCGATGGCCTTCGCATTGCTCGACCCGTGCCCTACCAGGCACACGCCCGCCACGCCGAGCAGCGGAGCGCCGCCGTAGGTGTCGGCGCTGATGCTGTCTTTGAGCTCTTTGAGATCGCTTTTGACGGCCAAAGCGCCCAGCTTGGTTTTCAGCGACGAGGTCATCACGTCTTTCAGGGCCGAAAACAACGCCTTGGCGGTGCCCTCGACGGTCTTGAGGACCACGTTGCCCGTGAAGCCGTCGGTCACCACGACGTCGTATTTCGCCGTGATGATGTCGTTTCCTTCCGCATTGCCCGCAAACCCGGAAACGCCCTCTTTCATGAGCGCGAACGCCTGCTGGGCGAACTGCGAGCCTTTGGTGTCTTCCTCGCCGATATTGAGCAGCGCGACGCGCGGATGCTCGATTCCGACGATTTTTTCGGCATAGATGGAGGCCATCTGAGCGAATTGCACGAGATATTCGGGCTTGCAGTCTGCATTCGCCCCGATGTCCGCCATGACCACAGGCGCGATCGGAGAAGGGATGACGCTGCACAACGCAGGACGCGAAACGCCTTTGATGCGTCCGATGCCGAGCGTGGCGCCGGCGAGGCACGCCCCGGTGGAACCCGCCGAGAAAAAGCCCTGGGCGCGGCCTTCTTTGACGGCGCGGCAGCCTACCACGATCGAGGAATCCTTCTTCTTTCGCACGGCCTGGGCGGGATGCTCGCCCATGGTGATGACCTCGGACGCGGGCTGCGCGACGCAGCGGGCATGCGCGCTCGCGAACGGCTCGACGACATCGGCGGGG
>USEZ01000127.1 GCA_900553775.1 uncultured Slackia sp. | reverse complement strand
GTCCCAGGCGAAGCGCGGGTTCTCGGTCTGGGCGATGAGGCCGTTGATGGACTCGTCGTTCAGGCCGAGGTTCAGCACCGTGTCCATCATGCCGGGCATGGACATCGGCGCGCCGGAGCGCACGGACACGAGCAGCGGGTCTTCCGCATCGCCGATTTTTTTGCCGATGCGGCGCTCGAGGTCGAGGCGGTACTGCTCGATTTCGTCGAGGGCGCCTTCGGGCCAGGCGTTGTCGGCGCTTGCGTACTCCATGCAGGTCTGACAGGTGATAGTGAATCCCGGAGGCACAGGAAGGCCGATGACGGCCATCTCGGCAAGGTTGGCGCCCTTGCCGCCAAGGATGTATTTCATATCCTTGTTGCCCTCGGTAACGTTGTTGCCTTCTGCGTCCTTGCCGAACGCGTAGACACGCTTGACGTCTGCAGTCACTGTATTCTCCTTCGTGATAGATACCCTACTGCACAAAGAGCAATATTACTCAAAGATGGTCTTTTGGAAGGGATGGGCAAGCTCATAGTAGCGTAAAATCTCCTGAGCGGTTTCTTCCACGGCCTTGTTGTCGGTCCGGATGACGATGCAACCGAGCTTGCGCATGAGCGCGCGGGCCTCTTCGAGGTCTTGATAGACCATCTCGGGCTCGGCATAGCTTGCCGCCACCGCCGCCGCGCCGCGCCCCGATCCGCCAAGACGGCGCGTCCTGATACCCACGAGCACATCGGGCGTCGTCATCAGGCCGAAAATCCTCGAAGGATCGCAATCGTAGATTTCTTTCGGCGGCTCGACGCCGAGCGCGAGCGGCACGTTCGCCACTTTGTAGCCCTCCATGCCCATGTAGATCGAAATAGGCGTTTTCGAGGAACGCGAAACGCCCAGAAGCACGATGTCGGCCTCGGCGAGGTCTTGCGGGTTGCGCCCGTCGTCGTGCTCGGCCGTGAATTCCATCGCCGCGATGCGACGGAAATAATGCGCGTCGGTCGTGCGCAAAAGCCCGGGGTTATTGCGGGGGGACAAGCCCGACGCATCGGCGAGCGCATGGATCGGCGTGCTCATGATGTCGACCCCGTGCAGGCCCGATTCGGCGCAAAATGCGCGCACCTTCGCGCGCATATCGGGGTCGACCAGCGTGAAGAACACCACCAGGTCGTCTTTGAGACCGGCCGCGCGATAGCTTTCCTGATGCACTGAGAGGAAGTTCACGACTTCCTCGAAGTTGCGCGCTTTCGGCAGGATTTCGATATACGGCTCGGGCACGCCGAACTGCCCGGCCGCCGCACGGGCGAGCGCGTGGGCAGTGGCGCCCAAGGAATCGCTGACGATATAGATGGTAGGAAGCGGAGAATCGTTGTGGACGCAGATATGGTCGCGCAAATCTCCCGACATGGCCTCTCCCCTTTCCGCGCGAAAGCATGCCGCGCGACGGCTTTCCGGTGCAAAGGCGGCGGCGCATCAAGCGATCGGCGCGCCGCCGCCTTCAATATACAAAAACCGGCCCCCGCTCGATGCGGGAAGCCGGTTCGTCCATAGAAACGCCGATTGCGGGCGCGCCGAACATCGGCAGCCGTCTAGGCGCGATAGCCCCTGCCGATGCGGCGCGCAGGCGGAATTACTTGGCAAGCAGGCCGAAATCCGCCACGCGTGCGAACACGTCGACGAATCGGTTCAAAAGCCGCAGACGATTCTCGCGCAAGGCGGCGTCTTCGTCCATGACCATGACCTCTTCGAAGAAGGCGTCGACAGGCTTGCGCAGCGAGGCGAGCTTGGAAAGCGCCTCGGGGTAGTCGTCGGCATCGAGGGCGCAGGCCACGTCCTTTTCGGCCGCGACGACGGCGCAGGCAAGCTCGCGCTCGACATCGCCCATGAGAGACTCGTCGTAGACATCGCCCAAAGCCGCATCGCGCAGATTGTTGGCGCGGGCGTAGGCGATGGCCAGATCGGCGAAGGTTTCGGGGGCTTCGCGGCGGGCATGCTCGAGCGCATGGACGCGGTTGATGAACTCGCGCGGCTCGCGCACTCCCGCGGCGAGCACCGCATCGGCGGCGTCGGCGGCGTTGCCTTCGTCGCGCACCATGACTTTCGTGCGCGTGATGAAGAAGTCGAGCACCTGCTCGCGCACGGCGGCCGCGTCGAACTCGATGCCGTCCTCGGCATAGGCGGCCAAGGCCGCGTCGATCGCGGGAACCAGATCGACCGTCAAGGCGTCATCACCCGTCAGCATGGCCACGATGCCGAGCGCGCTGCGGCGCAGGGCGAACGGGTCGGAAGAGCCGGTCGGCGCCTGGTCGACGGCGAACAGGCCGCATACCGTGTCGAGCTTGTCGGCGACGGCCACCGCCTTGCCGACGCGCGTCGCAGGCGTCGCGTCGCCGGAAAAACGCGGACGGTAATGGTCGGCGATCGCGCCCGCCACCACGTCGGTCTCGCCCGCGGCCTTCGCGTAGTACGACCCCATGATGCCCTGGACGCTGGTGAACTCGACGACCGCGCCCGTGACCAGGTCGGCCTTGCACAGGTACGCGGCGCGCGCGACGTCGGCCTTTTCTTGGCCTTCGATGCCGGCGGCGGCGCAAAGGTGCTCGGCGATCTTCACGATGCGCTTGGTCTTGGCAAGCGTGGTACCGAGTTTTTCCTGGAACACCACTTCGTCAAGACGCTCGACATAGGCTTCGAGCGGTAGCTTGAGGTCTTCGTCGTAGAAGAACTTGGCATCGTAGAGACGCGCCGCGACGACGCGCTGGTTGCCGTCGACGATGTCGGCCTCGCAGGCGGGATTGCCGTTCGAGGTGATCAAGAACTTGTTCGCAAGCGACCCGTCGGCGTTGAACAGCGGGAAATAGCGCTGGTGCACCAGCATGGCGTCGACGATGATCTCTTTCGGGACCGCCAAGAACAGCTCGTCGAATTCGCCCACCATGACCGTGGGATACTCGGAAAGATTCACGACCTCGGCAAGCGTTTTGGCGGGAAGCTCCGCGACAAGCCCCGTCTTCTTCTCGGCGGCTGCGACCTGGGCGCGGATGCTTTCTTCGCGCTCTCGCTCGCTTGCCACCACGAAGGCGCCGCGCACCACGTCGAGCAGCTTGTCGGCATGCTCGACCGTATGCGGGCCGGGAGCCAAGAACCTATGGCCGCGCGTCAGGTTGCCTGCCTCAAGGCCGGCGAAATGCACGGGAACGACCGTATCGCCCAAAAGGGCGACGATCCAGCGGACGGGCCGCGAGAAATACTCGCTCGTCGTGCCCCAGCGGCACGACTTCGGCCACGATATGGAGGCGATGATGCCTTCGAGGGCCTCGGGCAGAAGCTCCGCCACATCGGCGGCAGGCGTATGCTTGACCGCGTAGACGTACTCGACGCCGCCCTCGTCGCGACGCTCGAGGCTTTCGACGTCGACGCCTTTGCCGCGCGCAAAGCCCGCCGCGGCCTTGGTGGGGTTGCCCTCGGCGTCGAAGGCAATTTTGGCGGCAGGGCCGCGGAACTCCTCGACGGCCGCCTCGGTGCGCTCGGGCACGCCCTCCACGATGGCGATCAGACGTCGGGGGCTCGAATAGACCTTCACCTCGTCGAAGGGAACGCGCGCGCCCGCAAGGGCGTCGCGCACGAGTCCGGGAAGCTGCTCGGTTGCGGCATGCAGATCGAACGCAGGAAGCTCCTCGGTGCCGATTTCGAATGCAAGCGTGGTCTTCTCCATTCCTATGCCTCCTTCGAATCGGCTTCGGGGTCGACCCCCACGACATGTTTCATATACGACGCGCAGCATGCCTTGGCGATGGTGCGCACGCGCAGGATGTAGCCCATGCGCTCGGTCGCCGAGATGACGCCGCGCGCATCGAGCAGGTTGAACGCATGGCAGCATTTGAGCACGCTGTCGTACGCCGGAAGCGGCAGGCCCGCTTCGAGCGTGCGCAGGCACTCGGCCTCGCGGTCGTTGAACTCCTGAAACAAGAACTCGGTGTCTGCGACCTCGAAGTTGTAACGGGAGTACTGGCGCTCGTTTTCCAGATAGACGTCGCCGTAGGTGAACACGATGCCGTCCTTGCCGCGGCTCCATACGATGTCGAACATGCTGTCGACGCCCTGGATATACATCGTCAGACGCTCCAGGCCATAGGCGATCTCCACAGGAACGGGGCTGCACTCGAAACCGCCGACCTGCTGGAAGTAGGTGAACTGCGTCACCTCCATGCCGTCGATCCAGACCTCCCAGCCAAGGCCCCACGCACCAAGCGTCGGGCTTTCCCAGTCGTCTTCGACGAAACGCACGTCATGCTTGTCGGTATCGATGCCGATGGCGCGCAGGCTGCCAAGATACAGCTCCTGGATATCGTCGGGCGAGGGCTTCATGAGCACCTGGAACTGGTAATAGAACTGGGTGCGGTTGGGGTTTTCGCCATAGCGGCCGTCGGTGGGACGGCGGCAACCCTGCACGTAGCAAGTACGCCAGGTGTCGGGCCCCAAAGAGCGAAGCGTGGTCGCCGGGGCATTGGTGCCGGCCCCCACCTCGTTGTCGTAAGGCTGCAGCACCACGCAACCCAAATCGGCCCAGTAACGCTGCAGCGTCAGGATGATGTCCTGGAAGCTGAGCGCGTCGGGCTTAGCAGCATGACTCATGATTAAAGCACTCCTATATGGTCGAGGGGCCAATAGATCACGACGGCGCGCCCCGATACGGACGCCTCGTCGATGGGACCGAAATAGCGGGAATCCGCCGAATTCGTGCGGTTGTCGCCCATCACCCAGATGTCGCCTGCGGGCACCGTGTAGGGATAGGTTATCTCGATGCCCGAAGCGGTCTTCAAAGGCGCGCTGGGCTTTCCTTGGGTATAGGGCTCGTCGAGCGCGACGCCGTCGACATAGACCACGCCGTCGAGCAAATCGACCGTCTGGCCGCCCGTCGCGATGACGCGCTTGATCAGGGTGCGATTGGGAATCTCGGGATCGTCGAAGGTGACGATGTCGCCCGGCTCGATATCGCGGAAATAGTAGGACACCTTCTCGGACCAGACGTTGTCGCCGATTTCGATGGTGTCTTCCATAGACCCCGACGGGATATTGTAAGGACACGCCACGAACGTCTGCAGGCCCCATACCAGCGCGATGACGAGCGCAACGTAGCCCGCCCCCGACAAGACGGTTCTCAACACGCCGCGCGAACGCGGCGTCGCATGCTGGCCATAGCTCACAGAAAGGCCCTCCTATGAAACGAAAAGGCGCCTTTCAGACGCCTTGGAATATGTCGCCGTGCAATGATAGCAAAAAAGCACGTTCGTCTTCGGTTGTATTCGCCGTTTCCAGCAAATCGGGACGCAGGCGGGCGGTACGCAGAAGCGACTGCTCGCGGCGCCACGCTTCGATGGCGGCATGGTTTCCCGAACGCAGAATGGCGGGAACGTCCATGCCGCGAAAGCTCGCAGGACGCGTGTATTGCGGATACTCCAAAAGACCATTATAATGGCTTTCCTCTTCAA
>USEZ01000126.1 GCA_900553775.1 uncultured Slackia sp. | reverse complement strand
GAAGAAAAGCGAGTAGGGGCCGCTTGACGGCACGAAGCAAAGGAGCCTTCTTATGCGGAAGGCTCCTTGGAGCGTAGAGGGCATGCGCGCCGATCGGGCATGCGATCGGGGCAACGATGCGAAAGCGAGGTGGTCGGCATGGCCGACACGGAGAAGAAACTTTCTCAGCGAATGGTGCGCGAGGAAAGCGCCTACATGGCGCCCGCCGCGCGCATTCCGTATTACGATCTGGTGATCGACCACGGCGAAGGGGCGATGCTCTACGACGTGGACGGCAATTCCTACGTCGACCTGCTTGCAAGCGCTTCGGCGACCAACGTGGGCCATTGCCATCCGCGCGTGGTGGAGGCGATCGCGCAGCAGGCGCAGCGCCTTATCCACTACACGCCCGCGTATGTCTACCATACGCCCGAAATGGCATTGGTCGAAAAACTCTGCGCCATCGCGCCGGGCGATACGCCGAAAAAGGTCGTGTTCGGCAATTCGGGGTCCGATGCCAACGACGCCATCATGAAATACGCCCGCGCGTATACCGGGCGTCCCTATATGGTGAGTTTCCAGGGCGCCTATCACGGATCGACCTACGGTTCGATGACGCTTTCCGCCATCAGCCTGAACATGCGTCGCAAGATGGGCCCTTTGGTTCCGGGCGTCTATCACATCCCGTATCCCGACGCCTACCATGCGGGCGTCGATCATTTGAGCGAGGAAGAACAGGCGGAGTATTTCATGCGTCCGCTGATCGAGGCGACCGAGACCTACCTGCCGCCCGATGAGATCGCCTGTGTGATCATGGAGCCCATCGCGGGCGATTTGGGCATCATCGCGCCTCCCAAGGCCTATGTCGAGCGCCTGCACGCTTTCTGCAAAGAGCACGGCATCCTGTTTGCCGTCGACGAGGTGAACCAAGGCATGGGTCGTACCGGAAAATGGTGGTCCATCGAGCATTTCGGCATCGAGCCCGACCTGATGAGCGTCGGAAAGTCCATCGCTTCGGGCATGCCGCTTTCTGCGATCATCGGCAAGGCCGAAATCATGGACTCGCTCGATTTTCCCGCGCATCTGTTCACGACGAGCGGCAACCCGGTTTGCTGCGCGGCGTCGCTGGCCACGATCGGCGTGATCGAGGACGAGGGCCTGATCGAGCGTTCGCGCGATTTGGGCGCCTATGCCGAACGTCGTTTCAATGAGATGGCCGAGAAATACGACATCGTCGGATGCGTGCATGGCAAGGGTTTGAACCTGGGCATCGATATCGTCGAGCCCGGCACGCGCACGAAATGCGCGAAGGACGCGCTGAAAATCGTATATCGCGCATATGACGAAGGCGTGGTCATGATCACCATCGCGGGTGCCATCCTGCGCTTCCAGCCTCCGTTGGTCATCACGAAAGAACAGCTGGACTACGCGCTTGACGTGCTCGATCGTGTGATCGGCGAAGTGTCTCGCGGCGAAGTCGCCGACGATATCGTGCCCGAAGGAAAGGGCTGGTAGCTCGTCTGACGGCGTGCGGCGGATGCGCGCCTCGCTTCGCGGCTGCGCCGAGAAAAAGAAGACGGTATCGGAAGGGCGTCGACGAAACGTCGGCGCCCTCTTTCGCGTTTTGCGGGCGATTTTGGCGGCCATGCGCGGGAAAGCGAAGAGATTCCGGCCGGATCGGTGCGGGAGATGCGGCGAAACGCTGCCGGAATCGTCTGCCATGATGGAGCCATCCATCGACAGCGAGGAGGATGCCGCCATGCCGTTTCCCGATTCCGTCCGTCGCGTTTCTTTTCGCGATGCGCTGCGCCGTATCTCGAAACCAGCCTTGGCGGGCGCCGCCGTTTTGCTTTTCTGCGCTCTCGCGGGCGTCGTCGTCGGGTTCGAGTCGTGCGCCCCCGAACCTGCGTTCACGCTTTCGAAAAGCGCCGGCGAGCCCTCCGACGCCGATGAAGCCGATGTTTCGGAAGACGAACCGGGCGATCGGAAATCCGAGGGCGGTTCCGACTTTTCCGCGTCGAAGGATTCGTCGGAAGCCGGATCCGCGCCTTCTGCGCAAGCCGCCGTTTACGTGTCGGGGGCCGTCGCGTCTCCCGGGGTGTATATGCTCGCCGAAGGGTCGCGGGTCTGCGACGCCGTATCCGCCGCAGGCGGCTTTCGCGACGATGCCGCCCAAGAGGCGGTCAATCTCGCGCGCAAGATATCCGATGGCGAGCAGATCGCCATTCCCACATCGGAGCAGGCGGAATCGGGGGTTGTCGGATCCGGGGGCGAGAATGCCGCCGCATCGGCGTCGCCGTCTTTCGCCGGGGCTTGCGATGCGGCGCCGGCGCTTGTCAATATCAACACGGCGGGGATAGAAGAGCTCGATTCCCTTGCGGGCATCGGTCCTGCTACCGCCCAGGCCATCGTGGACGAGCGCGAAGCGAACGGCCCTTTCTCCTCCATAGAAGACATCCAACGCGTCAGCGGCATCGGCGAGAAGAAGTTCGAGAAGCTCAAAGAAAGCATCTGCGTATGATGCGGATGCTCGATGAGGGGCTTTTCGACGCGAGGCGCGATGGGGGCGCGCACCCCATGCGTCCGGCGCCTCCCGTGACGTTGTTTTGCGCGATTGCGGCATGGCTGTTCGCCTTGGCATGGTTCGCGCTGTCCTACGACGAAAGCCGTCCTCTTCCCGAAGGGCTCGAATCCGGCGTATGGACATTCGAGGCGATCGACGACGCCCGAGAGGGGGATTACGGCTACAGCGTTTCCGCGCATGCGTTCAAGGACGGGCTTCGCTACGACGTGCGGGTGCTTTACGAGGAAGGGAGGCGCTTCATGGCCCATGAGCGCTTCGAGGCGCAGGTGTCGTTCGAGGCGTTTTCTCCGCAGAATGCCTTGCGCCTCTCTGAACAGGGGCTTGTCGCAGACGCCTACGCGAAAGGGGAGGCCGTTGCCGTCGCGGGCGGCGTTCTCGCGCCGATCGTCGAGCTGCGCTCGTGGGCGTCCGGCCTATTTGACGGCGCAGGCACGCCCGGAGCGGCATTGCTGCGCGCGCTGCTGACAGGCGATCGGGTCGACCTCGACCGCGATGGGCTCTACGACGATATGAAGACGATCGGGCTCGCCCATATGGTGGCGGTTTCGGGTTCTCATCTTTGCGTGGTCGCCGCCATGGCGGGCTTCGCCATGAAGACGGCCGGCTTGCGAAAAAGAACGTGCGCCGTCGTCCTGAGCGCCTTGTATGCGGCATATGCGGTGTTCACGGGGTTGTCCGCGCCCGTCATCAGGGCGGCCGTCATGTCGTCGGTCGTCGTATCGTCTATCTGGGCCCGCCGCCGCTCTTCCTCTCTTTCCGCCCTTTCCGTCTGCGTGTGCGTCCTGATCGCCGTCGACCCCTACAACGCCTTGTCGCTTTCGTTCTTCCTATCCGTGGCTTCGACGTTCGGCGTGATCGTGCTCGCCCCGCTGTTTTGCTCGTGGACCCTTCGGGCGAGCGCAGGCCGCTTCAGGGCGGCATGCGAGGCGCTCTCCCTGACCGTTGCGGCGAGCCTGCCGATGGCTCCCGTGACCGTCGCGGTGTTTTCGCGCTTGTCGCTTATCGCCCCGTTCGCGAATTTCGTCGCGGCCCCCGTGTTTTCCGTCCTGCTTGCGGCGGGGCTGGCCGCGCTTGCGCTTGCCGCTTTCGCGCCGGTCTGGGGAGGCATCGCCGTGGCGGCGCTGTCGCGTGCGGCCGACCTCTTCTGCGTCGCTTCGTCATGCGCCGCGAAGGTGCCGTACGCGGCCGTCCCTTTGACAGGCGATGGGTTTTCGTGCGGCGTGGCGACGGCTCTTTTTGTCGGTATCGTCTGGGCATGGTGGCCCCGCTTGCGCGCGAAAACGATTCGCGTCGCCTTCGGGGCGTTGGCATGCGCGCTTGCGGCGGCCGCGATCGTCTTTCCCCGGGGTGCGGGCGATGAGATCGTGATGCTCGACGTGGGGCAGGGCGATGCCTTCCTCATACGCAGCCAGGGCGCCTCTTTGCTCGTGGATACGGGAAACCAAGAGCAAAGGCTGCTTTCGGCGCTGGCAAGGCATAAGGCCGCATCGTTCGATGCGGTGGCGATCAGCCATCATGACGACGACCATTGCGGATGCCTGGAGCTTCTTGCCCCGAACATAGCGGGAGACGTTCTGCTTTGCGAAGAGACGTTCGCATGCGGCTGCGACGATTGCGAGGAGCTGGTGGCGACGGCCGGGAGAACCGTAGGGGAAGACCGCGTGCGCGGCGTGGGCGCGGGCGATACGGTGGAGGTCGGGCGGTTCGTCTGCACGGCGATATGGCCGTACTCGTTCGAGGAGGAAGGGGGAAACGCCGACAGCCTTTGCTTTCTCGTGGAATACGACGCCGAGGGGGACGGAAGGCCCGAGTCGAGCGTGCTTTTGACAGGAGACGCCGAAGCGAAGCAGATCGAGGAGATGATGGATAAGGCGAGCGTCGCTTCCGTCGATATCGTCAAAGCGGGCCATCATGGCAGCAAGGCGGGCGTCGCCGACGGCTTTTCCGAACGCGTCGGGGCGCAGGCCGTGCTTATCAGCGCAGGTGCGAACAATCGTTACGGGCATCCTTCGAAAGAAGCCATCGAAGAGTTCGAATCGGCCGGCATGGCGGTGTTTCGCACAGACGAGCAAGGGGATGCGGTCTGTCGCTTCGAAGGCGATAGGATATCCGTGGCGACGCAGCGATGACGGCGGGGCTTTTTCTCGTCAATCGCGTCTCGCGAGGCGCAAAGGCTCCGGGTTTTCTGCCGGTTTCTTCCTGGCGACGGCATCCGGGGCCGATCGCGTGCGGCCATGCGCTACACTGGTACGACTATGGCTGAAAAAGATGCATTGCTTCCTGCATATCTCATCAACGGAGAAGACGACCTCAAGCGCGAAACCGTGCTGAAGCGTCTTCGCGCGCGCATCGCCAAGCTGGGCGACATCGACTTCAACAGCGACGCTTTCGACGGCGAAACCGCCCTTGGCGGAGATATCGTCTCGGCCTGCAACACCATGCCGTTTGCAAGCGATGTGCGCCTTGTCGTGGTAACGTCGGCCGACGTTTTGAAGAAAGCCGACGCCGAAGCGCTTGTCGATTATCTCGCGCAGCCGTCGGAAACCACGGTGCTTTGCCTGGTGGCGCGCAAGCTCGCTAAAAATACAAGGCTGTACAAGGCCGTCGCTTCCATAGGCAAGCGCGCGGTGATCGACTGCGCGCCCGTGAAGAAATACGAGCTCGCCCGCAATGTGCGCGGCATGGCGGTGACGCATGGCGTCACGCTCGATGATGCCGCGGCGCAGCGTCTGGTCGATCTGGTGGGCGAGAACACCGTCCGCATCGACGCGGAGTTGAGAAAGCTCGCTTTGGCGCACGGCTCGAATGCCCGGCCTATCGGCGTCGGCGAGGTCGATTCCATGGTGGCGCGCACGGCCGAGGTGAAGCCGTGGGAATTCACCGACGCCTTCGCCGCCCGCGATATCGCGGCATGCGTGCGCCTTCTCGGCAAGATGGAGTCGGC
>USEZ01000125.1 GCA_900553775.1 uncultured Slackia sp. | reverse complement strand
CGGACGATGTCGATGCTCTGGGGGCACATGGACTCGCAGGCACCGCAGGCGATGCACTCCGAGGCCGGCTTCACGGCCTGCCACGAGTAGAGGCCCTTCGCGAAGGCGCGGTTGCCGGTCATGAGCTCGAGGTTCAGCAGGCTCATGATCTCGGGGATGGCCACGCCCTGCGGGCAGTCTTTCACGCAGTAGCGGCAGTTCGTGCAGGGGACGGTTTCCACGGCATGCAGCGCCTCGACGGCCGCGTCGAAGGCGCGCTGTTCATCGCTCGAAAACGGCGCGGCGCCGTATTCCCTGTAGTCGGAGAGGTTTTCTTCCACCTGCTCGAGCGTCGACATGCCCGAAAGCACGGCGATCACGCCCGGCAAGCCGTAGCAGAACCGATATGCCCACGACGCGATGCTTTCGTCGGGCGCCGCCTGCTTGAAGGTGTCTGCCACGCGCTCGGGCAGGTCGATCAGCCGTCCTCCGCGGGCGGGCTCCATGATCACGACGGGAACGCCGTGTTTTCGCGCCGTTTCCATGCAGCGCCTCGACTGAACGACAGGATCGTCCCAATCGAGATAATTGACCTGCAGCTGCACGAAATCCATGTCGGGATGTTCCGTCAGGAGCGCATCGAGCGCATCAGCTCCGTCGTGGATGGAAAATCCGACGTTGCCGATCTTGCCCTGCGCTTTCATCTCTCGGGCGAAATCCCACATGCCGTATTCGTCGAATTTCGCCGTGCGCGCCCCGCCTACGTTGTGCAGCAGATAGAAATCGACGTAATCGACTCCCAGCCGGTCGAGGGAGGTCTGCAGGTTGGATTGCGCGGTCTGCGCATCGGGGGCGGCCCAGGCAAGGCATTTCGTGGCGATGGTGTACGCCTCGCGCGGATAGCGCTTCACGAGCGCTTCGCGAAGCGCTGCCTCCGAGGCGCCGTCGTGGTAGACGAAGGCGGTGTCGAAATAGGTTCCGCCGCCTTCGATGAAGGCGTCGACCATGCGTTTGAAATGTTCGATGTCGATGCTGGCGGGATCGTTTTCGTCAAGCAGCGGCAATCGCATGCAGCCGAATCCCAGTTTGAACGTGTCGAGCAATGTTTCGTTCATGATGCCCTTTCGCTTCGCATTTCGCCTCGGAAAACCCTATCGCTTCGAGTGCGCTTCAGGTCAAGGGTTTTCCGCGCATTTCCGCAAAACCCGGCGCCCGGAACGGCAGCCGCGCCCTTCCGCGCGAAGGCCCCGTATTGCGCACGGGCGTATCGAAGGATGCCCGTCATGCGAAAAAGACGCGCCGTCTCTTTCTTTTATGCATCCATACGTCAAAAGATGCCGACGCATCCTGCGGACCCGGGGTATCCTAAAGACTCATTTCTCTGGGGAGGGAACATCTATGAAAACACAGCGTTTGGGCTACGCGAGCCACGACGGCGTCTCGCGCATCCATGCCCTTCTTTGGCAGCCCGACAAGCGCACGGCCGTGCCGCGCGGCATCGTGCAGATCGTCCACGGCATGGCCGAGCATATCGACCGCTACGAGCCGTTCGCCCGCTATCTCGTGTCGCAAGGGTTCGTGGTATGCGCGAACGACCACGTGGGGCATGGGAAAAGCGTGAAGGACGAAAGCGATTTGGGGCATATCCCGCTTGACGCCGGCGCCGACGCCCTGATCGAAGACGTTCACGAACTGCGCCGCCTGACGGCATCGCGCTATGCCGGCACGGTTCCCTATGTGCTGTTCGGCCATTCCATGGGAAGCTTCATCGCGCGCGCCTACATGACGCGTCATGGCGAAGGGGTCGCGGCGGCCATCCTGTGCGGAACGGGCCAGCAGCCCCGCCTGCTTTCATCCGCGGGCCGCGCCCTGTCGCGGCTGATCGCGGCGAGCAAAGGCGAGCGGTATCGCAGCCCGCTTGTCGATTCGCTCGGCGCAGGCTCGTTTTCGAAGGCGATCGACGGCGCGCGCACCGATGTCGACTGGATATCGACCGATGAGGCGGTGGTCGACGAATATATCGCCGATCCCGCATGCGGGCAGATGTTCACGGTGGGCGGATACGCGGCGCTCACGTCGCTTGCGCTCGAGGCGACCGATGCCTCGCGTGCCGCCCTGGTGCCGCACGGCGTGCCGATGTTCTTCATCGCCGGCGCCGAAGACCCGGTGGGCGATCGCGGACGCGGCGTGGAGCGCGCCGCATGCGAATACCGCGATGCGGGCGTCGAGTCGGTCGACGTGAAGCTGTACGAGGGGATGCGCCACGAAATCCTCAACGAGTCCGACAAAGAGCGCGTGTACGAAGACGTGGCCTCGTGGCTCGAAAGCAAGGGAATCTAGAAGCGTCGCGCCGCTTGCGAAACGAAGCCTGCGAAAGGCCGAAGGGCGCCTTCTTACGGGCTCGGCGGGAAGGCGCCCTTCGTAGCGCAAGGCCCCCGAAGATCTTCGGGGGCCTTGCGCTTTTATGCCTCGGTCTGCGGTGCCGGGCGCTGCGAATCGAGGTGTTCGGCGCGAAAGGGAGGGGAAGCGCGAACGAGGGCGGCGTCCCGGCTTCGGGATGACGGCGGGACGGGCGGCATCGGGCCCGCCGTCGCATCGAGGACGGATTAGGCGATTTCGGACGCGACCGTCTCGGCCATGATGTAGCCGTAGTTCATGGCGGCGTCGAAGCCCATGCCGTACTGCTTGCCGTCTTTCTCCTCGATCGAGCCGCACACGTCGCCCGCAGCGTACAGGCCGGGGATCACGGTGCCGTCTTCCTTGGTCACGTGGCAGGAGGTGTCGATCATCAGACCGCCCGTGGTCAGGTAGAAGGTCGGCTCTACGCCGCAGACCCAGATGCCGTCGTGGGTGTCCAGGTAGGGAAGCTTGGAGCGCTTCCACTCGTCTTCCTCGCCCGCCAGCGCATGGCCGTTGTGCTTCTCGAGGGTGGCGGCCAGGTTGGTGCAGCCGGTTGCCTCGGCGGCTTCTTCCACGGTGTCGTAATGCACCATGTCGCCGCGCTCGAAGACGGCCTTATAGGTGTCGAAGCCCCAGGTGAGGTTATTCATCGTGGTAACCGCGCCCGACTCGTCGGTGATCCAGTAGAACTTGCCGCCGTTGGCCTCTTCGTCGCACAGCGCTGCGCCGATGACGAAGTGGTTCGCCTTCATGACGTTGCCGAACTGGTCGCCGTGGGCGTTCACCATGATGCCCGGGGTGGTCTGATACATGAAGGCGATCTCCATGCGCGAGCCCGCCTGCGAGGTGGTGGACATGTAGGCGCCCAGCTCGCGGCCCATGCACTCGATGCCCGCGCCCACCTTCTGGCCGAGCACGATGCCGTCGCCGGTGGAGGCGGGGCAGCAGTTGAAGGAGCGGCCGGCGTATTGCGGGTAGTACTCGTCGACCATTTCCTGGTTGGCGCCGAAGCCGCCGGATGCCAGAAGCACGGCCTTGGCGGTGGCGGTGTAGACCGAGCCGTCCTTGCCCTCGGCCACAAGGCCGGTCGCGCGGTCGCCGTCCATGGTGATGTCGGTCACCTTCGCGCCGTAGACGATGGTGCCGCCCAGAGCGCCCACACGGTCGGCGAGGTACTGCATGGCCTGGCCGCAGCCGCCCTCGTAGCAGCCGGGAGCCAGATACGGGGTGATGCCGTAGGCCTTGTTCACGCCCATGCTGTAGAAGCCGACGCCGATCTCGTGCAGCCAGTCGACCAAAGCGCCCGAGGTGTCATACATCGCATGGTCGTAGGGCATGGCGCCGTCGAAGCGGTCGAACTCGGGGTTCACGTACTTGGAAAGAACGGCCATCATGGCGTCTTTGTTGTAGTTCGGGTTGTCGTCGAAACGGCCCTGGGAGTAGTTCTCCTGCAGCTTGCTGCCTGCGCTTGCCACGCCGGAGTAGGTCATGGACATAGAACCGCCGGGGATGTCCTGCTTCTCGAACAGGGTGACCTTCACGCCTTTTTCCAGCAGGCGGGTGGCCGCCACGAGGCCTGCGGTGCCGGCGCCCATGATGATGACGTCGGTGTCGATGGCCTGCTCGGTGCCGCCGGTGTGCTCTTCGGGACCCTTCTGGAATTCGCTGGAATCGACGCCTGCGTTGTCGAGGCATTCAAGCGCGGCGTTCTTGATGGCGTTGCAGGTGGTGGTGGCGCCGGAGATGGCGTCGACGTCGAGGTTCTGCGTCTCGAGCACCTTCGCGGGCCACATGGTGGCGGCCAGGCTGCCGATGCCGGGGGTCTCGTCGTGGTTGAGAACCTGCAGGCTCGCGATCGCGCCGTCTTTGACCACCGTCTCGACGAACACGTAGTTCTCGTGGCCCATGGCCTTGGCCACGTACTTGCCATCGGTGGCCTCGCTCATCTTCTTATAGGCCGTCTCGTTCGGGGTCTTCGCGGCGGCGTTCGTTTCGCCTGCCGCCTTATCGCCCTCGGCCGGGGCCGCAGGAGCGCAGCCGACGCCCATCGTGGCGACGGCGCCCAAGGCGCCGACGACGCCCGCGCCCTTCAGAAAGTCGCGACGGTTCAGATCCATAGTCATGGTGTTCCTCCTTGTTCCTCCCATATCGATGCGCGCGGAATGCCCGTGTCGCGCTGCGGCGGGCGGCCTCGCTTGGCGAAAGCTTCGCCCGCGTGCTTCGCCCTGCTTCAGGAGGGGTCTTGAGACAGGGCGTCGATCGCGTGCTCCACGTGCATCGAAGACGCCGCCGACCTTACGCCCGAAAGGCCGCCCTGTCCTCACCGAGTATCGGTGAAATTAACGAAATGCCTGGTAACGATGCTGTTCAATAGGTTTCCCCCTTTCGGTTTCGCGCGGTTTGCGCACCGGGCCGTTCCATGCCCGATCCGTGTCGTCCGTCGGACCCGTCGCCGCGGGTCGCGTTTTTCCGCCCTGCGCGTCCCGGTTTTCGCGCTCGGGCGAAGGCGAAAGCATGCATCGCGGGCCGCTTCTTGCCGGCGAAGACGCCTCGCGCGGGCGGCTTTGGCGATACAATGGGACGATATTGCTCAGGGGAGGGTGTATACATGCGCGCGTTCGCTTCGGATATCGGAGTAATTTCCGCGTGGGGCTTCGGGCTGTCGAAGGCGGCCACGTCGATCGGGTACCTGTCGGCGATGGGGTCGGTCACGCGCAATATAGGGTTCGTCACCGAACTGTGGTTCATGGCGGCCAGCGAAATCGTCTCGTTTCTGCTCGCGGTCGCGGTGGGCGTCTTGGCCGCGCGCGGCCTTCTTCCCATGCGCTCGCTTCCCGAATGGCCGGCTCCGCTTGCGCTGATAGCGGGGTTCGTCTTAAGCGGGACAGGCGTTTTAGACGGGTTGTCGGCTCCCGTCGAGGCGGGCATCCTCGGGGTGCTCTACGGCATATCGTCGTTTCTGTTCTGCCTTGTATGGCTCGAGGAATTCTCCTGCCAAGACCCGCGCCGTTCGCATGTCGGCATGGTGGCGGGGCTCGTGATTCAGATGGCGTGCGTGGCGGGCGTGTCGTTTCTGCCCTCGGCCGTCCTGCCCGCGGTGGTGGCGTTTTTCGCCATCGTCGCCACGTTGTGCCACGACAAGGCACGCCGCCTTGCGGGGGAGGCGGGCCGCGCCGCGGCGATCGA
>USEZ01000124.1 GCA_900553775.1 uncultured Slackia sp. | reverse complement strand
GCCGCACCGAAGAGATCCGCGACCGCGTGCTTCACCTGTAGGCCGCACGAATCGGCGTTCGCGAACGCGTTCGCATCCCTCTCGTTTCGACACGCACGAAAGCCACGCAATGTGGCTTTCGTGCGTACGTGTTGCCATATGCTTCTCGCACGATCAAGGCGAAACCGGACGCTGCGCCTCTTGCACGCCGCTTTTCACATCCGCCATATGCTCGAAAGGGGTTCTCAATGAATTACTCCACGATCAAGTATTGCGACATCGCCAACGGCGAGGGGGTTCGCACGAGCCTGTTCGTTTCGGGATGCCGCAGGCGTTGCCCGTTCTGCTTCAACGAGGAGGCATGGAGCTTCACGGCGGGAAATCCCTTCGACGAGGCGGCGCAGGAGGCGATCTTTCAAAGCCTCGCCCCGTCCTATATCGACGGGCTTTCCGTGCTTGGGGGAGAGCCGATGGAGCCCGAGAACCAACGTGGCCTGGCGCCGTTTCTCGAAGCGGTGAAGAAGCGCTATCCCGAAAAAAGCATCTGGTGCTACACAGGGGATACGTATGAAGAGCTGGCGGGCGGCCCCAAGCATACCGCCGATACCGATCGCGTGCTTTCATGCATCGACGTGCTTGTCGACGGACCGTTCGTGAACGACCTCAAAGACATCACGCTGCGTTTTCGCGGATCGTCGAACCAGCGTATCATCGACGTCGCCGCAACCCGGGCCGCAGGCTCGATCGTCCTATGGGCCGACGACCCGGTGTTTCGCACCCATACGATGGACTAGACGCCCGCCCTTATATTCCGCCCATGCCGAGAAAGCCCCTGCATAGGGGCTTTCTCGATACGACGGCGAAACGACACGGCATCACGACGGACGCCGGCCTTTGCAAGCAGGCTCGAATGCGGCCTTTCCGAAAGAGCCCCGACGTGAAGACCTCCCGGCGTTTTTCGCGCGTCTGGCCGCATGCCCTATAATTCTTGACGCTTGCCGCATCGTGTTTAAGGAGGACGCCCACCCTATGGCGCGCAAACAGAATCTCATCATGCGCATCACCAACGAATGGTGGAACCGCCTTCTCGGCGCTGTTTCCGAACGTTCGCTCAGCGACCAGGAGGAGCAATACGCGTCGCATCGCACGAGACGCGACTTCGTTTGCACCACGCTCGGCGTGGGGGCATGGGGCATGGTGTTTCCCCTGCTCACCATCGTGGTCACGCAGCTCGTCGGCGCCGAACAGGCGGGCATGTTCTCCATGGCCTTCATCACCGGCCTCGTATTGATGTTTCTGGGCAACTACGGCGTGCGCACCTTCCAGGTGTCCGACCTGTCCGAGCGCTATTCGTTCGCCGACTACCAGGCGAACCGCATCATCACCTGCATCGCCATGCTGCTTGTCGGCGCGGGATACTGCTTCATACGAGGCTACGACGGCTCCATGTTCGCCATCTGCATGGGCGTGTATTTCTACAAGATGGTCGATGCGCTCGCCGACGTGTACGAAGGCAGGCTCCAGCAGGCCGACAAGATGTATCTGGCAGGCATATCGCAAACCGTGCGTTCGGTCGCGGTGGTGGCGCTGTTTTCGCTGTTGCTTTTCATCACGCGCAATCTCGTTATCGCCTCGGTGGCGATGGCGGTCGTATCGCTGGCTTCCTTCCTGTTGCTCACGTTCCCGCTCGCGCTGTTCGAAACGCCGAAATCGCGCCGCTGCAAGCCGGCCGATGTCGTCGATTTGCTCAAGCGCTGCTTCCCGCTATTCGTGGCGCTGTTTTTATTCAACCTCATCGAGAACATGCCCAAATTCGTGATGGAGGGCATGCTGCCCTACGAAAACCAGCTGTATTTCAACGCCCTGTATTTCCCCGCGCAGGGAATCCTTCTGACCGTCAGCATCATCTACAAGCCGCTGCTCGTGCGCCTCGCCGAAGTATGGGCCGACCCCAAGCGACGCAAGCGCTTCGATCTGGCCATCGTCGCCATCGTGGGCATCACGGTGGCGCTCACGCTCGGCGTCATGGGAGTCATGGCATGGATCGGCATTCCCATCATGAGCTTTCTCTACGGCATCGATTTCGAGCCGTTCCGCGGCCTGAGCTTCGTGATGATCGCGGCGGGCGGCGTGACCGCGGTCATCGACTTCCTCTATCAGGCCATCACCGTGCTGCGCCGCCAGCGCGAGGTGACCAAGCTCTACCTGCTGACGTTCGGATTCTCGGTATTCGTGCCGTTGCTTCTCATCGGCTTCACAGGCCTTTCGGGCGCCGTGCTGTCGTATCTGATCGTCATGTGCATCCTGCTTTCGCTGCTCGTGATGGAATACGTCACTATCCGCCTGAATTTCTCGCGCAAGGGAAAAGCCCCCGTTTCCCCCGACGATTTCGCCGAGGCGTCGGGCTCTTCCGCCGCCGCGACGCGCATCGTCGCGCATAAAATCGGCGAAGCCGACGGCGTCCCTACCGACCGGAATCCGACGACCACGGCCCGTTTGGAGCCCGCCTCGTCCCAAGCCGATTTCGCAAACCGCGGCGAATCCGGCTTTCCTGCCGATGCGCAGACGGCAGCCATCCGGTCCGAAGCAAAGCATGCGGCCCCTTCGCGGGATTTTTCCACGCAGGCCCTGGGCGGCCACGCTGCCGCGCCGGGCGCCACCACGCGCATGAAGGCCGTCACGCCGCGTCACGGCAGACCCGTCGCGAAGCTGAGCGACACCCGCACGGCCACGGCCCGCTCTATGACCCGCCTGCAGAAAGCACGATGGGAGAAGATAGAACGCAAGCGCGCCGAAGAAGACGCGCGCGCAATGGATCGCATGATGCGCGAACGCGAAAAGCATGCGGCCCAGCGCGAAGAGCTGATGCGCCATGCCCAGGAGCGCAAACGCATCGAGGCCGAACGCGCGCTGCTGCGGGGCGAAACGCAAGACCTCGGCGGCGGACACGCCGAGGCGTTTTCCCGTCGGGAAAAGCCGTTGTTCCGTCGCAAGCATTAAGGCGCGTCGTTTTTCCCTGCACCGTCGTAGCAGGGAAGTTCCAGCGTCGTCCGCGCACCATGCTCGGTGTTTTCCCACGTCAAACTTCCGCCCGCCGCCCGTGCGCGGTCGGCGGCGATGGCAAGCCCCAATCCATGGCGGCCATCGCGCGTGCGCGCGGCGTCGTCTCGGTAGAAGCGCTCGGCCGCATGCGCGAGCGCCGCGTCCGAAAAGCCGGGGCCCGCATCTTCGACGACGATATCGAGCCATCCGATACGGGATGCATCGACGCAGGCGGAATGCGAAGCGGGCTTTTCCCGCCTGAATGCGCAGCGCAGCGTCACGGGCGGCGCGCCGTATGCGAACGCATTGTCGACGAGGTTCATGGCCGCCTGCACCATGCCCGCTCCCGCAACCACGAAGGCGTTCTCGGGAATGTCGCCGACCACGGAGGAGAAACCTCCCGCACGCCCGCCGACGAGCGCCGCGGCTTCGCGTACCGTATCGTCGCACAGCGTGCGCGCCGATACCGGCGTCGCAGAAGCGGCCCCTTCGTCTTCCGCAGCACGCGAAACGGCCATGATGCGCCCGATGAATTCCTCCATGTCGTCCGAAGCCGCGCGGATGAAGCGCGCGTAGCCTTCCTGATTCTCGTCGAGTTCGCCCTCGAGCAGCAGATCGGCATTGCCGCGCACGATGGTGAGCGGCGTTTTCAGATCGTGCGCCAACGCCGAAAGCGCTTCGCGCTGGGCCTGTTCGGCCGCCCATTGCGCTTCGAGCGACGCTTTCAACGAAACGCGCATGTCGTCGACCGCCTCCAAAACGTCGTTGGTTTCGCGAATCGTGCCGCGGGGAATGTCGAAATCGAGCTCGCGGCATCCGATACGCCCTGCGGCGTCCACCAACGGGGAGAGCTTGCGCTTCATCATGCGGGATGCGCGCATGGCGATCAGCGCGACCATACCTACGAACAGGACGGCCGCCGCGCACAGCATCGCGCCTTGAGGGTCGGGGAGCGTATCGCGCAAAGCCTTCGAGACGAAATCGGGATTGAAATCGTATACGAGCACGCAGGTGGCGCCGCTTTCAAGCGATGCGGACGTCGCATACACGGGAGAACCGAGCGGCGACGGGTAGACTACGGCATCCTCGGCGCCTTCCTGCAGAAAGCCCGTCGCAAGCTCGCGCGAATGCGCATCGAGATCGCCTTCGACAAGCCGCCCCTCCTTATCGAAGATCCCCCAGCGATAGCATGACGGAATATCGTCGGCGGACACCATGCCGCGTTCTTCGATCGCGCCGACCGTGGCGTCTTTGTTGATGCTTGCATAATTGGCGGGGTAGAGCACGCCCGAATCGACGGCCACGATGAGAAGCGACACCGTGATGCCCGCCAGAGAAAAGGTGCCGAGCAATATATATATGAAATACTTCGCGAGAAACAGGGAAAGCGGCATGCCGCGCCGTCGCGTTCCGTTTCGGCCGAAGCATGCCGGTACGGCGGATTTCAGGCTGCCCATTTGTATCCCACCCCCCAAACGGTCTGTATCGGCTCGACGCCCGCATCGCGCAGCTTCGCCCGCGCGTTTCCCACGTGCACGGCTACGGTGGAAACGTCGCTTTGCGCGGCCCAGCCCGCTACCGCTTCGAGAATCTGGGCTTTCGAGAACACCTGGCCGGGATGCTTCGCCAGATGCTCGCATATCCCGTATTCCGATTTCGTCAATTCGACGGGCATATCGCGCACGAAAAGCTGCTTGGCGGCCAGATCAATCCGTATCTCGTCGAAGACGAGCGTCGCGTGGCGCTGCCTGCGCTCCCGCCGCAGGTGCGCGGCCACCTTGGCCCGCAGCTCCGCCGCGCCGAACGGCTTTCGCACGTAATCGTCGCCGCCGACGGAAAGGCCCGTGACGACATCGTTTTCCTCGGTTTTCGCCGTGAGGAACACGACGGGGCAGTCGATGCGGTCGCGCACGTCGGCCACGAATGCGAACCCGTCGATGCCGGGCATCATGACGTCGCACAGCATAAGGTCGAAGCGGGACAGATCGCACGCGAGGGCTTCTTCGGCGCTTTCGACCGCGGTTATATCATGACCGTCTTTTTTCAGGATGGCGACGAGCATGGCAAGGATCGCAGGCTCGTCGTCGATCGCGAGGATATTCGCCATGGCAATCTCTCTTTCGATTCGTACCGTTTTTCATCGATGCGCCCAGGCGGCATCGCCTGCACGGGCGCATCGACGCGAAAAGGCATGCCCGCAACGAAGGCTCGCGCAGCGTGACGGCGCGCTAAAGCGATCCGAGCAGGTCGCGCGCATGGTCGGGAACGACCGTCTCATCGACGTATTCCCAGGTATGCACGCTTGTGCCGCTCACATTCATCTCGATGACGCCTTCGCCGTCGAGCATTGTACCGAAAGACACCAGCACCGCACGGTGCATGCCGCCCGCAGCGTCGACGGCGTCGATTTCGTAGACGTAGTTCACGTAGGCGCCCGCCGCGTCGAAGGAGAACAACCATCCGGTGGGCACGTTCGCCAGCACCAGCAGGAAGTACACCGCGCACGGCACTCCGCTGGCCAGGGCGAAGGTCCCCCCGACCGGCCGCGCCTCGCTTACCACAGCCACGGCGTAGTAGAAGTACACGGTGCCCAAAAGCGGCGTGAGCACGAAGTAGCAGAGGGTGACGAGGTACGTGAGCGGCAGCAGCTCCAGGGGCGCGTAGGCAATCAGAAGCGTGGAAG
>USEZ01000123.1 GCA_900553775.1 uncultured Slackia sp. | reverse complement strand
CCGCCGGCCCGAAGGCCAGGCGGGCGGACGGTGCCTTTAGAGGCGGATCGCCATCGCGGCGACCTCGGCGCGGGTGATCTCGCCGTTCGGGTTGATCACGTCGGTGCCCACGCCCATGATGCCGGCCTCGACGGCCCAGGCGACCTCGTTCTTGAACCATGCGGGAACCTGGTCGGCGTCCGCATAGCCGTCGAGCGCGCCGTCCTCGACCGCCGTGTCGTCGCCGGCCTTCTGCGCGTAGCGCATCATGACGGCGGCGAACTCGGAGCGCGAGATCTTGTCGCCCGGGCGGAAGTTGCCGGTGCCGCCGTCGCCCTGGACGATGCCCGCGTCGGCGGCCCAGGCGATGGCCTGCGCGTAGTACATGTGGCCGTCGACGTCGGAGAACGGAGTCTCATAGAAGCTCGTCTCGGAGCCCCAGTTCTCGCTGTCGATGGAAAGCTTGACGCCCGCCATGCGCGCCACGACCACGCACACGTCGGCGCGGGTGATCGAATCGTAGGGACCGAAGAAGTCGCCGTTGGCGTAGCCCTTGATCCAGTTCTTATCAGCGGCGGTGCTCACGGCCTCGGCGAACCAGGCGTCGGCGGGAACGTCGAGGAAGCTCTGCTTCTTGATGACCTTGAAGGTGCAGGTGTTGCTGGGAAGCGAGTAGTTCTTCACGTTGGCGTTCAGCGTGAGCTCGGCGGTGTACTCGCCGGCCTTGAGAACCTCTTCGACATACTTGCCGTCGAACTTGTAGGCGGCGGTGTAGATGTCGGCGGGAACCTTCGCGTAGACGTCCTTGCCTTCGGCGTCCTTGTCGCCGGTCTTGTACTCGAAGGCCGGGGTGATGGCGGAACCGGTGTAGGGCAGGCCGGTGGCCTTGTTGCCTTCCTTGTCAGTGATGGTGATGCGGTCGGCGACGCGGACGTCGGTCAGCGCGATGGGGGTCACGTCGATGGAGACGGTGTTCTTCTGGTTGTCGAAGCTGAAGGTGACCGGCTTGACGGTGAGCGTGTACGTGCCTGCGTCGACGATCTCGGTCACTTCTTTGCCGTTCGCGTCGGTGTAGACCAGCTTGTAGTCGACGCCTTCGGTCATGGTCTTCTTGCCGTTGACCACCTTGACGGAGACGCCCTTGACGAGGTCTTCGCCGTCGTAGACCTTCTCGATGGCGTCGGTCAGCTGGCCGTTGTACTGCACGTAGATGCCGTCGGTGGCCACCTGGCCGTAGGACACGGTGAAGCTGCCGGTCTTGGAGCCGCCAGTCGCGAAGGTCGGGTCGTTGACCTCGGCCACGACGGTGTACTTGCCGGGGGCGCTCCAGTCGGAGACCTCTTTGCCCGCGGCGTCGAACACCTTGACGGAGCAGTATTTCTCGTCGGCGGTGCCGAAGGTGACGTCGTCGACGTCGAAGGCCGTGGTGCCCGCGGTGAAGGCGCCGAGGTTCTCGACCCACGCCTGGCCCTTGTACTGGATGTCGGCGATGGCCTTCACGTACTGGACGTCGAAGTCCTTGGTGCCGGTGACGGAGGCGGCGAGCTCCTTGTTCTGGGCGTCCTTGACCGCCAGGGTGAAGGTGTATTCGCCCAGGTCCTTGATGGCGCCCTGGGGAACGTTGTCGTTCTTGGCGAGGTCGTAGGAGGCGACGAGCTGGGCCTTGAGCGCCTCGTTGACGCCCGCGATGCTGTAGCTAGGGGCGGTCGTGGGGGCCGCGTCGACCGCATCGGCGGTCACCGTGGCGGAGGCCAGGTCGAACGGCTTGACGGTGAACAGGACGGTCGCCGTCTTGTCGGTGTCGTAGGTGACGACGGCGATGTAGTCGCCGGCGTACAGGACCTCGTTGGCCGCATCGATTTCTGCGCCCTCGGCGGTGTTCGAGGTCTTGTAGACCTTCGCGCTGTCGATGGCGGTGATCTCGCCGTTCACGGTGAGGGCGAGCTCGCCGAGCTCGTCCTTGGTGCCCGTCGCGAGCAGGTCGTCGCCCGTCAGGCCGTTGAAGACGATGTTGGAATCGACGGCCGCGGCCTTGCCGGCTTCGACGGCGCCGACCATGCCGAGGGCGATGGTCTTCTCGCTCTGCTGGGCCTTGATCTCGAAGTTGACGGTGATCTTCTGGCCCTTGTAGGAGCCTTCGCCCACGTACTCGATCTCGAGGGTGTAGTTGCCGATCTGCTGGACGGTGTTGGGCTGTACCGACTGGCCGTCCTTCTTGTAGGTGAACTTGTAGGTGTTGTCGTTCTGGACGGTCACCTCGGTTTCGTTGCCGTCGGCGAGCTGGAGCTTCAGGCTCTTGACGTAGTTCGACGCACCGTTGAAGGTGAGGTCGAAGCCGTTCTTGCCGTCAGCGTCCTTGACCTCGTTGCCGGCGTTGTCGTAGGCCGCGACGACCTTGGCGTCGGCGAAGCCTTTGTCGGCGACGAGCAGGTCGATGCTCGGGTCGTCGGAAGCGGCAGCGGCCTCGGCGGGCTCGTCCGCGAATGCCGCCGCGGCGGGGACCATGCCCGCGGCCAGGGTGGCGGCCAGGGTCGCCTTGACGGCCTTGCCGTAGGCGCCCTCCTTCTTCTGTTCGTCATTGACGTAAGCCGTCATGTTTTGTCTCCTTTCAAGAGCTCAAAATGACTCGATATTTCAGATACGTCATTCAGCCCTGGCTTCGCATCGCTGTCACAATTGCTGCTTCCAAAATAAGCATGCCAATACCAAATGCCATATCGTTCGAACAGTTTATCTCAGGTATTCACCCAAAACAAGAAGCGATATTTGAATTTTTGCAGGTTCACACCCACTTCATATCGTCGACGTTTCGAATTGCTTTTCTTTATATAGCGCATTGGAATATTCATTTCTTGGTTTTGCACTCCCCTATTGGTTTTGCATACCGCGGCAGGAAACGCATGAACTATGAATACGGCATTCGCGCAACGCCGGCGACAACTCCCTGGATTCGCAAGCGGCTCGCATATGCCGCACGCAAGAGCGAACGCCCGCCGCGAACGGTCGACGGCATCGACGCACCTTCGCTTTGTGCCGGCAAACGGTAAACGGCGCCTTGTGTTTCGCATGAACCCACCACGCAAACTGCCGCACCGGCAATTCGCATCGACGCGACCGGCACGGCAGCTCCTTGCAAGTTCCCTATATATAGAGAGAAGCCTTATTCCACCGTTCCGTAGGTATAGCCCCACCCATGGCCGGCAATGGAGGAATTCAGCTGAACGCACAATGCGATGCGCGTATAACTGCCAGGCGGCAGCAATTCCACGATTTCGCGCAGATCGGCGCATATGTCGAATGTTTCCGCCGCCAAGATCACATCGAGACGCTCGACAAGACGGGCATTCTTGTAGAGATAGTCGACGACGCGCTGGAGCTCTCCGTACGATTCGCTTCGCTCGAGCAGTGCCATTCGCTTCGCTCCTTCTTTTATCGCACGCAATCGGTGCCGGCAACGGCTACGGCCAAAGCTCCCGTGCATGCAGGGGTTGCCTGTCCGCACACACGCAAGAATTGCGCGCCCGCCGCACGCAAGACGATCGCCGCATCGGCCAAGGCGTCGGGAAGCGCATAGGGGTTTCCGGGAATGGGCGTTCCCAGCATGGCGCGCCTTTTTTCGGCCTGCGTTGCCGCCTTGATGCGAATCTGCGCCAAAAGCGGTTTATTGGTCAGCGAAGCCAGGCGGCGCACCGCCGCAGCACACGTTTGCGCATCTGCCGCGCACGATATACCGACCACATCGGCAGCGTCGAGTGCGGCGGCAACTTCGTCGATCGCACAACCGCCAAACAGGCCTTCGTCGTCAAGGTCGACCGAAGCGAACACGGGGCGATCGGTTGCGTTTCGCGCGCCTTGAATCGCGCAGCGAACATCCTGCACGCTTCGCAAGCCGTTGAGCAACACGGCATCGTAGGGCGCATCGCCGAATGCACGAACGGCATGTTCATATTGCTCCATATTCTGCAGACGCGAAGCCTCGCTTGCAGCGTCGAGCGGCAAACCGCAGGCACCTACTTCGCATACGACATGCTGCGGCTTGCATTCCTGAACGCACGCAAGAGCTGCCTGCGCCAGTTCTTCGGCGCGACCGCCCATGCGCTTGTGCGCCAATCGGGATTCGCATATGCCTTCGGTATTCGTAACCAAGCAATGCGCGCCAGCCATTACCTCGAGTTTCATGGCATCGCGCACGGTTTCCGGCTCCATCAGGCTGACGAACTCGCCATCTGCCGCCATGTCGACCCCCTGACGTTCGAGCGCGTAGTCGACGGGAGCCGAAAGAACCAGCATGTCTTTATGGAAACGGATTTCGATATCGGCCATAACGAACACCTTTCGAAAAATATCCTTACGAAACAAAACCTAAGACACGCCCCCGCAAGCGTGACGGAAGCGGCCATCGCATGCATCAGACGTCCGCGCGCAAAAAGAGCCAGCGGACGATCCGCGCTTTGCAAACAACTCGCGCCATTGTAACGCAACGCTTCCGCTCGCCCGTTCGCCGGCAAGCGGGCAGAGCGCGCACCGAACCCGCCCCGGTTACCGCGCCGTTGATCGCGCTGCACCTTTCCGTCATCTTGCACACCGGACACACACATCCGCGTCATAGGTTCTTAAAACCGCCCGGCTATACTACGAACTGCAAGCACGAAGGCTTCCCCTCCTTCCCTTGCCTGCCAACGAGCAGTACACGATGCTTCGAGCATCGTCCATCCCCCTCCTTGTGTGAGGCCCGGCTTCCCTTCCGGGCCTCGATTCTTTTTCAGGATGTTTTTCGCAGCCCCCACGCGAGCACGCTCGACCGATAGCGTATGCCTATGGCTTGCTCGTTCAATCAAAGATGCAGATAAGGCCATACACCAGACCTCCACAGGCGCGTCATATTTTCTCGAAACCGCCTTTCTATAATAGGCACTGCAAGCGCGAAGGCTTCCCCTCCTTCCCTTGTCTGCCAACGAGCAGCAAACGGCTTCGAGCCGTTTATCCCCCTCCTTGTGCGAGGCCCGGCTCCCCTCCGGGCCTCGACTTTTTCTGGGACTTGACGCTTCCCCTTTCAAAAAAACCGGCTGCATCGGCCGAAAACGCCTTTACCGAGCGATCTTCTCTATCATTTCGCGAGCATGCGCGACGGACGCATCGCTTTCATCGCCCGACAGCATGCGGGCCACTTCGCGCACCCGCTCCTCGCCGTCGATCGCGCAAAGCTCCGTCGTGGGCACGCCCTCTTCGCCTTCCGTCTTTTTCACAACGTAATGCGTCTGCGCACGCACGGCGATCTGGGCGAGATGCGTTACCACGATGACCTGATGGGTTTCAGCAAGATCGCGCAGCACCTCGGCAAGGCACAGCGCCGCCGAACCCGAAACCCCCGCATCGACTTCGTCGAACACAAGCGTATCGATCGTATCGGCCGCCCCGAGCACCGCCTTGACCGCAAGCATCACGCGGCTCACCTCGCCGCCCGAGGCGATACGCGCCAGAGGGCGCGGCGTCATGCCCGACGAAGCGCGATAGAAAAACTCCATCTTGGAAGAACCGGCGCGCAACCACTTGGCACGCTCGAGTTCGGAAAAATCGCACAGAAGCTCGGCCGACCCCATTTCAAGGCGGGCGAGAAACGCATTCACCGCGGCAGCGAAACAAGGCGCGGCAGTGCGGCGGGCCTCGTCGAGCGCGGCGGCAGCAACGGCAAGGCGCTCTTCGGCCTCGTCGCACGCACGTTTCGCCTGCGCGAC
>USEZ01000122.1 GCA_900553775.1 uncultured Slackia sp. | reverse complement strand
CATGAAGGGCACGAGCTTCTCGCACACGCGCGAAATGACCTTCACCCCGCCGAAGATGACGATCGACACCATGATCGCGATGGCCAATCCGATCGCCCACATCGGGATGCCGGGGAAATTGGAGTCGATCACGCCCGCCATGGAGCTCGACTGCACGGCCGACCCGATGCCGAGCGACGCGATGCCCGCGAACAGGGCGAATGCCACCGACCCGACCTTGGCCCACCAGGGAACCGACCCGTCAGGACGCTTGAACGCGCGACGCCACGCATACATCGCGCCGCCGTGCATCTCGCCTTTGGCGTCTTTCACGCGGTATTTCACCGCGGCGTAGACCTCGGAGTATTTCGTCGCCATGCCGAACACGCCCGTGAGCCACATCCACAGAACCGCGCCCGGGCCGCCTGCGATGACGGCGGTAGCCACGCCGATGATGTTGCCCGTGCCGATCGTGGCCGAAAGCGCCGTGGTCAGCGCGCCGAATTGGCTGATATCGCCCTCGGCATCGGGGTCGGGCGTAACCGACAGTTTGATGGCCTGGGGAAGCTTGCGCTGGATGAAGCGCGTGCGAATGGTGAGAAAGATATGCGACCCCAGCAGGATGACGATGGTCAGCGGGCCCCATACCCAACTGTCCACCAGATTGATCACGCCGACGATATCCATGGCGCCCCCTCGTGTCCGCGCGCCGTACAGACGCAGCCGATTCGCGAAAAGCCGTCTTCCGCGAGCGAATGGACGGATTATACGGGGCGTACGCAGGCGCGGCGGCATCGCGAGTACTTTTGCGCGCTAAAGCGCCAAAGCAGGCGGCGAAAGGCGGAAAGAGCAGCCGTCGCACGCTTCGGACGTTGAAAAAAAATACGGCGGCGAACCGTATCCGATTCGCCGCCGCGCCTCAGGCCGATATCCGATCGCTATTTCGCGTCGATGACGGGAATTTCCTCTTCGTATGCCTCGTCGAGATGGTCTTCGTAGACGTAGTGCTTCGTCTCGCGCGCGATCATGCCCGAAAGCAGCAGCACCATGATGATGTTGGGGACCGCCATGAGCGCATTGCCGATGTCGGAAACCGTCCACACCACGTCGCCCACGCCGATCGCGCCCAAGAATCCGACGAGCACATAGAGTATCTGATACGGACGGATGGCCTTGCGTCCGAACAGATACGTGGCGCAACGGTTGCCGTAATAGCTCCAGCCCAGAATGGTGGAGTATGCGAAGCTGACCATGCCGATCACCAGAATAGGCGTGCCCAGGTACGGGATGGTGGCGAACGCCGCGCTGGCAAGGGCCGCACCCTCTTTGATGCTGCCGCCCTCGACGATGCCGGGATGCGCGAGCATCGTAGAGATGAGAACGATGCCCGTGATGGCGCAGATGACCACCGTGGACCAGAAGGTTCCCGTCATGGCGACAAGCGCCTGGCGGGCGGGGTTTTTCGTGGCCGCAGCGGCCGCCACGATCGGCGCCGAGCCCAGGCCGCTCTCGTTGGAGAACAGGCCGCGGGCGCAGCCGAACTGCAAAGCCACCATGATGCCGCTGCCCACCGCGCCGCCGAACGCGGCCTTGGCGGTGAACGCGCATTCGAAGATCAGCGCGAATGCGGGGGCGATATATTCCCAGTTGTACGCCATGATCACGAAACAGCCCACCGTATAGGCGATCGCCATGAAGGGCACGAGCTTCTCGCACACGTTGGAAACGGTTTTCACGCCGCCGAAGATGACAAGCGATACCAAAATGGTGATGACCAGGGCGATGGCCCACGTGGGAATGCCCGGGAAGTTCGATTCGATGATGCCGGTCATGGCGGCCGACTGCACGGCCGAACCCGTGCCGATGGTGGCGACGATGGCGAACAGCGCGAACGAAACGGCGCCGAGCTTCGCCCACCAGGGAATGGAGCCGTCCTTGCGTTTGAAGGCGCGCTCCCACGCATACATCGCGCCGCCGAGCATCTCGCCCTTATGGTCTTTCACGCGATACTTCACGGCCGCGTAGACCTCGGAGTATTTCGTGGCGATGCCGAACACGCCCGTGAGCCACATCCAAAATACCGCGCCCGGGCCGCCTGCGATGATGGCGGTTGCCACACCGACGATCGAACCCGTTCCGATCGTGCCCGCCAGTGCGGTGACAAGCGCGCCGAACTGGCTCACGTCGCCTTCGCTATCCTCGTCTTTGACAACGGACATTTTGATGGCCTGCGGCAGCTTGCGCTGGATGAAGCCCGTACGAATCGTCAGAAAGATGTGAGAGCCCAGCAGAAGACAAATCATCAACGGGCCCCACACGACGGCATCGATCTGATTGAGTATGCCGACAATGTCCATGCAACAACCTTCCCCCAGTTAATCCGTAGCGATGAATTGTACGCCTGGCGAAGGCCTCTCTGCATGAGAAGTGAATCAAAGTCGGCATTCACGCATAAAAACAGAACTTGGACAGGAGAAAGTCATTTGACCGTGCATACAAAACCGCTTACCGATTTTTCGATGCGATGAAAACGCGAATCGGTTGCCGCAAGCGTCGTTTCGTGTCATTACGAGCCTGCCAAGCATCGCGCTTCCCCATCCTGCATCTTGCTCGCGCGTATTGCGCTACACCCGCTCGGCGAACTTGTACCCCACGCGCCACACGGTGAGCAGGTATTTCGGCTGCGACGGGTTGTCTTCGATCTTTTCGCGGATCTTGCGCATGAACACCGTGATGCTGTTCTCGTCCACCTGGCTTTCGCGGCCCCAGATGTGCTCGAATATCTGGTTGCGCGTGAACACCTGGCCTGGGCTCGACGCCAAAAGCGCAAGGATTTCGAACTCTTTGGCCGTCAGCTCGACCGGCTTGCCGCGCAGCAAAACCTCGTAGCGGTTGAACAGGATTTCCAGATCGCCCGTTTTGTTGCTTCCCTCGCGGCTGACCGCCTTGGCAAATGCCAGGTCAGACTTGTGGCGGCGCAGGTGCGCTTCGATGCGCAAAAGCAGCTCGTCAGGGCTGAACGGCTTCACCACGTAATCGTCGCCGCCCGCCTTGAAGCCGATGCTCTTATCCACGATGTCGCCTTTCGCGGAAAGGAAGACGATCGGAATGCGACGCCCTCGTTCGCGAATTTCGCGGCAAACGTCGAACCCGTTCGTCCCCGGCATCATCACATCGAGAAGCAGCAGGTCAGGATGCTCCTTGGAAAGCATCTTCAAGCCGTCGTCGCCGTTGTAAGCGGCGCAATATCGGTATCCCGCATCCTCGATAATACGTTTCATAAGCGTATGAACACCCTTGTCGTCGTCGATCAGCATGACTTTGTATTGTTCAGCCATCCCCCTTCGTTATGAAAACGCGCGCACCATGATAGCGCGTTCGCTTGATTCTTCCATGCGGCATCATGCCTGCGTCTGCGCGTCCGGGCGAAGCGCGCAGCTTTTCGCCTTCACGGGCAAACGCACCGTGAAAACGGAGCCGTGCCCCGGTGCGCTTTCGACGGAAATGGAGCCGCCGTGCATTTCGCTGTATTCCTTGGCAAGCGCCAGGCCCAAGCCCGTGCCGTTGAATTTGCGCGACACCGACGAATCAACCTGCACGAAGCGCTCGAAAATGCGCTCTTGGTCTTGCTCGGCAATGCCGATGCCCGTGTCGGCGACGCGTATGAGCACGTCGCCGGTTGCCCGGCGATAGCTCACCGAAAGGGCGACCGACCCGTTTTCGGGCGTGAACTTCATCGCGTTGCCGCACAGGTTCTCAACCACGTGGCGAACCTTTTCGAAATCGCCCGTGATCAGCGGAACGTCGGGTTCTATCTCGCACGAGAACGCGATGCCGTTGCGACGTGCGAGCGGCGCGACCACCGACTGCACCAGACCCACCACGTCTCCCAGGTCGATCGTCTCGCAGGCCACCTCGGTCTTGCCCGCATCGAGCCTGCTCATTTCAAGAATGTCGTTGATCATCAGCAGCAGCACGCGGCTGTTCGCCTCGATTTCGCGGCGGATTTCGGCCTCTTTCTCGTCTTTCGGGGCGCCTTCCCTGTTCAGCATTTCGGCGAACGCGATGATCGAGGTAAGCGGCGTACGCAGCTCGTGGCTCATCATGGCTAAAAGTCGGACTTGTACTTGTTGTCGTTTCGAAGCATCTCGTTGGCGCGCTCAAGCTGCTCTCGCTGGCTTTCAAGCAGCTCGTTGGCCTGCGCGAGGCGCTTGGTGCGGTCTTTCACCTGGGCTTCAAGACCGTCGTAGAGCTCGACCAGATCGTTGGCCATCTTGTTGAATTCGGCCGCAAGCAGGCGCAGCTCGAACGACGACTCTTCTTCGTCCATACGCACGCCAAGGTCGCCTTCTTGAATGCGCTCGACGCCATGGCGAATCCGCTGCAGCGGAGCCGTCACCAAATGGCTCAGCGCCGCATAGACCACCAAAAGGCAGGCCACCAGAACACCTATGAAGAACACCACATTTTGCACCACGTTGTCGCGCTCGGCCGCCTGATACAAATCCATGGGCATCACGATGCTGATGGCGCCACCCACGTCGTCAAGCTCCCAGCCTTCCTTCTCGTGGCCCGTCACGTCGATTTCGCCGCGCGGGCCGCCATGGCATTCAAGGCAGCTTTCCTGAATCTTCATCGGGGCGACGTAGCGAAACACCTCGCGACCTTCATAGTGCGTGATGGCGTAGTAGTCTTTCGCGTCCGCGCTTTCGTTAAAGGCCGCAAGCGCCGCCGCCTCGAATTCGTCGGGTTCGTCTTCGCTGTTGCGCGGCTCGAAGTTGACGAACCTGGTTATGTAGTCCGACTCGATGGTGAACAGCTTGCCGATGCTGCGACCGGCAACTGCGCAATGAAGCCCCTGGTAGGCGCCGTTTTCCGCATATGCCGTCGCTTCGAAGCGGTCTTGGTTCGCCGACATGAAATCCCACACGGCGGTCATCTGCTGCGCAAGGGCGATGCCTTTTTCGCGCAGTTCGTTTTCGGTCTGTTCGCGCTGGGTGTTCGACATCCACGCCGTGCTCAGAAGCAGCGACACGATAATCAGCCCCGCCAAAAGCACGGCGAACTTGGTCTTTATTTTCACGTTGCCCATGAAGCGCACTCCCCCCCTCCCGCGTCATGAAAGGCATGCTGCACCGTATAAGCGCGGCGCGCTATGCGAGACGGCGCGCGCGGTGCAGGCCGCACAGCCTTCGAACGGCCGCCGTCAGGCCATCAGTTCGCCTAAGGCCGACGAATCAGCCTTGCACACCTCGGCCGCAAGCGCGGCGAATTCCGGATAGAAGGCCCCCAGAGACGAAGGCGCCTGCTCGCGAAGGCGCTGCACGAAGGCGGGCAGCCAGACGTTCAGATGCTCGGACAGAAACACGAGCTGTCGGGAAAGCGCCAGGCGAAGCCGTTCGTCATCGTGTTTTTCGCAGGCGCGCTTTGCGTCTTCGGCAAGCGTCGCCATGAAATGCAGCTCTGTTGCCAGATGGTCGTCCGCCTCGTGCGGATAGCCCGAAGCCCGATAGCCCGCCGCGCGAAACGCCTGGCGCACCGCAAGCGTGCTTTGCTGGAACAGCAAATCTTCGCCGCACACATAGACCGATTCCCAAGGCGGAGCGGGAAGCTTGCCGGGACCCACGAACAGCTTCGTGTATTCGCCGCGAAAACGCTGCGCGCAATCGGGCGCGGTGCGGGCGATCGCGGCGATTTCTGCCTGGGATTTCATGCCCGAGGAATCATCGCCCAGCATGAGTTCGCATTCCTTGCACGTGCGGTCGTCGGCGGCCGTTGCCAAAAATACCTCGTCGGCCTCGAAGGAAAACGCCCTCCAAAGATAG
>USEZ01000121.1 GCA_900553775.1 uncultured Slackia sp. | reverse complement strand
GACCACGCTGTTCGCAATCAACAAGGACAAGAACGCTCCTGTGTTCAAACAGTGCGACTACGGTCTGGTGGGCGACCTCAACACCGTCCTGCCTGCGCTGATCGCCGCTCTGTAAGCCGTCTTTTGCATCATGGGCCGGCACGGGGCTTTCCGTGCCGGCCTTTCGTTAACCACACCAAGGAAAGGATGGGTCAATGGCAGACTTCGACGCGATCGTCGTCGGCTCCGGCTGCGCTGGCTCCGTCGCCGCTTACGAGCTTGCCAAGGCGGGCAAATCGGTTCTCGTGGTCGAGCGCGGCAACTTCGCGGGTGCGAAGAACATGACGGGCGGCCGCATCTACGGACATTGCCTGCGCGCCGTGTTCCCCGACAACTTCGACGAGATTCCCTTCGAGCGCAAAGTGTCCCACGAGCGCATCTCTCTGATGTCTCCCGATTCGAACTTCACCATCGATTTCGCCTCCGACGACCTTTTGAAGGACGGCCAGGAGTCTTACACCGTGCTTCGCGGGCCTTTCGACCAGTGGCTGGCCGAGCAGGCTGAAAACGCCGGCGCCGAGTACATCTACGGCATCGCGGTCGAAAAGCTGGTGAAAGACGAATCCGGCAAGGTGGTCGGCATCTTCGCCGGCGAAGACGAAATCACCGCCGACGTGGTGGTGCTGTGCGACGGCGCGAATTCGCTTCTGGTCGAGCAGGCCGTGGGCGCGAAACGCCCCTCCGCTTCCCAGATGGCCGTTGGCATCAAGCAGGTCTACGAGCTTCCCGAAGAAGAGATCGAGAAGCGCTTCCAGTGCAATCCGGGCGAGGGCACCGCATGGCTGTTCGCAGGCGATGCGACGCACGGCACCTTCGGCGGCGGCATCATTTACACCAACAAGGATTCCATCTCGCTGGGTATCGTCGCGGGCATCGAGGCCACGATGAATCACGGCAAGACGCCCGTGTATCAGATGCTCGAGGATTTGAAGAATCGTCCCGAGGTGGCTCCTGTGCTCAAAGGCGCCAAGCTGGTCGAGCATTCCGGCCATATGGTTCCCGAAGGCGGTATCACCACGATGCCCGAACTGATCGCCGACGGCGTGATGATCGCGGGCGACAACGCCACGATGTGCATCAATCTGGGCTATACCGTGCGCGGCATGGACTACGCCGTCGCCGCAGGCCAGATGGCAGGCAAGGCGGCCGTCGAGGCGCTCGACGCGGGCGATACCTCCAAAGCGGGCCTGCAGCGCTACGTCGATGCGTTGGAGAACTCCTTCGTCATGAAGGACCTGCGTCAGTTCAAGAACGTGCCCGCGTTCATGGAGAACTTCAACCGCATGTTCGAGGGCTATCCCGAGATGGTGCGCGACATGATGAACACCATGTTCGTCGTGGACGGCAGCCCCGTTGCGCCCATGAAGAAGTCCATGATGCCGATTGTGAAGCAGCTGGGCATCATGAATCTGTTGAAAGACGTTCGAGGAGCGATGAAGGCACTATGAGCGATATCAAATTCACGGTGAACGTCGACGAATTTTTGTCGCTGAACAAATACGAGGTCGACGAATCCAACGCGCATATCGAACTCAAGGGCGGCGCCGAGGCATGCGACCCGGCCGAGTTCGACAAGCTCATCCGCGTATGCCCGGCCGCGCTGTACAAGCGTGACGAGGACGGCAAGCAGTCCTTCGACTACGCCGGCTGCCTCGAGTGCGGCACCTGCCGCATCGCCTGCGGCGACACCATCGTCGAGAAATGGGAGAATCCCCAGCCCACGATGGGTGTCGAGTATCGTTTCGGCTAAGATTTCCGCCGTTTCGGGTGCAAAGACCGCCCGAAACGGCTCGCAACCGCCGATGTGCGACCACGGATCGGCATAGAAGCCTGACTTGGTTTCAAGGCGAACGGAAGGCCCCGTCAAGGGGCCTTCCGTTTTTGTGTTGACGGCTTCCTCTAACCTGGCGGCGCTGGTCAGCAGGCATCGAACCGCGTTCCTAATCTTGGACGCTCCAATTAAAACCATCGGCTAGGTGTTGTGTGCCAACGGGTTGTTTACGCCGGCGATTCGCGACATCGGGGGCAGGTCCCCGCACGCGCTGTGCGGACGTTCCCAATCACAGTGCTCGATGAAGGCGGGCAGGGCGTTCGCGCTGCCCGCGCGTGGCCGCGCTGAGAAAACCACCCGCTTTGCAGGCAGAGGCCGATTCGTCGTATCAGCGCTCGATGCGCGTCCGCCGTCCGTCCGGTATCGTCGTTCGATGCCCGTCTGCCGTCCGTTCGGCATCGTCGTGCCGCTCGTGTTCCTACGGGTGGGTTTCATGATTCTGATCTGCATCGTCATCGAGGTCGATTTCAGATAGACGGATCCGACGCGAATCGGTTGCGGGCAATGCGCGATTGTGCCTCGAATCGGTCGCGGGCAATTCGAAATCGCGGCTCGACATCGAATATGCTGTAATAAAGGCGTCCGAGGGCAGAAATTTTCGGGTATGCCGCAAAAACTCCCTCGTAAAACGACTTACAGCAATTGGAAGGGAAAGATACGCTACAAATCTACTCATTATGCGGCGTATCTTCAGTGCGAATCGAAAGCATGTGCGGCATAGCCGTAAAAATTTTCCCCAATGCGCTGAAAACCGCGCAGCTCTTCGGCATGCGCAGTCCTTCGGCCAAACGCAAGTCTTCGGCCCTGTGCAGCGTCGGACTCACGCGGCTGCGTATGGCGGGCCGGGAAGCGCTTGCCGCGGCACAAAAAAGCCCGCGCCCTGACGAAGAAGGAAGGGCGCGGGCTTGAGGGCGGGGCGGGGGAGGACGGCCCCGTTATTCGTTTTCACCGCGATGCATGTTGATGTAGTCGAGCAGCTCGCTGCGCTTATGCACATGCATTTTCGAATAGATATGACGCACGTGCGTTTGCGTGGTGTAGGGAGAAATGACGAGCTTTTTCGAGATGTTGTCCACCGTGTAGCCGCGTGCGATGTACTTGAGCACCTCGCCTTTGCGCTTGGAAAGCGAGAACTCCTCGATCGCCGCATCGCAGACCTCCTCTATCTCGGAGGGTCCGACGGGGGCTTTGGTGAGCTGCAGAATAGCGTGTTCTTGGCGCAAGAGGGCGATAATCATAGCCGCAAGCAGGCAGACGAACAGAAGCGAAGTCTCGTGCGTGAAGTTCTCGTACAGAAACGCATTGTGCTCGTAGGCCACGGCCAAAGCGTCGCCCATGAAAAAGCCCAGGCGCACCACGGCGCTCGAAATGGCGAATGCGAACACGGCGGAAAGGTGTCCCTTGACCGAGAGGGCTCCGAAGTAGGCGATGAGGAACACCTCCATGATGCCCGCGAGGGTGACCGTGATGACGAACGAGGCGTTGAAGAAGACGCGGTCTTGATTCGCGAACAGCGCAAGGCCCACGATGCAGGCCACGATAAGCCACGGCAGGATGCGATACGACGCGGCTTTGCCGGTCATCTTCTGGATCAATGCCGTCGCAAGGCAGACGAGCGCAGATCCCATGATGCCCACCGTGTAGGACAGCCCGTCGTCAAGGAGGTCTTCGGTGGGGATGATGGCGATGTTGAAGTAGCACGCCATACAGGTGGCGAAGATCGCGAGCGAGATGATGGCGGTGGCGCGAAACGCCTTCGTGCGCGTCGCCTTCGGCAAAAGCACGGGCAGGTCGGAATCGCCGAGCTCGCGGTTTTCCTTGGCATAGACGAAAGCGCTTGCCAAGGGCATCAGGGCGACGAAGACGTCGACGACGTAATGGGGCAGCACCGCCGCGATTCCGACCGACGCGAACATCACGATGCCGAACATGAAGACGAATTTGCTGAGTGAAAACGTCGATTTGCGACGAGCGTGGAATTCGCCCCAGGCGACCCAGAGCACGGCGTTGCAGACGCCGAAGAGGGCGGGAAAGACGATCAGGGCGAGCAAAGGCGTGGTGATCGCCTGGGAGATGCCGCCGAAAGCGACCGTGGCGACGCTTGTCGCCACGCCGAAGCCGACCGCGATGCCGGGGTGCTCCCAGAAACGGACCTTTTTCGCGCAAAGCGGGATGGCGAGAAACGCGATGCCCGTCAGCAGCAGGGTAGCAAGCCAGGAGAAGGTCACGTTCGCGTCGGTGATGGGGGTGGATACGAAGACGTTCGGCGTGAACCACAGGCAGTAATACCATGCCAGAATCAAGCTGATGCCTAAGTAATGCACTCCCCAGCGCTCGCGTTTTTCCGGCGAAAGAAATGCTTTCGGTTCGTTCGTTTCGGCCATGCCCATATCCCCTTTCCGAAAGAAAACCGCTCTACCGATAGGATAAATCCATCGGTTTTCGGGCGTAAGGCGCGCTTCCCCCGCGCGTTACGCAGCCGGCATTCGTATCGATGCCTCAACAGGCCTTGTGGAATGATGCCAAATTACTCCAGGTCATCGCATCGCTTGATTTTGAGTATGAACGATCGCGATGCTCATTGCAACTTGAGTAAAGCGCTTTTAGCGGCGTTTGCGCGATGGCAGCGCCTGTTCTCAAGCACAAGATATCCACATCTGATTCGCAGCGTGCGGGAAGGCCATCGAAACCCGGCGCAGCGAAGAGGCATCGTTTCGTGAGAGGAGGCGAACCGATATTCGGCGAGGGGGCCGAAGCGACAGAACCGCTTCGCGGCGGTTCCATCCCGCGAGTCTTAGAGGAGTCTTGCGTTTCGCGCATCGCGCACGAACGCGGTGCCGGGACCTCTCTAAGAAAGCAAAGGGGTGTTGGGAATTCCGCGGACCGTCTCGCGGCCGCGGATTTTGAGAAAGGGAAATCACATGTCTTTTCTTGCTAAAAGCAAGGGCGAGGTGACGTACAAGGACCTGACGGGCTTTCATAAGTGGTTCTTGATCATCCTCATCTCGATGGGTTCCTCCATCATCTACACGCCCATGTATCTGAAGAACGTGTTCTACGATCCTCTGATGCAGGGCCTCGGCTGCACCAACGCAGACCTCGGCGCCATGGTGTCGTTCTACGGCATCGCGGCCGTTATCTTCTATCTGCCTTCGGGCGTGCTCGCCGACAAGTTCCGCATGCGCACGCTGGCGACGTGGGGCTTCATCGGCACCGCGATTCTGACCTTCGTCTATGCCACCCTGCCGTCCGTCACGATGTGCTACGTGCTCTTCGGCGGCATGGGCATCACGTCGATCCTCATCTGGTGGGGCACTCGCTTCAAGGTCATCCGCCTGTGCTGCGAAGAGGACGAGTATCCCACCAAGATCGGCATCAGCTACTCGATCTATGGCGCCGTGGGCTTGATCATCGGCCTGATCAACGCCGCCATCGTGGCCGCCATCCCGGTGCCCGCCGACGGCATCCAGGTCGTGCTGATCTTCCTGGGCGCCATCATCGCGCTGCTCGGCATCCTGTCCTACATCTTCATGCCCGACTTCAAGGGCGAGATCAACAAGGACGCCAAGCTGTTCAGCGTCAAGGAGGCCATCCAGGCCATCAAGCACCCCGGCGTCATCTGGGCCTGCGTCGCATACTTCGCCTGCTACGCCGTGTACCAGGGCGCTACCTACACCACGCCGTACCTCACGCAGTGCTTCAACGCCGACGGCAACCTCGTGAACATCGTCGGCCTCATCCGCACCTACGGCATCGGCCTCATCGCGGGTCCGGTGGCGGGCCTGTTCGCCGACAAGCTGCTGAAGAGCCCCTCGAAGTCCATCCTGCTGTTCTTCGCCGCCTTCCTCGTCTTCAACATGACGCTGATGGCCGTGCTGAGCTTCGGCCCCACCTTCATGCAGCAGCAGGGCGTCGACCCGACGCTGTCCGGCTTCATCAGCACGCTTCCCATGCTGCTGGCCATCGTGTCGTCGTTGGCGTTCGGCCGGCTCTCCGATCGTTTCGGGCGAAACAAGCCGCTCTACCTT
>USEZ01000120.1 GCA_900553775.1 uncultured Slackia sp. | reverse complement strand
CAGGACTAGAGAAAACATCGTCCGCCGCACGAAAACCGTGCGGCGGTTTTGCACAGGGCGAGCGCACCGCCCGCCGTCGAATTCGAGAGGAGCTTTCCCATGGCCGCCGCATCGTTTCGAAGCGAAGACAAGCCCATGCTCGCCTATGCGCTTTTGACCGACCTTTACCAGCTTACGATGGCCCAGGGGTATTGGGCGTGCGGCAAGGCCGACGAGCAGGCGTGCTTCCACATGTTTTTCCGCGAGAACCCCTTCAAGGGCGGGTTCGCCATCGCCTGCGGCTCGGCGCAGCTCGCCGAGATGGTGGACGGGTTTTCTTTCTCCGACGATGACATCGCCTATCTTTCCTCCATCGACGCTCCGGGCGGCGGGGCCCTGTTCGCTCCCGAATTCCTGGCGTTTTTGCGCACGCTGCGCCTGACGGTCGACATCGACGCCGTGCGCGAGGGCACCGTGGTGTTTCCCATGGAGCCCATCGTGCGCGTGACGGGCTCCATCCTGCAATGCCAGCTGCTCGAAACGGCGCTTCTGTGCTGCATGAACTTCCAGACGCTCGTCGCGACGAAGGCGGCGCGCGTGTGTCTTGCGGCCGAAACGCCCGTGGCCGAATTCGGCCTGCGACGCGCCCAGGGCGCGGGCGGGTCTTTGTGGGCGAGCCGTGCGGCCGTCGTCGGCGGCTGCGCATCGACGTCGAACGTGATGGCGGGCAAGCTGTACGGCATTCCGGTGTCGGGGACGCATGCCCATTCGTGGGTGATGGCCTTCGACAGCGAACTCGAGGCGTTTCGCGCCTACGCGAAGGCGTTCCCGAAAAACTGCGTGCTGCTGGTCGACACCTACGACGTGAAGCGCGGCATCGAGCATGCGATAACGGTCGGTCTGGAAATGCGCGAGCGCGGCGAGCGCCTGGCGGGCATCCGCATCGATTCGGGCGATCTGGCATGGCTTGCCCGCTACGCCCGCGAGCGTCTCGATGCGGCGGGGCTTTCCGATTGCGGCATCGTGCTTTCCAACGATTTGGACGAATACACGATCAAGTCCATCCGCGACCAGGGCGCGCCCGTCTCTTCGTGGGGCGTGGGGACGAAGCTTGCCACGGCCTACGACCAGCCTTCGCTCGGCGGCGTATACAAGCTTTCGGCGACGAAAGATCGTGCGGACGCGGCGTGGTCGGCGCGTCTGAAAGTGTCCGAGCAGTCGTCGAAGCTGACCCTTCCCGGCGTGCTCGACGTGCGCCGGTACCGCTTCGTCGACGGCCGTCTTGCCGGGGATATGGTATTCGACGTGAACGAGAGCATCTCCGAGCGCGAGATCATCATCGATCCCGCCGATATCCTGCGCCGCAAAGAGCTCGCGGGCCTTGCCTGCGAGACGTTGCTCGCCCCGCTCGCGCGCGGCGGCGTCTCGGTGCTGCCTGCCGAGGAGCGCAGCGCGATGGCGGCGCGCGAGCGCACGAGCGAGGGGCTTGCGCATCTCGACGAGTCCCAGAAACGCTTTCTCAATCCCCATTCGTATCCCGTGGGCCTGGAAGAGGGCCTGTGGCATCGCCGCGCCGATATGGCCGCCGACCTGCGCGCCGCCTGCGCGCCGCTTTCGCGGGGGCGCTGACGCGCCGTTTGCAACGGCGGTTTCATGGGGGCGTCGAATCGCTGCCGCGCGAGGCGATGCCGTGGTCTACAATGCGGCATGAAGTGTGTTCGCGCCGTCAGGCGCTTCGATGAAACGAGTATGCCATGATCAAGATTCTTACCGATTCGGTGGCCTCTTTCCCCCAGTCCGACGCCCGCGAGGCCGGAATCGACGTGATCAGCCTTTATGTGAACGAAGGCGGAGTCGAGCATGTCGATGCCACGATGGACCTCGATGCGTTTTATAGCAGGATTTCCGACATGGCCGATGGCATTCCCACGTCGTCTCAGCCGTCCCAGCAGGCGTTCGAGGAATACTTCGAGCGCGCCGCCGCCGAAGGCGACGAGGTGCTGGGCGTGTTCATCTCTTCGAAGATGTCGGGAACCATGGAAGGCGCCCTGCGCGCCGCCCGCGCCGTACATGCGCGCAATATCGGGTTCAAGGCGGCTATCGTCGACAGCTATTCCACCGGATGGGACCAGGCTTACTGCGTGCTCGCCGCGCTCGAAGCCGTCAAGGCGGGATGCACGCTCGAACAAAGCGCCCGCGCCGCCGCCGATGCGGTCGGGCGCACGAGGTTTCTGTTCGCCCCGACGAACCTGACGTTTCTGCAGAAAGGCGGGCGCATCGGCGCGGCGAAGGCCCTGCTCGGCAATCTGGTGCATATCGTTCCCGTGCTTACCGTGCGCGACGGCCTGCCTGTCGATATCGCCAAGGCGCGCACGCAGAAAAAAGCCATCGCCCAGGCGTTCGATCGGTTTAAAGCCGATGTGGAATCGAAAGGCCTCAAGGATGCCGTGGTACACTATATCGGTTCGCCCGACGACGCCATCGAATGGGCCCGCTCGAAAGTCGAGCCGTTTCTGGGGCGCTCCGTCCGCGTCTTGCCGGTAAGCCCGGTGGTCGGATTGCACGTCGGCCCTGCGATGGGCATCGCGTATACGTGCGAACGGCCGCTCGACGGCAAGCTTACGGAAACGCCCGATCTGGTGTCGTTCGTCCGGTAAAGATTCAAGGGGCGCCTCCGCGAAAGCGGGGGCGCATCCGTTTTCATCGACATGCCGCCGTTCGAAAGGAGCCTCATGGCCGCTCAGTGCAATTTGATCGTGGATTCATGCTGTGATCTGCCGTTTTCCGTCGTCGACAGGGAAGGGGTGTCTTTGGTCCGCTTCCCGTTTCTGTTCGGCGACGAAGAGCATCTCGACGATTTGGGGCAAAGCATGCCGCCCCATGAGTTTTTCGGCCGCATGCGCGCAGGCGAGCAGCCCACGACCGCGCAGGTGTCCATTCCCGCGTTCACGCAGGCGTTCGAGGATGCCGCGAAAAGCGGCGTTCCCACGGTGTATCTGAGCTTTTCTTCGGGGCTTTCGGGAAGCTACGACGTCGCGACGATCGTGCATGACCAGGTGAAAGAGCGCTATCCCGAGCTTGAGCTTCATATCGTGGACACGAAGCTCGCCTCGGTGGCCGAGGCCCTTTTGGTCTACGAAGCCATCCGCCAGCGCGACCAGGGCCTGACGGCGGCGCAGCTTGCCGCCTGGGCCGAAGAGGCGCGCTATTTCGTGAACGCCCTGTTCATGGTAGACGACCTCGAAAGCCTGCGCCGCGGCGGCCGCATTCCCGACTCGGTTGCCTATGCCGGCTCGAAGCTCGACGTCAAGCCGCTTCTGACGATCGGCGTGGATGGCAGGCTGTCGCTCAAAGGCGTCGCCCGTGGGCGCAAGAAGGCCGTGCGTCAGCTGGTCGAATACTATTTCGAACGCCGCGATGCCGACAATCCGTCGCAAGACGTCGTCACAGGCCATGCCGATTGTCCGAAAGATATGGAGCGCTTGCATGACCTTGTCGCGAAGCAGGACGAGAACGTGCTGTTCATGGACAGCTGCATCGGGCCTGTGATCGGCAGCCACGTCGGCCCCGACATGCTGGCCATCGTGTTTTGGGGCAAAGACCGCCGCGAGGATTTGTCGGTGTCCGACCGCATCGCGCGCAAAGTGAAGGGTGCCTAAAACGTGTTCGAAGAGCATCTGACGCATTGCGAGCTATGCCCTCGCAGGTGCGGGGCGAACCGCGCCGCAGGGCATCGCGGCGTGTGCGGCGCTGCCGATGGGCTGCGCGTCGCGCGCGCGGCGCTTCATTTCTGGGAAGAGCCGCCTATCTCGGGCGATGCGGGCAGCGGCACGGTGTTTTTCTCGCACTGCCCGCTGCACTGCGTATACTGCCAGAATGCGCCGATCGCCAACGGCAGCGTAGGCGCCGATATCTCCGTCGCGCGCCTGGCGCGGATATTCCTCGAATTGCAGGAGCAGGGCGCGCTCAATGCGAACCTGGTCACAGCCACCCATTATGCGCCGCATGCCGTCGCCGCGTTGCGCTCGGCGCGCGCAGAGGGGTTTCGGCTTCCGGTCGTGTGGAACACGTCGGGATACGAAACGCAGGAGACGATCGCCTATATCGCCGGGGATGTCGACACGTTTCTGACCGATATGCGCTATGCCGACCCTTCAAGCGCGAAGGCGTATTCGCACGCTCCCGACTACCCGCGCATCGCCCGCTCGGCCCTTTCCGCCATGGCGCGCACCGACGCCGCCATCATCGTGCGCATCCTCGTGCTCCCGGGGCGTCTCGACGAGGCGAAGGAGAACGTGCGGTTCGTCCACGAGATGTACGGCGATCGCGTGACGTTGAGCATGATGAGCCAGTATACGCCGCCCGCATCGTGTACCGGCCATCCCGAACTGGAGCGCAAGGTGACGCCCGCGCAATACGAGGAGCTGCTCGATTTCGCGGATTCCATCGGATGCGACGAGTATTTCTGGCAAGACGGCGATGCCGCGCAGGAAAGCTTCATCCCCGATTTCTTCGACCTCGAAGGGGTCCTCGCCCCGTCGGCGGCTGCGGCGTCTTCGCCTTGGTGATCGCAGCGCGGCCGTCGGGCGTTCGGGCAAGGCGGTTTTCATCGGTTTTTCAACCGAACGCCGACGGGCGCCTTTCAAATCGTCCGAATGCGGCGCTGCGGCGAAAAATCTCCTTTTCGCATGATAGAGTTCGCCGAAGAAAGCAATGCGCCTTCGGAAGGGCAAGGCGGCATGGGAAGGAGTTGCGATGGGTCTGTTCTCGTTCAGCATGAGCAAGCGCAAAAAACACGGCGCCTATGGCGGCAGCGGCTATTACGGCGCTCCGAAGCAGGGCTTCGGCGGCTTGATGGGAATGTTTTCCGGATCGATGTCTTCATCGGCGCGCAAGCGCATGGCATATCGCCGGCCCGTCGCCGATCCGTATTCTGCGCAGCAGGCGCCGACGATGCATGCTCGTCCCGTCGCGCCCGGCGTGCCCGGCGCGACATGCGCGCGATGCGGGGCGCGGATTCCTGCCGGTTCGAAGTTCTGCCTGGAATGCGGGCAGAACGTAGGGGGCGGCTTTTGCTCAGGCTGCGGGGCGCCGCTTCCGCCCGATGCGCGATTCTGCCCCGCATGCGGAACGCCGCGCGTATAAGGCTGCCCTTCGGCCGCATCGTGCGGTATGCGACGGCGTGCGCGGACAAGCGGCTCGTCGGTCGGCAGGCGGGCGGCTACCGCCTTATCCGCCTGCTCGGCCAAGGGCGCTACGGCTCGTGCTTCGAGGTCGAGCGGGCGGACGAGTCTGGGCGAGATGCGCCCGGCGAACATCGGACGAAGCATACGCATGCGGTTGCGAAGCTTGTCAAGGCGGCCGGAGGGCCGCATAGGCGGGCGGCCGTGTGGTCCGAATGCGCCGCGCTTTCTCTTTTGGAGGAATGCGACGACGTTCCGCATTGGCTCGGCATCGTGCACGCGGCCCCCGTTTCGCCACGGCGCCCCGCGTATATGCCGTCTGTGCGCCGGAAGCGGTATTTCATCATCGAGAGCCTGTGCGAAGGAGCATCGATGGAGCGCCTTCTTGCGGAAGGGGCGCGCTTTTCCGACCGGGATATCGCCTCGGTCGGCATGCGGCTGATAACCCTTGCCGAGCGGATGGCCGCATGCGGAGTGGTGCACGGCGATATCCGCCCGGCCAATGTGCTTCTTTCCGACGATGGGGCGGTGTCGCTCGTCGATTTCGGCCTGGCCCGCTTTTTCGAACGCGATCTCGACGCGCGCATGCGTTTTTCGGCGGCTGCCGCCGATGTGGAAGGCATCGCGGAAACCGTGCTGTTCATGCTGTATTCCGATTCCGCGCGCATAGTCGGCGCGAAACGCGGCGCATCATGGGATGAGGAGCTCGATTTGAGTCCGGCCCGGAAGGCGTTTCTTTCCGA
>USEZ01000119.1 GCA_900553775.1 uncultured Slackia sp. | reverse complement strand
GACGCCGCGACGGCGGCGATGGCCGCCTGCGCCCGAAAACCGCGCTCGCCGGGCGCCGCTTTCCCCGCCATATCCCTCTCCTCTCCCGTCCTTTTCAGAAACGATGCCGCGCGGGCGCCCGCGCGGCATCGCGGACACGGGCGGGCATCGCAGCCGCACGCCTCATCCGAAGTGCCCCGATTACGTTATGCCAGCATCGAAAGGGCCTGGTCGACGGCCGCTTCGGCCTTGTCGAGCGTCTCGAAGGTCAGCTCGGGGTTATGGGCGCCTTCGCTGTTTTCGACCATCACGAAATCCCAATAGAACTGAGAAACGCGATGCAGGCGCTGCACCTCGGCAAGCGCATCGCCCGAAAGCGCGCCGCTTTCGCGCTGCTCGGCAACACGCGCGATCATCTGCTCGATCTTCTCGCTGATCGCCGTCACGCGGGCTTCCTCCTCGGCCTGGATGGCAGCCACTTTGCCCGCGATTCCGCCTTCGTCGGAGGCATGGCATCCGCTCGTATTGCAGTTCGCCTCCATCAGCTCTTCATCCTCGAGCGGGCTTCTCCAGGTATGGGAGACGTAGGTGATGCCGTCTTCGGCCACCTTCTTGCCCATATGGCAATCGGCGCAAGTCATACCCTGCTTCACCATGAACGTCTGCGCGCCGCCGTACAGCGTTTCGAACTCGGGATGCTGTACCTTGAGCATGGCGGCTCCCGTTTCGGGGTGCTCCCAGTCTTTGTAGCCGCGCTCGTCGTAGTAGGCCAGGATCGCGTCGGGCGTCATGTTCTCGAGGCCCGTGTACGGATTGGTCGTGGCCTTGGTCTCGGGGTCGAAATAGTATTCGTTGTGGCACTGCCCGCACGATTGCGCCTCTTTCGACACCTGAGGCGAATCCGCAGGACCCAGGGCGCGGGCGAAGAACTTGTTCGTCACCGTAAGCGACTGCGGGTCGTTTTCATGGCAGTTGTAGCAGCTGATAGGCTCGTCGAATTGCTCGACCACATCCCAGAACGGCTGCTTGTAAATGTCTTCCCCCATCGTGTTCACCATGGCCGTGAACTGGGGCGTTTTGCAACTGATGCAATTTGCCAGCTGCGCTTTCTCGGTCGTACGGGGCGTTTCCTTCACGTCTTCGAGCGTATGGGTATGCCCCGCCGCCTCGTTATAGCCGAGCGCGAAGGCGTATCCTTCGTACATGGAATTAAGCGCCGGGTACAGCTCCAGGTAGTCGTGCTTGCCCGACTCGAGCGAATTCGCATCGTTTTCCCGATAAGTCCGATACTCGTTCGGATATATGCTCTTCCACGAATCGGCCTTCACCACTCCGTATTCGTCGGCCGCAGGCATCGGCTTGGGCGTTTCGGCCACCACGGCCCCTCCGTCGCCCATGCTGCCCGTCTCCTGCACCTGCGGCGCGCACGCGATCAGCCCCGCCGCCACGACCAATGCCCCCGTCGCGCACAGCACGACGCAATTTCTCCTCAAAGAACCGGTCTCCATGGAAGCCCCCTTCCGTTGTACCCTTCGGCCGAAACCCTCGCTTCCGACCTCTTTACGCAGAAATCATAAAAACGGCCGTATGATCGGATAAGGGACGCTTCGCCACTTTTTCATGGGGACGCTTCATAGCGCAAAAGGGGTATGTTCATGATCACGATCGACAAATCGAGCGCCGTCACGCTGCAGCGCCAGCTGCTGGACGCATGCCGCAAAGAGATAGCAACGGGCGCGATCCCCGCGGGATCGAAGCTTCCCGCATTGCGGAAGCTTGCCGATGAACTGGAAATATCGCGCAATACCGTCGAAGCGGCCTATCGGCAGCTCGTCCAGGAAGGCTATGTGCGCTCGAAGCCCGGTTCGGGATACGTGGTCGAAGAGCTCGACATCGACGAAATGCTCGCCGCATGGGGGAAAGACTTGCACGAACATGCCGAAAGCGGCACGCAAGGCGATACGACAGGCGCGGCGGACGGACTCGAGCCGTTATGCGCGCCCTATCCCATCCGCTACGATTTCGCCTACGGCGACCTTGCCGAAGGAAGCTTTCCGTCCGATATCTGGCGCAGGCTGACGACCGAAGCGCTCTTCGGCGAAAACGCGCAGGCCGCCGATACCTATGGCCCCGAACAGGGCGATGCGTGCTTGCGCGAAGCGATAGCGCGACGGCTCGTTTCGGCGCTGGGAGCGCCTTGCCGCGCGGAGCGGATCGTCGTGCAGCCGGGCACCCAGGCCTCGCTTGCCAAACTGCTCGGCCTGTTCGATGCAGCCTCCGATGCGGTCGCCTTCGAAAACCCGGGATTCTACGGCGCGCGCATCGTATTCGAGCGGCTCGGATTCGAAACCGTCGCGCTGCCCGTAGACGAGCAGGGGAACTGGGATATCGCCTCGCTCGAAAAGAGCCGGCCCCGCCTGATATTCGTCACCCCGTCGAGCCAATTCCCCACGGGAAAGACCATGCCGCTTTCCACGCGCCAACAGCTCATCCGCTGGGCGACACGAAACGACGCCTACATCATCGAGGACGGCTACTGCCACGAGTTCCGCTACAACACCATGCCGCTGCCGGCGCTGCTCTCGATCGACGCCTCGGGCAGGGTGGTCCACATGGGCACGTTCTCGAAGGTGCTTTCGCCTGCGATCCGCATGAGCTACTTGGTCTTACCGCCCAAGCTTCTTGCGGCCTGGCACACGCGCTATGAGGGGTTTCGCAACGAAGTGCCGTGGGTCACGCAGGCCGCGATGAGCCTGCTTATCGAACAGGGGCATTGGGATCGCCTGGTCAAGCGCGCTCAGACGCGCAACAAGCGCAAGCACGCCGCACTCGTCGGCGCCCTCGAAAAGCACGGGTCGAACCGCGTGGAGGTCATGCACGGAAACGCGGGGCTGCACCTTCTCGTGCGCACCCGCGACGACAGAGGCCAGGAAGCGCTGGTCGAAGCCGCCGCGCAAGAGGGCGTGCGCGTTTACGGCACGGGGCGCTCTTGGATGACGCAGGAAGCGCCTTGGTCCGACGCGGTGCTGATAGGCTTTTCGCGCATCCCCGAAGACGACATCGAAGCAGGCGTCCGCGCGCTTATGCGGGCATGGCTCGAAAAGCCCGCGTCGTAAGAACGGCAGGGCGGAAACGACGCTCCCGCGCCGTGCGCTCCGATCGCACGGTTCAATCGCGCTCGCGGCGCGACCGCTTATCCAGCAGGTCTTTCATCTTGACGCTCGCAACGGCGGCAAGCGTCACGTTGACGCTCGATTTCACGATATTGAACGGCAGCAGGGCGGGCATCACGGTGGCCGCCACGTAGTCGTACGACACGCCCAGATACACCGGCGTCACCACGAAATTCAAGCAGATGGAAATGGCCGCCGACGCCGCGACGGCCGCAAGGCAGGCCGCCGCAAGACGCAGGGACGCGTCGCTTTTTCCCCTTGCCGCGGAAACCGTCAGCGCAAGCGAAGAGGCCGACATGATGTTCATGAAGGCGCCGAGCGGATCGGCCACCAGATGAGGAATCCACGAGCACACCGCAACCGCCACCCCGACCCAGGGTCCGAACAAAAGGGAAACGAGCGCGGACACCGCGCCCGACGGATCGTATTGCAGCCATGGCGCGCTTTGGATCAAGGGAATCTCGACGAAACTCAACGTCATGGCCATGGCTGCGAGCAAAACGAGCGCAGCCGTTTTTCTCGACGAACGGTCTTTTTCCATCATCTCCCCCTGCAGTTCTTTCGTCCCGACGGATGAGGAACCCCATCGGCCACGCGAAACGCGCAGGCACGACGGAACACGCCTCGTTGCGCCGCCCGCCGGCCTCGCACACGTCGGCGCCTTCCCGCAAAGCGCCGATCGACGAGGCGATGATACGCGCACCGCCGCGAAAACGGAGCGAGCGCACGACAGTGGACCGAACGGTACATACGCTGCCGGACGCACAGACGGAAGGCCTCGCAATACAGCGAGGCGGGCGGCCGAAGCCGTCCGCCTCGAAGGGAGGGGCGAGAATGCCTTACGCCATTTCGACGGCCTTTTCGGCCACCGCGACGTAGCCGACGGTATCGACCAGCGTGGCGCCGGAAACGGCATCGGGACGAACCTTCTTCAGCTCGTCGGCCTTTTTGCCGGCGATGTAATCCTCGATCGAACGCATGGAGGCGATCCATTCGGTGGTCGCCTGCGCCTTTTCCTTCATATACGCGGAATAGATGTCGGAGTTCTGCGACTTCGATGCCAGGGCCTTGCCCTCGACCACATTGGCGCCGAACTTTCCATCGCTGCTGGGAACGGGCTTCAGGCCGTCGGTGGAAGCGTCCATGAACTGGAACTCGTCGATGCTGGCAGCCACGGCCATGCCGTCCTGCACGAGCACCACGGCATCGGCGAACGCCTTCTCGCCGTGGGCGGCGCCGTTGACGCGCGAAAGCTTGGCCGCGCCTTCGCCGAGCGTGCCCTTCGCCGTAATGGCGTCGTCGCCGATCACTTCGAGAACGAGCTTAGTGTAGTTCGGCGTATCCACCAGCGTGGCGCCGGAAACGGCATCGGCCGCATCGATCTCGGCGGCCTTCTTGCCGACGCAGTTCTGCTCGATCGCCTTGATGGACTCGAGCCACGGCTGCGTGGACTGCGCCTTTTCCTTCATGCGTGCGGAATACGCATCGTTGTTGTCGGCCTTGGAAACGAGCACGAAGCCTTCGACGAAACTCTCTCCGAACCCCGCATCGGCGTTGGGGACGGGCATCGCTCCCTCGACGTCGGCCGCGAAGAATTCGTATTCGTCGATATTGACGTCGACGATCGTGCCGTCTTCGGCAACCGCCGCCACGACCTGGGTGAATCCGCGGTCGCCGTGCGCGGCGCCGTAGCCGCGATGCAGCGTGACCGTCTTGCCCGAAGCCGCGCCCATGGCAGCGGCGGCTTTCTCTTCGTCGCTTCCCTTCCCCTTCGGCGCGCAGGATGACAGGGCGCAGGCGCCGGCCGCGCCCAAAGCCACGACGATGCTTCCCTTGAAGAATTGGCGCCTTGTGAAGCTCTGTTGCATGATGGGTCCTTTCTTCCTCCGTCCATCGACGACGGCAAGAATAGGGTCGCCATCCCGGTCAATCCATAGTCATTACGTATGATTCATGGACGGCACTCGGAAAAATTCCCATCGACGAAAAAGGGGATAGGTCCATTTCGCCTGGTCACGAGCTATCGATCCTCATGCTCGTCGATAAGGGAGAACAATTCCTCGCGCGACTTCACGCCTAATTTGCGATAGATGTTCTTGCGGTGGCTTCGCGCCGTAGACTCCGCTATCACCAACTGCTCGGCGACGAAGGCCGACGTATGGCCGCGCCCGAGCAGCACGAGCGCTTCTTTCTCCCGCGGCGTCAGCGCGAAATCGGCCGAAAGGCGCTCGCAGGCGGCATCGTAGGCTTCGGCCGCATCGGGAGCATCGGCCGTCGCGGCATCGACGCCGTCCAAGACGACGCGCCACAGACGCGACCCCGGCGTCGCCACCAGAAGCGCGGCGGCTGCGATGAAAGACGACAGAAACACCGGATAGACCGCCGATGCGATTACGCTTTCGCCCGCAGGAAGCGACCCGATCAGGCAAGCGAGGCTTGCCGCCGCCACCATAAGCGACGCGGAAGGCAGCGCCAGCGACGCCATGCGTCCCGCCATCGCCGTCAGAACGCCCGCCATCATGAGCGCATAGATGGACAGAAACGCAAAGCCGCCCGTCGCCAGCACGGCATGCTGCACGGCACCTTGCGCGAATGCCGCGGCGGCGAACGAAGCGAATGCGACGGCAGGCAGGAAGAATCGATACGACGCATTGACCAAGGCGCGGTCGGTGCCGAAGCGCGCAAGCGCCAGCAGGCCGACAAGCGCCGCCAGGCCCCCCGCCACCATGAGAGGCGCCGGTGCGGACAGCATGTCGGCAACGCCCCTATCGGCGGCGAACAGCACC
>USEZ01000118.1 GCA_900553775.1 uncultured Slackia sp. | reverse complement strand
TCACTGCGCCGCCGTCTATAAGACGACGGGCGTCGGAAACGCTTTGCGCGGCCCCTGCATCGACAAGAACCTTGGCGAAATACACTTTGCCCTCGTCGTTCGGGGTCAAATCGGCCTCGAACGTGGGGGCGTCGGCGGGAAAGCCGTGCTCTTTGAACTTCAAATCGAAGTCGGCCTCGGCGGCCTGGGCGGCGGCTTCGTCGTGATAGGCGGCGACGATGTTGCGGGCCAATGCGCGCTTCACCTTATTGGGATGCAACGCTTCGCTGGAAAGCCCCTGTTCGATCTCATCGATTTCGGCAACGCTCGCCGTCGAAGCAAGGCGGTAGTATTTGACCATCAATTCGTCGGGAATGCTCATCACCTTGCCGAACATATCGTTCGCCTCGTCGGTCAAGCCGATGTAGTTGCCGTAGCTCTTCGACATCTTCTGCACGCCGTCGGTGCCTTCCAGAAGAGGAAGCGTCAACGCGACCTGGGGCTCCATGCCCATCTTCTCCATGAGCTCTCGTCCGGCGAGAAGGTTGAACAGCTGGTCGGAACCGCCGAGCTCGACATCCGCCTCGATCACGACGGAATCGTACGCCTGCATGACCGGATAGAGGAATTCATGCAAGGCGATCGGCATGCCGCCGGTATAGCGCTTATGGAAATCGTCGCGCTCGAGAATGCGGGCTACCGTGAAATTGCTCAACAGCTTGAGCAGTTTTTCCATGTCGAGGTCCAAAATCCATTCCGAGTTGTAGCGCAACGTCGTCTTCTCGGAATCGAGGATCTTGAAAGCCTGGTCGACATAAGTCTGGGCATTCGCCGCGATCTGCTCGCGCGTCAGCTGAGGACGCGTGGAGTTGCGGCCCGAAGGGTCGCCGATCAAAGCCGTGCCGTCGCCGATAATCAACGTCACGCGATGGCCGAGGTCCTGGAATTGACGCAGCTTGCGCAGCGGCACCGCATGGCCGAGATGGATATCGGGCGCCGTGGGGTCGACGCCGAGTTTGATATTGAGCTCTCCGCCACGCTTGAGTTTCTCGAGAAGCAGGCTTTCGGGCACGAGCGTGTCGATTCCTGACTTGATGATGTGAAGCTGTTCTTCGGGAGTTATCGGACTCATCTCCTTTGCTGCGAAGCGCGTGCGCGCATTACACTCTTGCGAATCGACGGACGTAGAAAGGCCGCCGATTCGCAAGGATTCATGGTAGCACAGCGGCGGCGAAACGCTATCGCACGCCCCTGAATAGATGCCCGGTGGTGCACCCTTCCGCCTTAGGCAGGGAATTGTCCCCTTTGGCGGCGATGTCGCGCGCTCTGACGACGCGGGAAACGGCCTTCGTCGTCTGCTCGACATTCATAAGCGTCGTATCGACCATGAACGCCGAGACGCCGGCCGCGATCAGCTTGCAGGCGAGATGCGCCGCATCGAGCTGGACCGCGTTGTAAAGATGGCTTCTTCCGCACGAATCGGTGACCACCTGGAACTGATAGCCTTTGCGATCTTCCAGGAAATGAGGGCTTTTGCGACGCGCGCATTCGCCGCAACGCTGGTCGCAGGGGCCCTGGCTCATCAAAAGGCAATGTTCGGTGGTCATAAGCTCTTGATAGCCGGAAACGGTCAGGCCGAGCGCGACCGGGGTCTGTTCGCCGAGCGTTTCTATCTGGGCAAGGGTCAACTCGGGGGAAAGCCATACGCGCTCGACGCCCATATCCGCCATCGCCTGCAAAGAGAACGTATTGGTCACGGGGATATGGGGGCCGACCTCGACCTTCATCCCCTCTTCGACGGCACGGGCGAGCTGGCCGAAATTCTCGACGAAAAGAGGCTTTCCCGGCTTGGCGTATTCCCACACATCGAACGGCTCGTCGGAATTGAGCGGCGTCTTGTCGACGACGGGCATGGCCATGACGCATTTGCCGGGATATCCCGCCTGTTCGGCCGTCGCGCTCAGCTGGCCGGCCACGCATGCCTCCCCGCGGCGGTAATTGAGCACCGGAACGTAGACGGCGTCGGCGCCTGCACGCTTGGCCGCGCGGGCGCATGCGGGATTCGTCGCGAAGGCGACCACCGTGCACGACCTGTTCAAAGCCGGCGGGCGTGTGGACGCCTGCGGCGCCTTGGGAACCTTGCGGTCGCGATAATCGCGAAGCATCGCCTCTTCGAGGCGTTTGAGCGCCTGGGTGCGAGCCTTATGAAAGGCGGAAAAGCCGATACCCACCCCGTCGTCGAGGTCGACTTCGAGCGACTCGAAGAAAAACGGCATGTTGCCGAGGCGGTCGATGTGCTCGTACGCCTCTTCGGACGACACCGCCTTGGTTCGCGCGGCCTCGACGAGAGGCCCTTCGAACCGCACGGACGCCCGAGAAGACGACGCCTCGATGGCAAGCGGCTCTCCGATATGGAGGAACGCCCGCGCGCGAACGGGGATCTTCGGTTCGAGCGCGTTGTCGCAAAACGCAAGCGACGCATCGCGGACGCGAAAGACCCTGTCGCCTTTGCCGACGCGTTTTCCAAGGGCGATGCGATATCCGTCGCCTTCGCGCAAGACGTCCTCGACCGTGTGGGCGAAATGGCCCTTGCCTGTCCAGAACTCGAGCACGTCGCCTTCGTGGATGTCGACGTCGGAGGAAAAGACGACGGAGCCGTCGCGCGCATGCAGAACGCGGCCCACGAACACGCCGCGATTATTGGGGCGGCCGTAGCTCATGATCTCGTTTCCCCGGCGCCCTTTGAGATAGCCTTCGGTGAAGCCGCGGCTGAACGCCTCGGTCAGCATGCGCCGTTCTTCCTCGGTAGGGCCGACGCCTTCTTCGCGCAGTTTCGCTGCGGCTTGCGCCGCATCTTCGATTCCAAGCTCGTCGCAACGCGCCGCGAGACGGTCGAGCACGCGGCGGTACACGCCGACGACGGTCGAGACGTATTCGGGCGACTTCATGCGCCCCTCGATTTTCACGCTGTCGACGCCCGTCGCGCCAAGCTCGATCAAGGCATCGACGGAGCAGAGGTCTTTGGGGGAAAGCAGGTGGTCGCCGGGCGACGGAAGCGCATTGCGCACGGCGGCGTTGTGAAGCGAGTACGGAAGCCTGCATGCCTGAGCGCACATGCCGCGGTTGGCCGAACGGCCCCCGATCAAAGAGCTCATGAAGCATTGGCCCGAATAACAGATGCACAGCGCCCCGTGCCCGAAACACTCGGCGGTCATGGAGCACTCGTGGGCGACGGCGCTTGCCTCGGCGATTTCGAGAAGCGTCAGCTCGCGCGCAAGCGTCACGCGCGCGGCGCCGAGGGCGGCCGCGGCGCGCACCCCTTCGGCATTGTGCGTGTTCATCTGGGTGGAGACATGCAGGCGCGCCTGGGGAAGAACGCGCCGGATCTCGCGGGCAAGACCGATGTCCTGGACGATGAAGGCATCGACGCCGCGGCGCCACGCTTGACGCACCAGTTCGAGCGCGCGGGAGGCCTCGTCGGGCATGACGGCGACGTTTGCCGTCATATATATGCTCACCCCGCGCAGATGCGCGTAATCGCACGCTTCCCCGATGTTTTCGAGCGTGAAATTGTCGGCGCCGCGGCGGGCGTTGAAATCTTCGCAGCCGAGATAGACGGCGTCGGCTCCCGCCTGGACGGCCGCATGCAGACAGGCCATGTTTCCGGCAGGGGCCAGAAGCTCTAGGCTTCGGTATGGGTTCGTCATGGAAAATATCCTTATCGTCGTCGAGCAACTTTGCGAATGATACCGCTTTCGGGTATCGTGTCCCCCATGAAACCACGGAGAAAACAGCGCGAAGCACGCGCACACGCAGGGCTGTGGACCGTACTCATCGTCACGGTGGGTATCGGAGCGGCTTTATTCGGTTGCTATCAGGGCGGCATGGCGCTTGTCGACGAATGGTGCAAAGACCTTCCCGACGTTCGCGACACCGACGCATACAACCTCGCGGAGAAATCGACCATCTACGCGAACGATTACGACGAGGTGTCCGGCACGGGCACCGTTTTGGCCGAGCTGTATCTCGAAAAACGCGAACCCGTCGAAATCGACCAGGTGAGCGAATACGTGCTGGAAGGCACGGTCGCGACCGAAGACGTCAGGTTCTACCAGCACGGCGGCGTCGACCTGCAAGGCATCGTGCGCGCCCTGTTCGTCAATCTCGCAGGCGGCCAGGAGGGCGCCTCGACGATCACCCAGCAATACGTGCGCAACACCCTTATCGCCGACGAGATGACCGACATCTCGCTGAAACGCAAAGTCCGCGAGATGGAGCTTGCCACCGAGCTTGAAAAGATCTACACCAAAGACGAAATTTTGATGATGTATCTGAACACCATCAACTATGGCGACGGCTGCTACGGCATCCAGGCGGCGGCCGAGCATTATTATTCCGTCGATGCGAGCGATCTGACCATCGCGCAATCCGCCACGCTTATCGGCATCCCCAACTCCCCTACGATGTATAACCCCGCCGTCAATCCCGAGGCATCCCTCGAACGGCGCAATCTCGTGCTTTCCCGCATGCTCACCAACGGCGTCATCACGCAGGAGGAGTACAACGCGGCGAAGGCGGAAGACCTCGACCTTAGCATCAAGGCCGAAGACGGGCAGAACGGCATCTATCGCTATCCGTGGTTCACGACCTGGGTGCGCGACCTGCTGCTTGCCGAGAACAATCCTTACGATTTCACCACCGACAAGCTTTTCAAAGGCGGCTACACCATCGTGACCAGCATCGATCCCACGATGCAGCAATATGCCGAAGAAGCCGTGGCAAAGCAATACGAAAACGGCCGCCTGGCGGATTCTCGCCAAGAGTTCGCCCTGACCCTCGTCGACCCCGAAACGGGCTTCGTAAAGGCCATGATCGGCGGCAAGGATTATTGGAACGGCGATCAGTTCAACATCGCGACCAGCGCCAACGGACGCCCCATCGGTTCGACGTTCAAGGCATTCACGCTCACCGACGCCATCGAGAAAGGGATCAGCCCCTCGACGATGATGAATTGCAACGGGCCGGTGAAAGTCTCCACCGGCAACGGCACCTCGCACCCCATCTACAATTACGGCCGGACCGACTATGGAACGATGTCGATCGCCGACATGACCGCCGTTTCGTCGAATACGGGATACGTGCGCCTTTCCTTCACCGATTCCGAGCAAAGCGGCGTCACGCCCGCTTCCATCAACGAAACGGCAGCGCGCCTCGGCCTCAACGAGGCGAATCTGAAGCAAAACGTCGCAACCACGACGCTCGGCGTCGAAAACGCCAATACCCCCGAAATGGCGGCGGCCTACGCCACCTTCGCGAACGGCGGCGTCTACCACGACCCCACCCCCATCGTCGAAATCATCGACCGCGACGGGCAGACCATCGTCGACAAGCCGACCGGATCCGAAGGCAAGCAGGTGCTCGAGCCCTCCGTCGCCTACGCCGTGACGCAGGTGCTCGAAGGCGTCATCGACAAATCGATCGGAACCGCCACCGACGCCCGCCTTGCATCAGGCCAGGTTGCAGCCGGCAAAACGGGCACGACGGACGATTGGCACGATTTGTGGTTCGTCGGCTACACCCCCCAGCTCTCCTGCGCCATTTGGACGGGCGACCGCTCCAACCAGGCCGAACTGTATACAAGCCCTTGGAATCAGCTGATTTGGAAAGACCTTATGTCGAGATGCCTTGCCGGCTCTTCCCTCGAAGAATTCGACAAAGCGCCTGCTCCGACCTATGACAGCGCCTACAAAGGGTCGTACGGGTCGAAAAGCGAAGACGACGAAGACGAGAAAGACACCGACGCGAAAGAGGACGACGACAAGTCGACCCAAGACGAATCGTCCGATAATGCGAGCGACAACACGACGGGCAACGCTGGGCAAAACAACGGAGGAACCACCCCTCCCGTCAATCCCGACAAGCCCGTAGAGCCCGAGCCTGACCCCGACCCCGAGCCCGACCCCGAGCCCGACCCCGAACCGCCCGTCGATCCCGACGGCGGCGGAGGATCGGGGGGAGATTCC
>USEZ01000117.1 GCA_900553775.1 uncultured Slackia sp. | reverse complement strand
TATGGCGGCGTATGACCATGGCACCCCGACCTTGCAGGACAAAAAAATGCCGCCTGTCGCGATGACAGGCGGCATTCGGCATGCGTAGAAGAGAATCGGGTATAAGGCCTATTCCTCTTCGAGGGCGGCGATGACCTCGTCGGTCATGTCCATGCTGTGGTAGACGCTCTGAAGGTCTTCGAGCTCTTCGAGCTTGTCGATCAGGCGCATGACCTTCTTGGCGTCGTTCGGGGAAACCTGCGTGGGGGTGGAGGGCATCATGGTGAGCTCGGCGCCCTTGGTTTCCACGCCGGCCTCTTCGAGGGCGGCCTTGACGGCCATCAAATCGGACGGATTGGTGTAGACGATCCACTCCTCGTCGGCATCCTCATAATCAAGGCCGCCGGCCTCGGCCACGAGCAGCATGAACTCGTCTTCGTCGACGGCGTTCTGCTTGTCGGCGACCTTCTTGTCGTCGCTTTTGATGACCTTCTCCACCATGATCTGGCCCTTGCGGTCGAACTGGAAGGCGACGCAGCCCGGGGTGCCCAGGTTGCCGTTGGCATGACGGAACGCGGCAGACACGTCGGCGGCGGTGCGGTTGCGGTTGTCGGTCAGCGCCTCGCAGTACACGGCGACGCCGGCAGGGCCGTAGCCCTCGTAGGTCAGCGTCTCGTACGCGGCGGCGTCTTTGCCGGTGCCGAACGCCTTGTCGATAGCGGTTTTGATCTTGTCTTTCGGCAGCGAGTAGCCCTTGGCCTTCTCGATAGCGGCAGCCAGCGAAGCGTTGTTCGCCGGATTCGGGTCGCCGCCCTCCTTCGCCGCAACGGTGATGTTGCGGGAAAGCTTGCTGAACAGCGCGGAGCGTTTGGCGTCCTGCGCAGCCTTGCGGTGTTTGGTGGTTGCCCATTTAGAGTGACCGGACATGCTTGCCTCTTTCTTGCTATCGAACGTGCACGTATGCGCACAGGGCGCTTCCGTGCGTCGCGTGCGTCTTGGAAAAATACCGCAGTAGTTTACTGCAAAACCCCACGCCCCGTAAAGAATCAGCCTGATCCGACCACACGTCGCGCATACGCGATGCCGCATGCGCGACGGCTGCGATGCGGCGCGACGCTACTTCTTGGCGCCGTTGCGACCGATGTCTTCCACGCGGCGGCGGCGGGCGCGATACGCCTCGGCATCGACGCATACGGCAACTTCGTGCTGGGCGTTCGCGCGCATGGCCTCACGCAGCTCGGCGCAATCGCTTTCCTCGAAGTATTCCATAAGCTCGCTGCTCTCGCGGCGCGTCTCGGCGTCGGCCACGCTGAGGTTGTCGTCTTCGCCGGGGTTCGACACGTACAAAACGCCGCGCTGCGCATCGGAGCGCGCCTCTTTGAGCAGCAGCAAAAAGCCCGCCACGCCGGCAACGGTGGAGGCCGCAAGGATCGCCGCCTTCGCGGCCACGATCGACGCGTCGCTGTCGTAGGCAAGGTTCGCCACGAAGATGGCCATGGTGAAGCCCACGCCGCCGAGCACCGAGGCGCCCAGCATGTGCTTCCAATTCACGTTCTCGGGAAGCGAGGCCAAGCCGCTTTTCACCACGAGGAAGCTGAACAGCATGATGCCGAGCGGCTTGCCCACCAGAAGGCCGAAGAACACGCCCGTGAACACCGGGGTGGAAAGCATGGCCGCAGGGTCGGCCCCCAGCAGGCTCACATCGGCATTGGTCAGCGCGAACAGCGGCAGAATGGCGAAATACACCCACGGGTAGAGCTTGTGCTCCAAACGCGTGGCGGGAGGAATGACCTGCGCGGCGATCGAAGAGAGGTTCTTCACGTTGCGCATGTAGTCTTTCTGCCCGATCACCGGCTCGTCGGGACGGTACGCCTCGTGCGCCTGGCGGATCTTCTTATCGGACCAGTCGATGAAGCCTTTGAGGTTGATGCGCGACCCGGAAGGGATGGCGAACGCCAACAGCACGCCCGCGATGGTGGAATGCACGCCGCTCATGAACACGCAGAACCACAGAAGCGCGCCCACCGCCAGATACGGAACGAGCGAATAGACGTGCGTGCGGTTCATGAACACCAACACCGCCATGACCGCCGCCGCGGCGATAAGCCATCCGATGCTCGGCGCCTGGCCGTAGAAAATCGCGATGACCAAGATCGCGATGATGTCGTCGGCCACGGCCAGCGTGGAGAGGAACACGCGCACGCCGATGGGGATACGGTTGCCCAAAAGCGCCATGATGCCGAGCGCGAAGGCGATGTCGGTGGCGGTGGGAACGCCCCAGCCGGCAACGGTGTCGGGGCTTGCCATATTGAACGCCAGATAGATGGCGATCGGCGCCAGCACGCCGCCGCAGGCCGCCACGATCGGCAGCAGGGCCTGGCGGATGTTGGTGAGCTCGCCCACCGTCATCTCGTATTTGATCTCGAGCCCCACCAGCAGGAAGAATACCGCCATCAGGATATCGTTGATCGCATGGGTGACCGACATGGTGTAGGCCGTATCGCCCAGCACGAAGCCCACGTTTTGATGGATCAGGTGCTCGAACGCCTCGTAGGCGCCTGAATTCGCCAGGACCAAGGCCGCGATCGCCGCGAGCAGCATGATGCCTGCCGATTTCGTGGCAGAATGGGTGAACTCGATGATCTTCTTATAGCGGGCCTGATGGCCGTGGACCTCTTCGATGAAAATCGAGGGCTCGGCGCCCGTCGCATGCTTTTCAGCGGTCATTTCGCCTCCTTCGGAAAAGTAAAGACACGAACCCGGGAAGCGTCGGGCGCGACGCGCAGCCATTGCGGCGCGCGGCGCGCGGCGATACGACGAAGCTCCGCACGCCGGAAGGCGCAAGACGCCGCAGGTCGAAACGCGTTGAAAACCCCTATGCTCCCCTGATGGAGTTGCTTATTATATCCCCGGCGCCGCGAAGGGCGAAGGCATCGGGCCGCGTGTTTGCGAAGCGCCATGAAAACCCTATCCGGAAAAGGACGGCCGCGCAGCGGACGCGCCCGACGCTGCCGGCGGACGTCGGGCGCATCGGGCGGCTCGCGCGGCCGCCGTGCAAGGAGGCAGCGATGCAATCCGACCTCATCATCGTCAGCACGCACGTATTCGCGGGGGTGGCGGGCGACGACGCGTCCCATCCCGCGGCCGTCTGCATCAAAGACGGCCGTATCCAAGACGTCGTGCCGATCGAATCCATCGGCGAATTCCGCGCAGACGCCACCCGCGTCGTCGACTACGGCGATGCGTTCGTCTGCCCCGGCCTGCACGACGCCCATCTGCATGCGTTTCATTCGGCCCTGTATTCGAGCCCGCTCGCGGAAAGCTTCCTCGGCGAATCCGAGGCCGACTGCGTGGCGCGCCTCGAGCCGCTGGCCAAGCGGCGCCCGACAGGCTGGCTGCTCGCCCAAGGCTGGCGCGAATACCGCTGGAAGACCCCCGTCATGCCGAGCAAGCATTCGCTCGATGCGGCCTACCCCGATCGCCCCGTAGCGCTGTATTCGGGCGACGCGCACACCCTGTGGCTGAACTCGTGCGCGCTGGCCGAGCTGGGCGTGACGCGCGACAGCGTGGCGCCCGCAGGCGGAAGCTACGACAAAGACGAAGCGGGCGAGCTCACGGGCATCGTGCGCGAAGCCGCCGCCATGGAGCTCATGCCGCGCATCGTGGCCTCGTTCACGCTCGACGAAATCGCCGACGCGTATTGCGGGTTCCTGCAGCGCCTGGCATCGCACGGCATCACGTCGATCTGCGACGTGAGCCTTATGGCGCAGCCCGGGCTCGACTTCGTGCGCGACGACGTCTACGCCGCCCTCGAAGCGGCTGGCAAGCTCACCGCGCGCGTGCATCTGTTCCCCACCCTGCTCGACGACATGGGCCGCTTCGAGCGGATGCGCGAGGCCTACCCCGGCCCCATGCTGAACGCCTCGGGCTTCAAGCAGTTCTTCGACGGGGTTTCCAGCCAGCACACCGCCTATCTGCAGGCGCCCTACACCAACGCCCGCTTCGAGGGCGACCGAGGCCAGACCACGGTTTCTTTCGCCGTCATGCACGGCCTGGTGATGAAGGCGGCAAAAAAGGGCTACCCGGTGCGCATCCACGCCATCGGCGACGAGGCGATCCACGAAGCGCTCGACATTTTCGAAGAAGCGCTCGAAACCTACGGCGCGCCGCGATACGGACGCAACTCGCTCGAACATCTGGAGAATTTCCAGCCCGACGACATCGCGCGCCTGGCGCGCTTGGGCGTGATCGCATCGGTGCAGCCGCCGCATATCACGCTCGACCCGGGCGGCCCCGAGCGCGACCTGGGCGCAGAACGGTGCAAGTACATGTGGCCTTTCGCGACGCTGCTCGCCGACGGGGCCACGCTTGCCCTGGGAACCGATTCGCCCGTGGTCGACGTCGATTCGCGCGGCGTGCTCTACACCGCCGTCACCAGGAAGGATGCGAAAACGCACATGCCCGACGGCGGATGGCTGCCCTCCGAGAAAATCTCGATGGCCGATGCATTGCGCGCCTACACCGCAGGGTCGGCCGCAGCGGCCAACGATGCGCAGATCGGCACGCTCGAAGCGGGCAAGTGGGCCGACATCGCCGTGTTCGACCTCGATCTGCTGGGCGAAGAGGTCGCACGCGAACCCGAGCGCATCCTGGAAATGAGCACGCTCGCCACCTATGTGGCCGGACGCGCGGTCTACGAAGCGTAAGCCACAAGCGCCGAAAAACGGAGCGGACCCATGCAAGGCGGCATCCCCTTCGCGATGCCGCCTTTTTCATGCCCGCGTTCGCGAACCGCGCGCGGCAGGCACTCCGATGCGTGCCCTTCGCACATAGCGGCGACGGAAACGGCGGGTCCGAGAGGTGCCGCGCGGCGGGCTCTTCGCGCGAGGCGCACGGCACGCCCGGCTGCGTTTGGCGAAGCGCTTCGGCTATGCCCGGCCGCGTGGTACAAAGCACTTCGACAAGATGGCAACGAGGGTGCTCCACGAAATGAGAAGTGCGCTACCATGAAGCTAGAACATGGTTCATCCAGCTACGAAAGGATGGAGAGTATGGATATCAAAGTCATCGGCCGTAAAGTCACCGTCACCGAAGCGATGAGCGATTACGCGATCGAGAAGATCGGCAACGCGACCAAAGTCATGAACATCGAGATTCCCGATGCCGAAGTCGTCCTGCGCGTCGAAAAGGCCCGCGCGATTCCCTGCATCTGCGAGGTGACCCTGCGCCTGAAGGGCCATACCATCCACGTGGAAGAGCATGAGGAAGACATGTACGCCGCCATCGACGTGGCGGCCGCCAAGGTGCTGCGCCAGCTGCGCAAGTACAAGACCCGCGTCATCGACCACCGCATGCGCGAAACGTTGAAGGAAGCCGCCCCCGCCGAAGCGACCGCCGCCGATTTCGACGAGCTGATGGCCGAGCTTTCCGCCGACGACGAAGTGGTGCGCGTGAAGGAGATGGAATTCGCCCCCATGACCGAGCAGGAGGCGCTCATCCAGATCGACCTTCTGGGCCACGATTTCTTCGTCTACACCGACCGCGACACCGACGAGGTCAACGTGATGTATCGCCGCACCGGCGGCGGCTACGGCCTGTTGAAGCCGAAGGCCGAATAGGCGACGCATCGCAAACGCGAACAAGCCGCATGCAGCAAGAAGGGAGCCCGACGGCTCCCTTCTTTCGTTTCCTGCAAGCACGGGCGAACGGCACGGCCTAATAACGCGCCAAAAACTCTTTCGTGCGCTGATGCTGCGGATTGTTCACCACCTGCTCGGCGGGGCCTTCCTCCACGATCACGCCGCCGTCCATGAACACGATGCGGTCGGCCACGTCGCGGGCGAACTGCATCTCGTGCGTCACGATCACCATGGTCATATGCTCGGCCGCGAGCTGTTTGATCACCTTGAGCACTTCGGCGGTCAGCTCGGGATCGAGCGCGCTTGTGGGCTCGTCGAAAAACACCACGTCTGGGTTCATGCACAACGCGCGCGCGATGCTCACACGCTGCTGCTGGCCGCCCGAAAGCTGGCAGGGAACCTTG
>USEZ01000116.1 GCA_900553775.1 uncultured Slackia sp. | reverse complement strand
CCCACGGCCTATTTCGGCTGGTAAGCATTCGAGTCCTATCGGGCGGTCCGAACCGGACCGCCCTTTTCGATGAAGGAGCATCATGGATTGCAAAACGTGCCCTGCTGTGCGCGAATATCCGGGAAATCCCGCGCGCACGGCTGCTGTCATCCTCGAAGTGGAGGAAGGCTCTCCCGCCGACGACGCGGGATTTGAGCCGGGGTGCAAGATCTGCGCCGTGGACGGGCAGCCTCTGCGCGACGTGCTCGATTGGCAGTGGTATACGGCAGACGACGAGATAACGCTTTCCTACATCGACCTTGACGGCGATGAGGGCGAAGTCGTTTTGGAACGCGAAGAAGGGGAGAGCTGGGGCATCACGTTCGACGGCGCCGTGTTCGACGGCATCCGTACATGCCGCAACGCCTGCGTGTTCTGCTTCATGCGCCAGCTTCCCGAGGAATCGCGCGATACGCTCGTGCTGCGCGACGACGATTGGCGCCTGAGCTTTCTCCAGGGAAACTTCGTCACGTTGACCAATCTGAGCGAGGAAGATGCGAAAACCATCGTCGAGCGCCGGATATCGCCCCTGCGCGTTTCCCTGCACGCGATCACGCCCGATTTGCGCAAGAAGATGATCGGCAAGCATGCCCCTCACGGCATCGCCATGCTCGAGCGCCTGCTCGAAGGCGGCATCGAAGTGCATGCCCAGATCGTGCTCGTGCCGGGCGTCAACGACGGCGACGAGCTGAAAAAGACCCTCGCGTGGGCCTATACGCACGCAGGCATCGAAAACGTCGGCATCGTGCCGCTCGGATTCACCAAGCATCAGACGCGCTTCGAGAAAAGCTTCAACGAGCCAGACGATGCGCGCGCCGTGGTAGAGGCGGTCGAGCCGTTTCAGGCGTATGCGATCGAAGAACGCGGGCATCCGTGGGTGCATCTTGCCGACGAGTTCTATTGCAACGCCTATCCGGGCGATGTCTTGCGGCATATCCCGCCTGCGGAAAACTACGGCGATTTCTCCATGTTCGAAGACGGCATCGGCATTCTGCGCAGTCAGATGATGGAATGGGGGCAAAACGGCGACGCGATCGAACGTCTCGCCCGCGTGCTCGACGAGCGCGGCGCGCGCGTGTACTACGTTTTCGGGGAAGCCCAGCGCGACGGCATGGGGGCCTTGATCGAGGAAAGCCCGCTTGCGGGACGCCTCGTGCCGCTGTTCGTGAAAAACGAGTATTTCGGCGGCAACGTGGATGTGACCGGTCTTTTGTGCGGCTGCGATGTGGCGCGCGCGATACGGGGCGTCTCGGCGCATGATTTCGTGGTGCTGCCGCGCATCATGTTCAATGTCGACGGGTTCACGCTCGATGATATGACTGTGGACGACATCAGGGACAGCGCGGGCATTCCCGCAACCGTGGTATCCTGTAGCGTGCCCGAATACCTCGCTCAGATAGAAGAGCTGGTCGAAGGTTAGCATGATCGCGATTTCGGTCCGTGCGCCCGATGCGTGCGGACATATACGGATATATACAAGAAGGATTCAATATGGCACTTCCTATCGTCGCCGTCGTCGGACGGCCCAACGTGGGCAAATCCACATTCGTCAACCGCATCGTAGGCGGGCAGGACGCCATCGTGCACGAGATGCGCGGCGTCACGCGCGACCGCTCGTACCATGAGGCCGATTGGAACGGCGTCCATTTCACGCTGATCGACACCGGCGGTATCGAGATGGGCAACGACGACGCCTTCCAGGAATCCATTCGCAGCCAGGCCATCATGGCTACCGAAGAGGCCGACGCCGTGGTGTTTCTGGTCGACGGCCGCACGGGCGCGGCGCCTGACGACCTCGAGGTGGCGCGCATCTTGAAGCGCAGCGGCAAGCCTGTCGTGCTCGCCGTGAACAAGATGGACGCGCCCGGCAAAGAAGACGGGCTGTGGGAATTCTACAGCCTGGGTCTGGGCGATCCTATGCCCATCTCGTGCGTCCACGGACACGGAACGGGCGATTTGCTCGACGAGGTGGTCGGCTACATCAAGGATATTCCTGCGGAAGAAGAGGAGAAGGCCGATTCGATCAATATCGCGATCATCGGCCGTCCGAACGCCGGCAAAAGCTCGTTGACCAACAAGCTCATCGGCCGCGAGCGCGCAATCGTCAGCGACGTTGCGGGCACCACGCGCGATGCGGTGGACACCACGGTGGAGCGCGACGGGAAGTTCTATACGATCGTCGACACCGCGGGCCTGCGCAAAAAGAGCAAGATCGACGAAGATGTCGAATACTACAGCTTCGTGCGCGCCATGCGCGCGATCGACCGTGCCGACGTGGCCATTCTGGTCATCGACGCCACGATCGGCCTGACCGACCAGGACCAGCGCGTCGCAGGCTTCGCCGCCGAGCGCGGCTGCGCCATGGTGGTGCTCATGAACAAGCGCGATATCGTGGAAAGCGGCGAAGTGCTCGACGAGCTGCGCGAAACCATCGGCGACCGCCTGATGTTCGTGGGCTATGCGCCCGTTATCAGCATTTCCGCATTGACGGGCAAGGGCGTTTCGCGCATCTGGGATGCGGTCGATGCGGCGTATGCGAACTATTCGGCCCAGGTTTCCACGAGCAAGCTCAATGCCTGGCTGCAGCATATCCGCGAGTTCGGCCATACGGTGTCCCAGGGCAAAAAGGTGCTCAAGATGAAATACGTCACCCAGACGCGCGTCTGCCCGCCCGAGTTCACGTTCTTCGTCAACCATCCCGAACTGGTCAACGACAATTACGAGCGCTTCCTGGAGAACCGTCTGCGTCAGGCGTTCGATCTTTCCGGCACGCCTGTGCGTTTCAAGTTCAAGAGGAAGGACTAAGCGCGATGCTCGAAATAGCGGTTGCGCTCGGCGTATGCGCGGCATCGTTTCTGCTCGGTTCGATTCCCTGGGGCGTCATCATCTCCAAGACGGTGTATCACACCGATATCCGCGAGCATGGTTCGGGCAATATCGGCACGACGAACGCCATGCGCACGATGGGCAAGGCGGGCGGCATCGCCGTGTTCCTGCTCGATTTCGGCAAGGGCTTGCTTTCCGGCGGCATCGCCGTCGGGGCATTGCACCTGTTCGTTCCCGGAGCCGGCCTTGAGCCCGATGCGTTGGTGAACAACGTGACCATGGGTGCGATCGCTGCCACAGGCTGCACGCTCGGGCATATTTTCAGCCCGTGGCTCGGTTTTCACGGCGGCAAGGGCATCGCGGTGGCCATCGGGGCGTTGTGCTTCGCATTCGGTCCGCTCGGCGCCTTTATCGAGGTGTTCTGCATCTTCGCTCCGTTGGTGCTGATCACGCGCTACGTCTCGGTGGGCTCGATCGCTTCGGCAGCGCTGTGCCCCGTGATCGCGTGCTTTCTGTTCTGGGGGCAGTGGCCGGCGATTGCCTTGTACGCATTGACGGGGGCGACGGTGGTATGGGCCCATCGCGAGAACACCAAGCGGCTTATGGCAGGCACCGAATCGAAGGTCGGTTCGAAGAAGCATAAGGCATAGAAAGGAAAGCGTCCCCGAGGGGCGCTTTCCTCATAGCGGCGTCGAATCGCCTCGGATACGCGAGACGGGTTTTCAGGGCGGGCGCGGCCTGCGGGCGGCCTGTGGCGGCGGTTTTCGAGGGATGCTCGAGGGCGCGAAGCACGAGGCGCTGCCGTGCGCGCACGGATGCGGCGGATACGGCAAACGGGTTTCGCCGGGCGCGAAAGCGAAGGAGGGTTTCATGAAGGTTGCAGTCATCGGAGCGGGGTCGTGGGGAACGGCTCTTGCGCATGTGCTCGGCACGGCGGGACACGACGCGATGCTGTGGGCGCGCAAGCAGGAGGTGTGCGACGGAATCAACGGGTCGCACCGCAATCCGCGCTATCTCGTGAACGAGCCGGTGCATGTCCGCGTGCGCGCGTCGTCGCGCTACGACGAGGTGCTTTCCGGCGCGGAGGCGGTCGTCGTCGTGACGCCTTCGTCCATTCTGCGCCAGGTCGCGCGCGATATCGCGCCGCATATCGACGGCTGCGTTCCCATCGCCATCTGTTCGAAGGGCGTCGAGGCGCAGACGGGCAGGCTTCCCGTCGAGATTTTCGAGGAAGAGGCGGGCAACAGGGCTCGCATCGCCACGCTGACGGGCCCCAACCATGCCGAGGAGGTCATTCGCGGCATTGCCTCGGGTACGGTGATCGCTTCCGAAAACGCCGACACGGCCCGTTTTTTCCAGGAGCTTTTCGCCACGGAGGCGTTTCGCACCTATGTGAGCGACGATATCGTGGGCGCCGAGGTGTGCGCCGCGTTCAAAAACGTCATCGCCATCGCGGTGGGCGCGGCATACGGGTTCGGGCTGGGCGACAATACGGCGGCGTTGATCATGACGCGCGGCTTGGCGGAGATGAGCAGGCTCGTCGAGGCGTGCGGCGGCACGCCGATGACCTGCATGGGGCTGGCCGGCGTGGGCGACCTGATCGCCACCTGCACGAGCGAGCATTCCCGCAACCGCACGTTCGGCTACCGTATGGCGCAGGGGGTCACTCTGGAGCAATACAAGGCGGAAACGCACATGGTGGTTGAAGGCGCTTTGGCGTGCAAGACGCTCGGCGCGCTCGCCGAAGCGCACGACGTGGAACTTCCCATCACCGAGATGGTGCGCAGCGTGCTGTGGGAAGGCGCCGACCCGCGCTCGGCCGCGGCCTCCCTGTTCGACCGCTCGTTGAAGCCCGAGTTCTATTAAGTGAGCTTATGACCTGGGGAAACGTGTTTTCATATCCTGAAATATCCCGGTTGCGCCGCCTTCGTCGCTTATGCGCGGGAGGGCGCGTGCCGTATGCTTTCATGAGAGGCTGCTCTGTATCGCTTCCAGTCGGGCGCGCCGATGCTGCGGCCTGTCGGCTTTCGCCCATGCGCACGCGGCGATGCGGATGCGGTCTATCTTTTGCAAAAGACGGAGGGAGGCCATCGTGACGACCGATGACGATATCCGACGTCGGCCTTTTGCGCTTCGGCGAGACGGCGAAGCGCAGCGGCGCCTGTATGCCGTGCTCTCGTCTCCGAAACGCGACTTCTACGTCCAGGGAATCGTGGTGCTGTGGGATCTGCATTGCTCCAAGCGCTGGATTACCAAAGACGATTTCGTCGAAACGCTGGCCACGCGCTTCGAGAATCACCTTGTGGTCGGCATGCTCGGGAATCGCGACGAATTCCTCGACGAGAATTTCTCAGTCGAGGAAGACGACTCCTCCGAAGAGGAAAGCCCTCTTTCACGCGCGCGCATCGTGTTTCGACGCTTGCACGAGACGGGGTGGTTCGAGCTGTTCAAGGATTCCGTCGAAGGAGCGCTCGAAACGACGCTGGTCGTCGGCGACCGAGCGAGCCGGCTGGCCGAGTTCGTGGCGACCGACGAGCGGCGCTCGCATGTCGACTCGACTTCGTGCGTGCTCAATGTCAGGGCAGGCTTGGAACATGCCCAAAGCGGCCTGGAGCGAGCACGGGTCGGCGGCCGAGGCGTCGACGATGCCGTGGTCAGAGGCGTCGTCGGCCGCGAACTGTGCGAAGCGCTGAAAAACGCCCGCGACCGCTCGGAAGCCCTGAACGCCCGAATCCGCCGCACGTGCCACGAATTCAAGCTCACCTCCATGCGGATCGCAAGCTGCCGCAGCCAATACGACCTGCAGTTCGTTATGGACGAATACGAACAAGGGCTGTTCGATTCGATTATGCAGCCGTTGCGCATCGAGGACGGCTTCGATCGAAACGGCGATGCCATCGTGCGCATACTCGATGCATGGAGCGTCGATTCGGGATTGTTGGCCCTGGTGAGGGAGGCGGCGCATTTGCCGGGCATGCCCGAGGGGTTGTCTCGTCCGTTCGAATTCATCCAAGATGTGCGCTACACCTACGCGGTGAGGGTCAGGGATGCGTGGGAGTATGCTCTGTCGCTCGAAAAGCGCATCACGTCCGAAATGTCGAAGAAGCACCGCATGCTTCTGGGCGGTTCATCGACCATGGCTGCCGCATATGAGAGGGCGAT
>USEZ01000115.1 GCA_900553775.1 uncultured Slackia sp. | reverse complement strand
CTCGACGAACGTGGGAACCTGCACTTCGACGCCGGTCTCCAGCGTAGCGGGCTTCGTCGTGTTAGTGGCCGTGTCGCCCTTGAAGCCGGGGTCGGTTTCGGTGACCTCGAGCTCGACGAACATCTGGGGCTCGCAGCCGATCAGCTCGCCGTCGGCGTACTCGAGCGTGACAGGGTCGTTCTCTTTGAGCCACTGAGCGGTGTCGCCCACATGGTCGGAAGGCAGGGAGAACTGCTCGTAGCTGTTCGGGTCCATGAAGTAGAAGTCGGAGCCGTCGTTGTACAGGTAGGTCATCTCACGCTGCTCGAGACGCACGGTGTCGAACTTCACGCCGGCGTTCACCGTGTCAGACAGCACGCGGCCGCTTTTGATATCGCGCAGCTTCATGCGGACGAACGCGCCACCCTTGCCGGGCTTGACGTGCTGGAACTCGATGATGGTGCACATCTTGTTGTTGTACATGATGCACATGCCGTTTTTGAAATCGGCGGTGGAAATGGTTGCCATTGACGCTCCTTTTTGTATGCTCGAACCCTGACGGGCCCTTTTCCCTGTGTGCTCCTTCGACCGGCAGACGCGGCCGACCGCGTGCGCCTCGCGCCGAAACGGATGCGCATCGGCGCTCGAAGGGCCGACGTTCATGCCGGCGCCGATGCGGCCGGGCGAACCGAACCGCCCCGCATCGGAAAAAACGCGCGCTATATTATAACCAGTTCATGCGACGATTGCGTGAAAACCTCGAATCCATCGGGGGTTATGATGCCGAAATCCTCCAAACGGCACCCGAGCGAACCGCTCAGGTAGACGCCCGGCTCCACCGTGACCACATTACCGACGGAAAGCGGAGCGGCATTGCGCGGGGAGAGGTTCGGCAGCTCGTGGATGTCGATTCCCACGCCATGCCCCAGACCATGTCCCATCGTGCCCGCGTACCCTTCGCGCGCGAGCACGCTTTCGGCAAGCTCATGGGCTTCGGCGCCGGTGACGCCCGGGCCAAGCGCGGCTTCGACCGCCTCGTTGGCCGCGCGAACCGCCGCATAGACGCGGCGTGCCTCGTCGCTTGCGCGCCCCATGCAGACGGTGCGCGTCATATCCGAGCAATACCCGTCCTTGCGCGCGCCGAAATCGAGCACCACCATGTCGCCGCGCTCGAGCCGTTTCTCCCCGGGAATGCTGTGCGGCGCGGCGCCGTTGGCGCCCGACGCCACGATCGAAGAAAACGCAAGGTCGTCGGCGCCCATCTTGCGCATGGACGCTTCGAGCTCGAGCTGCACTTCGCGCTCGGTCATGCCGATGCGCATGAAGCCGACGATATGCTCGAACGCCGCATCGGTGACGGCCTGGGCCTTCTTCATGGCGCGCACTTCGGCGGCGTCTTTGACCGCCCGGAGCGAACGAACGAAATCGCTTGTCTCGAAAAGCGACGGAACGTGCGCTTCGGCGTCTTCGCGTGCGCGCGCCTGTCTTTCCAGCGCGCGATACGCCGCAAGCGTCATGGAATCCTCGATGCCGAGCACTCGCGCATTCGCATGCGCGGCCGCCGCGTCCAAGACCCATGCGGCATGCGACGCCCGCGACGTCTCGACGCGCCAAGGCGTATGCGCGGCCGCGCGCGTCGCCGCATCGGCATAGCGCGAATCGGTATGCATGCGGGCGTCGTCGGCCGACACGAACAGCGCATGTGCGGGTTCGTCGTCGAACACGCCCTCGAAGCCCGTCAGCCATTTCACGTTCGATAAATCGGTGCTGCAAAAGCAGTCGATTCCCTGCTCGTCCATGCATGCACGCATACGATTCAAGCGGTTTTCCATACCACTGCCCTTCCGTCTTACGGGCGATAGACGCCTTCTTTCTTCAGCACGGCGGCCACCTCGGCGGCCACGGCGACAGTCGCCTTGCCGCGTACGTCGATGCGGACGCGGGCCACCTCGTCGTAGAGGGGCTTGCGTTCGCGCCACAGCTTGTCGGTATCGCAGCCATGGGCGAGAAGAGGCCGCGTCCGAAGGCTGCGCACGCGCGCGAGCGACCCTTCCATCGACGATTCGAGCAAGACCGCGAACCCCTTTTCGGAAATCGCCTTGCGATTGGCGGCCAGCGCGACGATTCCCTCGCCGCACGAAATGACCGCCGGCCCCATGGAGGCGCATTCGGCAAGAGCGGCCGATTCGAGACGGCGCAGGCCTTTTTCGCCCCTTTGCTTGAACAGCTGGTTGGCGTCTTTGCCGTATTTGCGATGCAGATACGCATCGACATCGATCGAGGCAACCCCCAGATCGCGCGCGAGACGACGGGCGACGGTGGTCTTGCCCACGCCCATGAAGCCTACGAGGAAGACGTTTTTCGTCAGCGTGCCCATGCCCCTATCGCACCGCCCGCTCCAGGCGCGCCCTGTACGCCGCGACCGACGCACGGATATCTCCCATAGAGTCGCCGCCGAATTTGGCCCTGTAGGCGCGCGCGAGCACGAACGCCGCCTCGGATTCGGCGACGATGGCCTTCGCGGGAACATCGCAGCAGGAAAACGACGGGGCGCGATACGACCCTTCCTCGAAGGTTTCCATATCGATGGAGGCGACATCGCGCCCGAGACGTTCGGGGGCGACGACATGGGCGCGCATGACGAGCGGCATGCCCGTCGACACGCCCCCTTCCAGCCCGCCCGCTTTGTTCGTCTCCCTGGAAAGCTCCCCGTTCGCATCGAGGCGCAAGGCGTCGTGGGCGTCGAAGCCCGAAAGCTCGTGCCTTCCCGCGCGCCCGAATTCGACGCCCGAGATGCCCTCGATCGAAAACGTTGCCTGCGCCATGCGCGCAGACAGCGCGTCGCCCTCGCGGCACAAAGACCCCAGGCCGGAAACGAGGCCGTAGACGCCGAGCTCGAATTCGCCGCCGAGCGTATCGCCCTTGACGCGCGCGCGGGCCATTTCTATCTCCATGGAGCGCGTGGCCTGAAACGCCGGACACCGGCAGCTCGACGTTTCGATGTCGAGCTGCGAAGGCGGCTTGGACGCTTCGAAGGGGCTCGAAAGCACGGCCGCCCTGCCGATACGCGTGACGCACGAGATGATATCGACCCCGAAATCGGCGAGAAACTCGCGCGCGACGCCCGCCGCCGCAACGCGCATCGCATCGAGCCGGGCGGCGGCGCGGTATTCGAGGATGTCGGAATCGTCGAGCGCGTATTTCTGCATGCCGACGGCTTCGACGGAACCGGGGCATGCGATGCTGCGCTTGAGCACGCGTCTTGCGCAGGCCTGCGCGTAAGCCCCGTTGTCGAGCGTCATCAGGATGGGCGCGCCCGTCGTAAGACCTCCCGCGATGCCCGAGCGAAGCGCGATTCCGGGAGTTTCCTCGGCGCAATCGGATGCATTCGCCCAACGCGCCACGTCGACGTCGATCGCGTCTTGGCGCACGGGCAGCCCCGAGGGAACGTCTTGTATCACGGCCGCCAAGACGCTGCTTTGCGGCTCTCCAACGATTTCGTAGCGCATCATGCCCCCAACGTAGTCGTGTTCTCGCGTCGATTGTAGCATGCGGGAAACACGGCGGCGCGCGTGCGCGCGAAGTTGCGCCTAACGCTCAGGACGAACGCCGCGCATGAAGAGCTTTTCCACATGGCGCAGCATGAGCGTATGTTTCAAATCGGCCTCGACCAGCGGCTTCGTCATGACGACGCGCATGCCCGAGATATGGGCGCCCCACACGTCGGTGATAAGCTGGTCGCCGATGCACAGCGTTGTCTTGCGACGCGCCCCCGTTTTCCTCATGGCGGCGCAGTAGGCGAACGGAAGCGGCTTGACCGCGTGCGAGACGATGGGCAGACCGAGACGATCGGCCCATTCGTGCGCCCCGTGATGCCAGTTGTTCGTGAGGATGCAGGCGTTCACGCCGAGGGCGCGCACCTCATCGAGCCAGGCGCGGATATCGTCGGGAACCTCGTGGGTGTCGCGCGTCAGAAGCGTGTTGTCAAGATCGAGGAGCACATGGGTGAACCCCGCCTGCGCAATGTCGGAGACGGGGTCGAGGTCGGTGATGCGCGTCAAGAAGCGGTCGGGTTTGAAGAAAGGCATGGCATCCCTTACAGATGCTCGGCGATGGCGCGCTGATGCTCTTCGTAGGTTTTGCTGAACGCGTACTCGACCTCGCCCGCATCGTTGTTCCAGAAGATGAAATAATAGTAGTCGCCGTAATCGGAAGCGGGGGCGCACACGGCCTGGAGGCAATCGAGGCTCGGCGAGCAGATCGGCGTGGGCGGCAGACCGGGATTGGCATAGGTGCTGTACGGCGTTGCGGCCTGCACCTCTTCGGCGCTCGGATCGTGGCCCACTTCGTAGGCCGTCGTGGCGTCGGACTGCAAAAAGCCGTTCGTCTCGACGTTGCGCGAGCTCAGACGATTGTAGAAGACGGCGGCCACCTGGGAGCGGATCTGCTCGTCGCCGCTCGATTCCTTCTCGACGATGGAGGCGAGCGTCACGGCGTCGTAGACCGACAGGCCGAGGCTTTCGGGATACGACCAATCGAGCGAAGCAACTTCGGTCTGGAACTGGGAAAGCATCATGCGGATGACGGAATCCGCCGTGGCGTCGCTTCCCAGCTCGTAGGTTTTCGGGAACAGGAAGCCCTCGAGAGAGACGCCTTCGGGGGCATCGGCGAGAAACGCGTAGTCGGACGCGTAGGAACGCGCATCCGAGGCCGCCGCGCCGAAGTCGGAGGCGGAGATGCGGCCTTCGGTCGCCTGTTCGACCGCGGCCGCGATATCGGAAAGCTTATAGCCTTCGGGGATGGTGAGCGACGTGGTTCCCAAATCGCCCGAAGCCACGGCGCGCACCACGTCGTCGAGCGTCATGCCCGCATGGAAGTGGTAGGTGCCCGCCTGGAACAACCCGTCGAGCTCGAGGGCTTTCGCTCGGGCGAGAAAAGCGTCCGCATCGGAAATGGCGCCCGCCGATGCGAGAGCCGAGGCCGCATCGGACGCGCTTGCCCCTTCGGGCACGGTGGCGCGGATATCGGACGAAACGACCTGCTCGGCGCCGGTTGCCTCGGTGTCTGCGGAACAGCCCTTCGTCACATTGAGCACGACCACGGCGCCGACGGCGACGATGACCGCCGCAAGCACGCAGGCGATGACGAGGGGCGCCTTGCTTTTGCGCGGACGGATATGGGAGGTGTCGTAGGTTCTGAACTGGCGCTCGCCCTGAGCGTGCACCATGCGGGCGCGATGGTTGGGGTGGGAGCTGTACGTAATCTGCTTACGACGCATAGATTTCCTTACCTGGTCGGGCGCAGGCGCGCTGCGCTAGCTCAGGACTCGCGGCCGTTTTCGGCATCGAGCCACGACTGCAAGAATAAGCTTGCAGCAATCATGTCTACTTTACCGCGCATGGCGCGCTCGTCCAAACCCTCTTCACGCAAAATGCGTTTCGCCTCGCGCGAGCTCATACGCTCGTCGGCGAAAAACAAAGGCAGGTCGCGGGATTTCGCGATGCGCGCGGCACGTTCTTTGATCGATGCGGCCTGAGGCCCCTCTTCGCCTGCGAGCGTGTATGGAAGGCCGCATACCAGCCGTTCGACCTCCCAGTCTTGCACGATGCGGCGAAATTCGGCGCCGTCGGAAAGCACGTCGCAGGCGGCAAGCACCTTCAAAGGCGTCGCCACCCTGCCCGCCGCATCGCTGATCGCCAAGCCGATGCGCACCTCTCCGATATCGAGGGCAAGCGTTCTCATAAGACCCCTTTCGCGAAGATGGGCCCGCAGCAAGGCAGGCCCATCGGTATCGGTTCTTTCGAATACGCCGGCGCAGCCGCACCATGCGGCGAAACGGCGCGCATGCCGACGACGGGCTATGCGCCGAGCGCCTGACGGGCCGCATCCCGCTGCGCGAGGACGACCGTGCCGCGAAGTCGTGCATCGAACTTTCGGTGCGCGGGTCGCTCACCGACGAGGAGCGCAGCACCATGCAGGAGGGATTCATGAATCTCTCGGAGATCGGTCTCGACGTCTCGTTCCAGAAGGACGACATCTTCCGCCGCAGC
>USEZ01000114.1 GCA_900553775.1 uncultured Slackia sp. | reverse complement strand
GCCCGGTCGGCAGTATAGAGGAGGGCGTGTTTTGCGAACGTAGTGCGATATACGTTCGGGTTTCGAGGGTGCAAGGCGCGAAATGGCGCCTTGCACCCGCCTATTCGTCCTTGAATGTGCGTTTGCGGCCGTGGCAGGTCATGCCGATGGCGCGGATGTTGCAAAACTCCCGGTAGTGGCAAAGCGCGCAGGATCGTTTTTTGCCCTTCGACGGGTCGAACAACGCTATCATTCCCACGATGCTGCGTGCCGGCGCCACATGCGTGCCGGTTTCGTCTTCGACAAGAGCTATACCGAGCTTATCTTCGGCTTTGGTGTAGAAGAGGATGTCCGAGGTCTGATGCTCGGGGAACCCGTCGTCGCCAAGGGCCAAAAGGTCGTCGGTATAAAGGTCGCGCGCCATGGCTCCTTCGGTGATGCGATTCCCTACGATGTTCGCACAGCGGCGGATCATGGCATCGAGGCAGGCTTCGAATACGCTTTTGTCGTCGCTATTGCGAACAAGTTCTTTGCGAAGCGCCTCTTCGTCGATACCGAGCGTGACGGCGAGCAGGGCGCAGTGTTTCGCCTTATCGAGCTTTTCGTAGGCCGTGCGACCGTGCAGGACGATCATCGTGCCGACCAGCTTGATGGCGGGTTCGGTATATTCGGGCGGAAGCGAGCAGATGGCGGGGTTGTAGAGCTTGTAGACGCCCTTTGCATCGGCTGCGGCCGTGCAGGCGTCGAGCATGGGCGCTACACGCGAGCCGAGGTCGGTCGACGCGTCGGTTTCGAGCGCGCGAAAAACTTCTTGTGCAAGATCGTCGGTGGCGTCGAGTGCGCAGGGCACTTCGATAACGGGGTTGTACATGCGAGGCATGGGGTTCTTCTTTCTCGGTTCTCGGGTCAGTCTTTCGAGATGCGGTCGATATCCGTGCGCACGATTCCGATATCGTCGAAAAGGGCGTAGAGAACGAATCCCGACTTGCAATTGAACGAACACTGCTTGCAAGGGCTTTCGTTGCAATAGCAGTAGGCATCTTCATCGGCGAGGGCGAAAACCGCAGGCGGTTTTTTATCGGGTTGGATATATTTTACCTGGATTCCCGTAAATGTTTTCAGGGCGATCCAGCGCGGGCGGGCGTTGTCTTTCCATGAAATCTCGATTGCGTTGTGTTCGAATCCTCCCACTATCGCATAGCTCACGCGGGGTTGCTCCGCATCTGCTTTCGAGACGCGTGCGCGGCGAAGATTCGCCATAGACTCGGGCATGAAAAGGTAGTCGGGGGAGAACAGCTTCGAACGTTGTGTCGTATCGTCGTATTTGCTCGCGGCGCCGGCATTCAAGCCGAGTGCGTACTGCTCGGTATCCGGTGTTTGGAAGAATGCGAGGTCGCCTTCGGCTATGCGGGGCTTCCAGCCTGCATGGGTTCTGGTGGGACCGAACACGAGTGCTCCTTTCCGTGGCGAGGCCGAAGCTTTTCATGGCACGACGCCCGCACGGCGAACCGTGCGGGCGTTTCTCGATCGATGCCGGCCGAACAATGCGGCGGGGACGCAGAAGGCGCCGTGCTATTCGTTGCAGCAGTCTTGGCTCATGCGATGCTTGATTTCCTCTAAGAGAACGAATCGCCTGACCTTTCCCGTGGCGGTACGGGGGATGCGATCGATGATCTCTACGCGTTCGGGCCAGAGTCGTTTTTGCACATGCTTCGATTTCAGATGCTCGATGACGCTTTCTTTGGTGGGCGCCTCGCATTCGGGTTTGGCTACGACGAACGTGCAGATTCGTTCGCCAAGGCGTTCGTCGGGCATGCCGATGGTTGCGTGATCGCCCACGCCGGGGCAGCCGAGGATGTGTGCGTCTATCTCGTTCGCGGAGATGTTTTCGCCGCCGCGGATAATGATTTCCTTTTTACGGCCATTGATGCGAAGGCGGCCGTTTTCGTCGACATACCCCAAGTCCCCGCTGCGGAACCATCCGTCGTCCGTGAGAGCGCGTTTGTTCGCATCGTCGTTTTTATGATAGCCGACGAATAGGTGCGGGCCACACGAGAGCTCCTCGCCCTGGGTGCCGTTTTCGACTTCGTTTCCTTCGTCGTCGACGATTTTCACCTGGATGCCATCGAAGGGTATGCCCGACCAGGCCCCGTTCCAAGCGAGGCACTGTTCTTTGGGGACGTAGACGTGGGGACAGCTTTCCGTGGAGCCGTAAATTTCGCAAAGCAGCATGTTGTGGCGATGCGCGCGTTCAATCAAGGAGGCGGGGACGGGCGCTCCGCCGCACATGAACAAGCGCATATGGGAAAGTTCGGTGTGATAATCGTCGAGGAAGTTGAGGATGTCGTAAACGAATGGCGTTGCCGACATGCACCAGGTCACGCCGCATGCGTTGATATGGGGCACGGCGGTGATGGTATGGAATTCCTCTTCGAGGATTATGCTTCCGCCGGAGAGCATGGGCGTAATGAGGCCGTGGAAGATGCCTGTGGCGTGGCTGAGCGGCGAGGGCATATATGCCACGTCGTGTTCGTCGAGCCCGAATGCCGATACCATGGACCGTTCTGAGAACAGGATGTTGTTGTGCGTGAGCATGACGGCTTTCGGCACGCCCGTGGTGCCCGACGTTGAAAGGATGCAGGCGACATCGTCGGAGGATGCGCCCGAAAAAACCTCACGGGGGGGGGTAGCTTCCAAGACCTTCGACAACGTGGGCAGCGAACCGTGCTCGGGCGCGCATTTGTCCACGAGCAACGTGGTTTTGAGCGTGGGCACGTCGTTTTGGATGTTGAGGGCCTGCTGCTCGTAGTCGGTTTTATGAGAAAACGTCGGACAGATCAAGGCGCTCGAATCCACCAGGTTCATGGCGCGAACGAGGTCTTCTTCGTTGAAGCTTTTCGGCAGGGGATGCAATACGCATCCTGCTTTATAGACGGCGTACATCAGTATGGTGAACTCGCACCAGTTCGGAAGCTGAATGGTGACGACGTCGCCTCGCTCGATGCCCTGGTCTTCGAGCCATGCGGCAAGACGGGTTGCGGCGCAATCCACCTCCTTATAGGTGTATTTGCGGTAATTATCGCGTATGTATTCCTTGTCGGCGTAGCGTTGCGCTTGTTTGCGCCACGCATCGGCGATGGTATCGGTTCCCCAGTATCCCTTGTCGTAATATTCCAGCTTGCGATTTTCATCGATGTGGAAATTGGTAATCATTCCCTTGCTCCTTCGGCCTGGAGTCTATTGCGCTCCAAGGCCGCCTCCGCCGACGAAGGCGGGGCGGCCGTTCATTTGCAGGATCCCGAGAAGCTCCTCCCAGCTTCCCTGAAAACTTTAATCTAGATTACCTCCGGCAATCCAGTCCTGATACTCGAGATATCCGTCTCGTTTGTATACGTCGCGCGCAATGGTGATGCGCTGAATGGTGGGCGAGCCTTCTTCGAGGAACAATGCGCGGGCATCTCGGTAGAGGCGTTCGGTGGGGCCGTACGGCGAATCTTCGAAGTAGCCGTCTCCGCCGAAGATCTCGAGCATTTCGTCGGATACCATGCGCACGGTGTCGATCGAAACGAGTTTGCACATGGCCGCCTTTTCGTTGATCATGGGGCCGTGGGGATCGACATCGTAGTCTTCGGCGAAATCGATGACCATGCAGCGCAGGGCATGGATGTAGGCCGCCATGTTTGCGATCTTCATCTTGATCGCCTGACGGCTTGCGATGGGCTTGCCGAACGTGATGCGGTCATTGGAGCGGGCGATCGCCATTTCGAGCATGCGCTGTGCCATGCCGAGGTTCGAATCGGCGATATGCACGCGGGAGACGGCGAGCGAGTGCATGGCTATTTCCATGCCCTGGCCTTCTTTGCCCAGAAGATACTTGGGCTCGAGCTTGACGTCGGTGAATCTGAGGCCGGCGTGTCCGGCTCCGCGGCAGCCCATCATATGAGGCATGGGAATCAATTCGAAGCCAGGCTTGTCCATGGGCACGAAAAATGCGCTCAATCGTTCGTCGCCTTGTTTTTCGGGGTCGGTGACGGCGATGACGTAGGAGAACTGCGAGCAGTCGGTATGCGAAATCAGCCATTTTTCGCCATTGAGGATGTAGTTGCCTTCGGCATCTTTGACGGCGGTGGTGTGAACGTCCGCTCCGGTTCCGCCGGTGCGCTCGGTCAAGGCGAAGTTGGTAAAGATGCTTTTGTCCTGGAATTTCGGCATATATTCGGCTTTGAGCTCGTCGCAGCCGTAATCGTCAAGAATGCGCCAGTTCAAGTCGGCTGCGTAGTGCAGGTGCATGCGCATGCCGCCAGGTCCGCGAGAAAACTCCTCCTGAACCTGCAGGATCTCTTTTTCGCTGAACCCCCAGCCGCCGTATTCTTCGGGAAGGGCGTAGCGATACAGGTTGTTTTCGCGTGCGAGTTCGAAGAATTCTTCGGGAAATTTGTTCGTGACCTCGACTTCCTTCTGCATTTCTTCGAAGGGACCCTCGGCGAGAGCGCGAACCTTCTTAAGGTAGTCCTTGAACTCTTCTTTCGTCAACTTGCCCATAAATCCTCCTTTTTCGAGCGTCTGGGCGCTTTAAGGCCGATGATTCGATCGTTATCGAAATCAATTGAAACGAACGAAACTATCGATGGAATCTTTGAAACAAAATTTAATATTTGACCAATTATTAAATTTGCTTCATAAGATATGCGCTTATTTTATCGTGGCTGTTTTCGCAAAAGAAGATATATAAAGCCAACAATAAATCTATTTTGTCCATCGATAGAGGGAAGAGCGGTGCGTACAATTCACGTCAGGGAGTTTCCTCATACTACTGATTGGAACAAAAGGAGTGTGGAGCCCATGAGCGTCTATCAGGAAAGCTACCATCTGCCCGTTTTCGAATATGAGTACGAAAAGCTCATCATCGAAAAGCGTGGTCCGGTGTATGTCTGTAAGTTCAACGATGCGGGCAACCTCAACGCCATGTCCTACAAGCAGATGGCGGAGTTCAACGACTTTCTCATCAAGGTCCGCATGGATCACGAATGCCGCGTCATCGTTCTGACCGGCGAAGGCAAGTCTTTCTGCGCGGGCTTCAATCTGAACGACCTTGCTCTCGATCCGCCGGAGGACATGGGCCGCATCCAGCGCGATTTCTACATCATGCAGCGTATGTGCTCCGATCAGATCGTCAACATGCGCCGTTGCGAGCAGCCTATCATCGGCGCCCTCAAGGGCTATGCCGTCGGTGGCGGCCTGTCCATCTCCTGCGCATGCGATATGCGTATTCTCGGCGAGTCCTTCAAGATGAATGCCGGCTATCTGTCGATCGGCTACACCGGCACCGACATGGGCGGCGCATTCTTCCTGCCCAAGATTATCGGCTATGCCCGTGCTGCCCAGGTTCTGATGAACCCTGCTCGCCACGGCGCCGAGGAGCTTCTTGAGTGGGGCTTCGCCAACAAGGTCGTCGCCGATGACGACGTGGTCGAAGAGGCTGTCAAACTGGCCGAGGAGATTTGCGCCGCAACTGCTCCGTTCGGTCTTCGCTTGACCAAAGAATGCCTGCAGGCTTCTCTCGACGGTACGAGCTTCGAGAACGTCATCCGCATGGAGAATCGCAACCAGGTTCTTGCTTCCAATACGCAGGACGGCATCATGGGCACGCTCAAGATGAATCCGCACAACAAGGAAGACGTGAAGGCGAATCCCGATAAATACGCTTTCCACAATATGTAGGAAATAGGTTTCAAGCACTGGGAAAGGGCGCCGTCGAGCGCCCTTTCTTTGTCTCGAAAGGGGCGAATTATGAATATCATCGGAATCAACGGAAGCCATCGTGCAGGGAAGGCGACGGCGACGCTTCTTAGGGAAGTTCTGGCGAGCGCGGAATCGCGTGGCGCCGACGTCGAGATGATAGAGCTTGCGCAGCTCGACATCAATTACTGCATCGGGTGCAATGCCTGTTTGCGGTCGTCATCGTGCGCTCTGCATGACGATATGGATGGACTCTATCTCAAGATGCGCAATGCCGATGGGATCGTGTTCGCTTCCCCTAATTACTTCGCCAACGTCAGTGCCCGTATGAAATGCTTCATCGATCGCACGCGTCCTTTGCATATGGTCGAAAACCAGCTGAAAGGCAAGGTCGCCGGTGTTGTTGTTTCTACGGGATTGGGAAATTGCGGTGCTGAATCGGCTGCAGCCGTGTTG
>USEZ01000113.1 GCA_900553775.1 uncultured Slackia sp. | reverse complement strand
TAGAAATACATGCAATTATAGGCATTTTCGCAAGCGGGAACGTTGCAGCGCGATTACGGTTGTATCGTACGCCGCGGCGCCTTGCGACATGCGGCAATTCGTTCGCTGCTTGCGAAAAGATCCCCGGTTTCGGTGGCGTTGCCTATATAATGGACAAATTGCGCGTAATTTAGCGTGCTGTAGTGCCTATGCGATTTGAACGAAAGGATCGGAGTACACGATGGGAAACGATTACAAGCACTCGATGAACCTGCCCAAGACGGATTTCGCCATGCGCGCGAATCTGCCCGAAAACGAGCCGAAGCGCTTGGAGAAGTGGGCCGAGCAGGACATCTACCACAAGGTTTTGGAGAAGAACAAAGATGGCGAACCGTTCGTTTTGCATGACGGTCCTCCGTATGCGAACGGCCCCATCCATATCGGTCACGCGTTCAACAAGATCCTCAAAGACTTCGTCGTCAAATCGCACGCACAGCGCGGCTACTACACGCCTTACATTCCCGGCTGGGACTGCCATGGCCAGCCCATCGAGCACGAGGTGGAAAAGAAGCTCGGCACCGAGAAAATGAAGCAGCTTCCGCAGGCCAAGGTGCGCGAGCTGTGTCGCGAATGGGCCGAACGCTTCGTCGACGTGCAGCGCGACGGCTTCAAGCGTCTCGGCGTGGGTGCCGACTGGGATCGTCCGTATCTGACCTTCCAGCCCAATTTCGAGTCGGCCAATGTCGAAGTGTTCAAGCAGATGTACCTCGACGGCGCCGTGTATCGCGGCCGCAAGCCGATCCATTGGTGCAAGCATTGCCATACCGCGCTTGCCGAAGCCGAAATCGAATACGCCGACGAGATGTCGCCGTCCATCTATGTGAATTTCAAGCTGAACAACGTGCCCGAGGCCTTCGCCGCCGCAGGCGTCGATGCCGATAACGCCTACGTGCTGATCTGGACCACCACGCCCTGGACGCTTCCTGCGAACGCCGCCGTGTGCTTCGGCCCCGAAATCGATTACTGCTTCGTCGAGGCCGACGGCAAATTCATGCTGTTCGCTCACGAGATGGTAGAAGCCGTTGCCGAAACCGCAGGTTGGGATACGTATCGTGTGGTCGAGTCCGACGGCGAGTCCGTTCTTATGAAGGGCGACGCCTTCGACGGCATCACCTACGTCTGCCCGATCATCCAAGATAACGTGGGCCGCATCATCTGGGGCGACCATGTCACGCTCGATGCCGGCACGGGCGCCGTTCATACCGCCCCCGGCCACGGCGTCGAAGACTATCTGGTAGGTCAGGAGTTCGGTATCGAGACCATCATGCCGGTCGATGACGACGGCCGCTTCACCGACTACGTGAAGGAGTTCGCCGGTCTTGACACCGACGAGGCCAACCCGAAGATCATCGCATGGCTGGAAGAGCGCGGAACGCTGGTCGCCCATGTGGACATCAACCATAGCTATCCGCATTGCTGGCGCTGCCACCAGCCCGTCATTTTCCGCGCCACCGACCAGTGGTTCGTTTCCATGGAAAAGACCGGTCTGCGCGAACGTGCTCTCGACCAGATTCGCAATCACGTGAAATGGGTTCCGGAATGGGGACAGAATCGTATCGGCGCCATGGTGGAAGACCGTCCCGACTGGTGCATTTCCCGCCAGCGCAGCTGGGGCGTTCCTATTCCTGTGTTCAAATGCGCAAGCTGCGGCGAAACCGTGGCGAACGAGGCTACGTTCGATGCCGTCATCGAGCTGTTCAACACCGAGGGCGCCGATGCATGGTTCACGAAGGAGCCGAAGGAATATCTGCCCGAGGGCACGTGCTGTCCGAAGTGCGGCTGCACCGACGTCGTTCCCGAGAAAGACATCCTCGACGTGTGGTGGGAGTCGGGCGTATCGCATGTGGGCGTGCTGAAGCATCGCGCCGAAGCCGACGGTCTGCACTGGCCCGCCGATATGTACCTCGAAGGTTCCGACCAGCATCGCGGCTGGTTCCAAAGCTCGCTTCTGTGCGGCGTGGGCGCTTTCGGCGCGTCTCCCTATAAGAGCGTCATGTGCTGCGGCTTCACGGTGGACGAGAACGGCGAGAAGATGTCGAAGTCCAAGGGCAACGGCATCGATCCGCGCGAAGTGACCGACAAATACGGCGCCGACGTGCTGCGCCTGTGGGTCGCGTCCACCGATTATTCGGTCGACGTTTCCATCGGCGACACCATCCTGCAGCGCACCTCCGACGCTTATCGCCGCTTCCGCAACACGTTCCGCTTCCTGCTCGGCAACCTCGACGACTTCGATTGCGAGCGCGATCGCGTCGAATTCGACGACCTCAAGCCGATCGACGTATGGGCCATGCTGCGTTTGCGCGAGGTGCTGCACGAGGTGGAGCGCGGTTACGACGAATACCGTTACCATCAGGTGTTCCGCACGCTCTACGACTATGTGATCACCGATCTGTCGGCCATCTACATGGATGTCGTGAAAGACCGCCTGTACGCCGAGGCGCCCGGCTCCGTTTCGCGCCGTGCGGCCCAGACCGTGCTCATGAACATCCTCGAAGTCATGGTTCGCATCATGAGCCCCATCCTCACGTTCACCTGCGACGAGGTGTGGGAGCACTATCCCGAGGCGGAGCGCAATCGTGCGGGCCGTGCGGAAAACGTGCAGCTTGCCGGATGGCCGACCGACGACGACTTCCGCCCCGCATTGCCGCAGGGCGACGAGGCCGCGGCGTTCATGGCCCGCTTCGACGCGCTGCTCGAGGCCCGCGACGCGGTGACCAAGGCGCTTGAAGACGCACGCAATGCCAAGACGGTCAACAAGAGCCAGGAGGCGGCTTTGGCCATCGCCGCTCCCGAGGCCGTCTACGAGGCGCTGGCGGCATCCGATGCGGCCGACCTCGAAGAGCTCTTCATCGTGGCGAGCGTTGCGGTGAAGCGCCGCGAGGGCGACGCCATCGAGGTGACGGTCGAAAAAACCGAGGCCGAGAAATGCCCGCGCTGCTGGAACCACCGTGCCCTCGGCGGAAGCGACGCGCATCCCGACGTGTGCGCCCGTTGCGCCGCGGTGCTCGACGGCATGGCCGAATAGCGTCTATGGCGCACGGAAAGAATCTAACGGCGGCGAAAAGCGGCGGCGTCTTCGCGGGCGTCGCCGCCCTTTGGCTGCTCGTTGACCAGTTGACCAAGGCTTATTTCGAGGGTTCGTATGCCCTCGGCCAGGTTTCCGAGGCCGCATACGGGCTTTTCCGGTTCCGTCTGGTGCACAACACCGGCATGGCATGGGGTATGTTCGGCGATTCGACCTTCTTGCTCGGCGTGACGTCGTTGATCGTATGCGCGGCTATCGTCGCCGTGTTCGCGGGTTACCGTCGCTTGACGGGGCATGCGGCCACGATGCCCGAAACTTGTGCGCTCGCGCTTGTTTTCGCGGGTGGCCTGGGCAACGCGATCGACCGTTTCGCCCAGGCATACGTGGTCGATTTCATCGATCTGACGTTTATGGACTTCCCCGTGTTCAACATTGCCGATATCGGTGTGACATGCGGTTTCGTCTTGCTGCTGGCGGGCTATTTTTTGGCAAGTCGTTTCGATGCGGCATCGAAGCCCGCATGCGAGGGCGACGCCGAAGAGCCGTCGTCTGCCGGCGTGCCCGATGCGTCGGCCACGCTTTCGGACGGCGCGGTTCGTCCCGGCGCCGACGGGGGCGCATCGGATGCGCCGGATGCGAAGAATCGTCATTCTTCGTGAAGGGGCGCGTCGCGGCAATGCGACGCCGACATATATCCGGCATGATCGGATAGGAATTCAAACGAAGGGCATCCGCCGGTTTCGCGACCGTGACGGATGCTCTTCGTCGGCTTTTACGAGAAAGGAGGCGCATCGTGACCGATGTCGCCCGCATAGAAGTGGCCCCCGAATTCGCGGGTATGCGCTTGGACGCATTCATGGCGGCCGAGGGGCTGTATCCCACGCGTTCGGCGGCGGCGAAATGCATCGCCGAGGGATGTGCCGCCTTGAACGGCAGGATAGCGCGCAAAAGCGCTACGGTTTCGGCGGGCGACGTGCTCGAATACGAGACGTTCGACGATCCGCATGCCCCGGTGCTCGATGCCGTGGAAATTCCGCTCGACGTGCGCTATGAAGACGATTACCTGCTGGTCATTTCCAAGCAGGCGGGGCTGGTGTGCCATCCTGCCGACGGGCATTACGGAGATACGCTGGTCAATGCGCTGATTGCCCACTGCGGCCGTGAGAATCTGTGCGATGTGCAAGGCGAGCAGGACCGTCTTGGCATCGTGCATCGTCTCGACAAGGATACGAGCGGCTTGATGCTGTGCGCCAAAACCAACGAGGTCGGGCTTGCTTTGATGGAGGATATTCGCACGCGCGACGTGGACAGGCACTACCTTGCGCTCGTGCAGGGATGGATTCCTCTCGAAACAGGCCTGGTGGATGCGCCGATCGCGCGCGGAGAGCGCGACAGGCTGCGCATGAAGGTGTCCGATCGCGACAATGCGCGCCCGTCGATCACCACGTTCGAAGTGAAACGCCGCTTCGAGCCTGGCAAGAACGACGACGGCTACACGCTGATCGATTGCAAGCTCTACACCGGCCGCACGCATCAGATTCGCGTGCATATGGAATACATCAAGCATCCGTGCGTGGGCGATCCGGTGTATGGCTGGCAGAAGAAGGACAACCTCGGCCTTGACCGTCAGTTTCTGCATTCTTACAAACTGGCATTCACCCATCCCGTGACGGGCGAGCGTCTTGAATTCGAGGACACGCTGCCCGACGACTTGCAGCGCGTCATCGACGAGCTCGACGCCCGCGAATAGCGCGGCATGACGAAGATATACGAGAGCAGAAGAAAAGGAGGGGAGGCCCTCCTTTTCTTCTGTTGCTGATGAGCGTTTCGGCGCGCTCGCTATATCACCACGCCGTTGCAGTGGTCTATTTCATGCTGGATGACCTGCGCGGAAAACTCCTCGAACGTCTCGACGCGTTCTTCGAAGGCCAGGTCGCGATAGCGCACACGAATCGTGCGGAATCGCTTCGCCGGGCGACGGCCGTCCAGCGAGAGGCATCCTTCCTCCGTTTCGTAAGGGCCTTTCGCCGCGATGATTTCGGGGTTCATCATGGCACGCGGCGTTTCTCCGTCCATGAACACGATGATGCGTTTGCGTCGCCCGATCATGTTGGCTGCCATCCCTACGCATTCGTGCGCGTGCAGCGCCAGCGTATCAAGCAGATCGCGGGCGATCGGCGCATCGAGGGGCGTGGCCTCTTCGCTCGGTTGCTGGAGGAAGAATTCGTTTTTCATGATGGGACGTATCACGCGGATGCTCCGTTCGTTGTCGCTTGTTGCCCGTTATCGAAACCATTGCCCGCATATCGTGCAAAAACTCATTGCTTACACGATCGCTGCAGCGTGAGGTACTATAGCGTATAGGTTGTTCGGCCGTTCAGTCGGTTCGATGGGACGGAAGCGCAGGCGCGCGTGCATAAAAAAGAGTCCCGAAGGACTCTTATGCGGGTCGAATTGCCACCTCCGTGGCGCCTACAAATAGGCATTTTAGGCTTAGCCTTTATTTTGACTCGCAGTGACATCTTGACTGGTATCAAGATGTTGGCATTGTAGCACGTTTGCTGGCAGAACGATAAGGGGTTGCGTCATGAATCTACGTAAAGTCGAATCTTACAATGTCGGCCTGGATATCGGAACAGGTTCGGTCGGATGGTCCGTTGTCGACGAGGAGGGCGGGCTTTGTCGTTTTAAGGGGAAGCCGACCTGGGGAAGCCGTATTTTCCCTTCGGCGGAAACCGCTGCCGAGGCAAGAACGCATCGCGGCCAGCGCCGTCGTTATGACCGTCGCCGTCAGAGACTCGATCTTTTGCAGGGGTTTTTTGCGGAGGAAATCGAAAAGGTCGACCCTGACTTCTTCATTCGCCTGAATCAGGCGCGCCTGTGGAAAGTCGACAGGAATTCCGATTGCTGCGATTACCGGTGGCCTCTGTTCAATGGCGGGGACCTCAATGAGCCCGACTATTACAAAAAATTCCCGACCATTTATCATTTGCGAAAATGGCTTATGGAAACGTCAGATACCCCCGATATTCGACTGGTCTATCTGGCGATGCATCATCTGGTAAAGCATCGGGGGCATTTCCTGTTTTCCGGGAACATCGATGAAATTCGGGAATTTCATACGGCGTTTGACGCGTTTTTAGCTCTGGTGCGCGGTG
>USEZ01000112.1 GCA_900553775.1 uncultured Slackia sp. | reverse complement strand
TTGCGATTTGCATGCCCCTTGGTGGTTTCGGCCATGGTCGCGTATCCCCCCTGATTCCACGTACCCATGCGAAAGCCGGCGCGCGACGGCGCTTTCCCTCGCGGCCGCTTTTTATAGGGCGGGCGCTTCGAGGCTTTCGCCCCCAGGCGCGGTTTATGCGCGGGATGCGACGAGTGCGCACTGGGGCTTCGGCGGGCGAGTCCGCCTTCGGGCGGCTTCCCAAGGCGCTCAGCGCTTCGACAAGCGTTCCTTCTTGCGCATTCGCGCGCCTGCGTAGGCCGTGGCGATGACGAGCACGATGCCGACGCAGGTGAGCGCGCCCGCTGCGGGAAACGCGGGCACATAGCTGCCGGTTGCCTCGAGCATGCTTGCGCCGAGCATCGGGCCGATGACGGACGCGCAGGTGTATCCCGAGAACATGAACGCGTAGTTCTGTCCGAAATGCTCGATGCCGAACATGTCGGCGGCCAGGGCGGGCATGATGGACATGCAGCCGCCGAATGTGGCGCCGATGATGCAGAATGCGGCGGTCAGGGTGGCGAAATCGTGCGCTTCGCCGAGGAAGAACGCCATGACGAAGGCCGTCGCTGCCATGCACAGCGCGAGCACGGGGTAGCGGCCGAAGCGGTCGGAGAGCATGCCGAACGCCAGACGACCGCTGAAATTGGCAAGGGCGAGAATGCTTACCTGGGCGGCGTTTTGCGCGGCGTCAAGCCCTGCGAGCTGTGCGCCGATTCCTGCGGCGTGGCCGGTGACCATCATGCCCGCGCTTGCGGACACGGCGAACATCAGCCACATCAGATAGGCGCTCGGCTGGCGCAGCATGCGCGATGTGCTCATGCCGTCTTCGAGGGCCTTCCGATAGGCGCTTTCGGGCACGGGGTCGCTTTCGGGCGCCTTATGCAGGAAGCGCGACGCCGCCACGGCGACGACGGCGAAAAACGCGCCGCAGATGTGAAACGACCACGCCGCGCCGAACGTCGCGATGAGAAAGCTTCCGAGCGGCGCGAACACGATGGGGGAAAGCCCCAGGCATCCCACGCAGACCCCGTTGGCAAGGCCGCGCTTGTCGGGAAACCAGGCGGTCGCCGTGGATACCGAAACGTTGTAGACGAACCCCGACCCAATGCCGCCGAGCATGCTGAATGTCAGATAGAGCAGCGGCACGGCATCGGCGAAGCCGGCGAGAAACCATCCCGACGCAAGACAGACGCCTCCGCACGAGGTGAGCATGCGCGAGTCCATCCGCGTCTGGAGGTATCCCGCGAGAAAGCCCGAGCAGCATTCGCAGACGATGTAGAGAGAGTACGCGAAGGCGATCCCCTGGGCCGACCAGCCGTATTCGCTCGCGAGCGCGACGCTGACGATGCTCCATACGTAGATGGCGCCGACGAGCGCATTGAGCGTGCCCGCGGCGGCGAGCACCGCCCATCGGTTGACGGCGCCGTCGCTTTTCCTTCGGCGTGTTTCGAGCATCGCTCATCCCCCTTCGCTCGCCCTGCCTTGCGCCTTTGTTCCCCATAAGGCGCATATTGTCCATTATCGGCCTACGAACACGCGTTTTGTCAAGGGCAATGCGTCCGGGCGAGGCGAAAAGGGGACGGGCGCTGCGTTAAAGCCCGAGGCCCTTGGCGACGTTGGCGATGAAATCCTGCACGTTGGTCACGATGCCGCGGGAAGACAGCGACCCGCGGTCGGTGAGCTTGTTCACGGCGAATTCGGCGATGTCGACGCAGTAGAAATACACCTGGCGCACGGTGCCGTCGGGCATCACGCGATACGACGGCGTCATGTTGCCCGTGGCGATGGTATGCAGCATGGTGGCCATGCAGATCACGGTGGTGGCTTTGCGGATATGGTCGCGCATGGCGTTTTGCGCCTCGTAGGCGTTGCCGATCACCGGAGGCAGCGGCCCGTCGTCGCGGATCGAGCCGGCGAGCACGTAGGGAACGCGGTTTTTCTCGAGGCTGTACATGATGCCGTCGCGCACGTGCTCCTCTTCGATGAATTTCGCGATCGAGCCGTGGTATTTCACGCGGTTGATGGTGTCGAGGTGATGATAGTGGCCGTTGGGCTTGTTCTGCTGCGTGTCGATGTCCTGGCCGAGCGCGGTATGCAGGTAGGCGCCTTCCAGATCGTGGGTGGCAAGCGCATTGCCCGCGAATACCGCATCGACGTATCCCGCTTCGATGATCTTGGAAAACGCCGTGCGCGAGAATCCGTTGAACGAGAACGCGGGCCCCATGACCCATACCACGTAACCGTGCTCCCGTTCGTATTTCAGCAGCTCGTAGAGCTCGTCGTAATCGCGCGAGAAGGCCGTCTCGCGGCTGCGTCCCAGGCGGAAGGCGAAGCTTTCGCTGTTCTTCTCGGGCTCGCTAAAGCCGTTCGTATGCACGTAGATGCCCTCTTCGGCGTTTTCGGTGCGTCCGCATACGATGGCGTCTCCCTGCTTGATGAAGCGGAATTCGCGCACGAAGATGCGCCCGTCCTCGTAGACCGCCACGCAGTCCATGCGGCTGTCTTCGGCCAGAAGCCAGCGTCCGTCGATCTTGAAGTACTCGGGGTAGATGCTCAAGGCGTGGTAGCCCTCGGGGGCCACGGCGTCTTTCGGCGCCGGCGCGAGGACGGCGTTCGGCGCGTCGAGAAAGCGCGCATGCGTGAAATCGGGAGCGGTGTAGGGTTTCAGCGAGAAGCTCATGGCGATGCCTCCAGACGAAGCGAAGCGGCGTCGCGGCCTGCCCGCGCCGCCATGAGGCGATTCGCCGGGGATGCCGCGCGCATCGGTATTTTTCGAGCGCAATTCTATCAGATGGCGTTCGGTTTGCCTTCGCTGCCCGATTCGTCCGTGCCCGACGATACAATACGCGCGTCATACGAGAGGAGTTCGCCATATGAACGCATTCGCCCGGTTCCTCGCAGGGGGAAGCATCTCCCAAGAGGCGCTTTCCTGCGCGCTGCGCGATTCGCTCGTCGCCGTGGATGCGCCGTTGCGGCAGTATTCGTCGTTCTTCTTGCGGCTGGCCCTTGCCGCTGTGATCGCGGCGGGCGGCATCGCCGCGGGGTCTTCCGCGGTGGTGATCGGCGCCATGTTGATCGCTCCGCTGATGTCGCCTATCTTGGGCACGGCGCTCGCCACGGTGACGGGGCGTCCGAAATCGGCGGTGCGCACGCTGGGGGTCACCGTCGCGGGCGTGGCGCTGTGCATCGCGATAGCGGCCGCGATCGCCGCGGTCATTCCCGTGGGGGTGAATACCGCCACGAATTCCGAGGTCGTTTCGCGCACGGCTCCGCGGTTGGTCGATCTGGTGGTGGCGCTCGCATCGGGGCTTATGGCGGCGGTGGCGCTCATCCGCGACGATATCCCCGATGCGGTGCCGGGCATTGCGATATCGGCGTCGATCGTGCCGCCTTTGTGCGTGGTCGGCATCGCCCTGCAAGGCGGCGACGTGCCTTCGGCGCTCGGCGCGCTGCTGCTGTTCGCGACGAACTATGTCGCCATCCAGATTATGTGCTGCGCGGCCTTCGCCGCCATGGGGCTTGGGGCGAAGGCCTATTCCGAAACGGCCGGCCGCATGCGCGCCGCGTGGTATGCGGCAGTGGCGCTCGGCGCGGTCGCGGTGTTCGTGCCTTTGGCGGTCACGAGCGCCGATGTCGTCGACGACGCGGCCCGGCAGCGCTTCGCCGCCGCGGCGGCCCGCGAGTGGCTCGACGGCTCGGACTACCGCCTGCGCAGCCTCGCGCTTGACGACGGGCTGTTGTCGGTCGAGATAGCGGGTTCGGGAGCCGAGCCGTCGCTCGACCGCTTCGCCGAAACGCTCGAGGAGCACGATGTGGCCGTTTCCGACGTGCGCGTCTCCTCGGTCGAAGAGCGCCGCATGACGCTGGGAGAGTAACAGGCGGGGTTTTCGAGCTTTCCGTCCTTTGATCGCGGCGGGCGTCCTCAGCAGTCTTCGGCCGTCTTCGCACGAAAGGGGAGCCGACCCGAAGGCCGGCTCCCCTAAGGTGCTTCGAAGGATATGCTTTTCCGTTTTCGCGTGCGCGTCTATTTCGCCTTCGCTTCGGAGGCGTCGCCCTTTGCGGCGATTTCCATCTTTTCGCCGTGCGACTTGGCGCACATGCTTACCGCTCCGCCGAGCGCGATGAGCGCGATGGCGTTGGGCAGCACCATGAGCTGGTTGAACATGTCGGCGAGCTCCCAAACCAGGTCGTTGGCGAGCAGGGCGCCGATGAAGATGAACACGAGCGCGATGCAGGAGAACACGGGCACGGCCTTCTTGCCGAACAGGTATTCGATGTTGATCTTCGCGAACAGGTTCCAGCTGATGATCGTGGAGAAGGCGAAGAACAGCAGGCAGATGGCCACGAACATGTTGCCGCCTGCGGTGCCGAACAGGCTGCCGAACGCGATCTGGGCCATGTTGGTCTTGTCGATGCCCTCATAGAGGCCCTGCGCCAACGCGCCGTCGCCCACGTACAGCGTGACGATGCAGGTCAAGGCGGTGATGGTGACCACGACGAAGGTGTCGACGAACACGGCGATGATAGCCACGACGCCCTGCTCATGCGGGTTTTTGACGTTGGCCATGGCGTGCGCATGCGGGGTGGAGCCCATGCCGGCCTCGTTGGAGAACAGGCCGCGCTTGGCGCCCTGCGAAAGCGCCGCGATCAGGCCGAAGGTCACGCCGCCCACGGAAGCCTGGGGGTTGAACGCGCATTCGAAGATCAGGCCCAGGGCGGCCGGCACCTCTGAGGCGTTCACGATCAAAACGCCGATGCCGCCGACCAAATAGACGATCGCCATGATGGGGACCATCTTCTCGGTGACCGAAGCGATGCGGCTCACGCCGCCCAGGAAGATGAACCCGCCCGCCACGACGATGATCAGGCCCATGACCCACGTGGGGATGCCGAAGGCGGTGTTGCAGGTGGATGCGATGGAGTTCGACTGCACCATGCAGCCCATGATGCCGAGCGCGAGCACGATGGCGATGGCGAAAAATCCTGCCAGAAACGTGCCGAACTTGCCCTTGAAAGCGGTCTTGATGTAGTAGACCGGGCCGCCGTGCACGGTGCCGTCCTCATCGATGCGGCGGGTTTTCTGCGCCAGCACGGCCTCGGCGTAGTTGGTGGCCATGCCCAAGAATGCGATCGCCCACATCCAGAAGATGGCGCCCGGGCCGCCGACGAGGATGGCGCCGCATGCGCCGACGATGTTGCCCGTGCCTACCTGAGCGGCGATCGCGGTGGCCAGCGCCTGAAACGAGCTCATGCCGCTTTTATGCTTGCCTCCGTTGAGCGAGAAATTGCCGAATACCCTTTTCAGGCCTTCGCCGAAGCAGCGCACCTGCACGAAGCGCGTGCGGATGGTGAAAAACAGGCCTGTGCCGATCAAAAGGACGATGAGCACGTAATTCGACATGTACGAGTTGATCGTTTGGACGATCGAGAGCAGTGCGGCTTCCACGTTACCTCCTCAAGGCGTTGCGAGAAGCCTCTGGGGAGCGAATGAATCCGCCGACTGCGAAGAGTCAGAAGAACCGTTCTCTGTCCTTTTGCCTGAGAGATTCGGTTTTCATAAAGCACATGGGAAACGCGCTGCCCGAAAACCTTGCACCGTCGGCACTCATTTAGTTCTCCAGAGGTTTCTCCACTTCCGGTTTTTGTGGCAAATCCCGAAAGCTTCATCGAAATGGTATGGCGCACATTATCGTACTAAAGCGAGCGACGATGCAAGGAAAAGTTTCAAGAAAAAAGAGTCGCAAGGCGAAGCGGACGGTCGATGCGGCCGTCGCCCGCGTTCCGGCCGATTCCGAGGGCTGGTGCGGCAAAGAATGCCGCCTGCGCCGGAAGGGCGCCGTCCGACGAAAGGGCCGTCTGTTTTTCGCCGGGATGCGCCTGCCTGCGTACCGTTCGCGAAATTGCGGCGGATTCGCATGCGTCTTGCCGCATGCGGCGCTATCATGCTCTAGCATGCAATAGCAGCGATGCTCGGAGCCGCATGCCGATGCGGGAAAGCCCCGTTCGGCGCGCGAGCGCACGGCGTCTCGTTCGGGACGTCATGCGGCCGCGCTGCGCATCGCATCCGTCGAACGCGGCGGCGAAGCGCGCGATGCGGCGGGGAGGAATCGACGAAACACAGCGAAAGGTGAGCCATGGCGAAGATTCAGATGACCACGCCGTTGGTCGAGATGGACGGCGACGAGATGACCCGCATCCTGTGGAAGATGATCAAGGACG
>USEZ01000111.1 GCA_900553775.1 uncultured Slackia sp. | reverse complement strand
GAAGCGGGGCCCGGAAAACCGTATGCGCGAAACCTCTTCGAGCTCTACACGAAACGATAGATATCCTTGGTGGCCTCGACGAAGGCGTCGTACACCTCTTGAGCGATGGCCTCGTCGACCAAAAGCTCAAATGCGGAAGGCTGGCCGTCCTCGTCAAGCTCGGTCACTTCGAGGATCAGCACCTCGCCCGAAGAGCCCGCAGGAGCATCGTCGTCGACCGGGAAGAAGAACCCGTAGCGACGATCGTTGTGCAGGATCAGACCCAAGAACTCGAGCTGTTCGGTTTCGCCTTTCTCGTCGGCGAATTCGAACACGATGCCCTCCTGGACAGGAGGCGCGAAATTGGGATTGCTTCCCTCGCGGATTTCAGCCATGGCTAGTTTCCCTTCTTCTTGTGATTGCAATCGGCGCACGAAGGCGACTCCTGCGCGCCGCAAGCCGATACGCCCTCAAGCGCATCGACAGACGCAGCCGTCTGGCCTACGGCGGCTTCGACCGCTGCAGCCTTCGTCGGAACGGAAAGCTTGTTCAGGAAGAAACGCTGCACCTCGGTGCCGTATTTCTTCTGCAGCTTGGCGAATTTGGGCTCGCGCGTTTTCCAGATCGCATACAGCGGCGTGGCGATGGCGATCGACGAGTAGCAGCCCGTCACCAGACCGATGGTCATCGCAAGCGCGAAGTCTTTCAGCGTTTCGCCGCCAAACAGCAGCATGGCCACAACCGGGATAAGCGACGTAATCGACGTGTTGAGCGAACGGATGAGCACCTCGTTGACCGAATGGTTCGCCATGCTCATAAACGTGCATTTCACCGAATCGGACTTCATGTTCTCGTTGATACGGTGGAACACCACTACGGTGTCGTAGAGCGAGTAGCCCAGAATGGTGAGCAGCGCGGCGATGGTGTTCGGCGTGACCTCGTGGCCCAAAAGCGCATACACGCCGAAGACGATCACAAGGTCGTGCAAAAGCGCGACCACCGCGGTGACGCCCATCTTGTAATCGCGGAAGCGCACCGAGATGTAGGCGATGATCAACACGAGCGAGACGACGAACGCCAGAACGGAGCTCTGGATGACCGAAGCCCCCCAGTCAGGGCCGATCGTGGTGACCTCGAAGCTGTCCGTCGGCCAGCCGAACTTGTCGGCCACCGTGTTCGCCACGGCCGTTGCGTCCTCGGCCGACGTGGAAGCGGTGCGCACCAGGAAGCCTTCTTCGCCGTCGGTCTTGGTGGTCTGCACCACGGCATCGCCTTCGCCCGCATCGGAAAACGCGTCGCGCACCTGCTCGATGGCCACATCGCCCGTTCCGTGGAACGCGATGGACGTGCCGCCGATGAACTCGATGCCGAAATTGATGCCGTGCACGCCCACGATCACGACGATCGCGGCCACGACCACGCACGCAGCGGTCAGGAAGTACTTACGAAGGCCGAGAATGTCGAAATCGCGCTTGATGAAGCGGCCGCGCAGCTTTTCGCCTTCGGCAAGCTCTTTTTCGCCCTCGAAATACGGCGCTGCCTTCTGGGAATCGGAAACGCCCCAGAATCCGGGATGCTTCGCGATGGAGCGCGGGGCGAGCAGGCGAATCAACGGAGCCTTGAACAGCAGCATCATGGCGATGTCGCACAGAATGCCGAGCGCGAGCGTAAGGCCGAAGCCTTTGACCGAAGCGCTTGCCAGCAAGAACAGCGTGAGCGCGGAAACAAGCGTCACCAAGTCGGCGTCGATCGAGGTCATGATGCCGTGACGCACGCCCGTTTTCGAAGCGGCGCGCACGCTTCGGCCCATGCGGATCTCTTCGCGGAAACGCTCGAGCGTCAGAATGGACGAGTCGGCCGCCATGCCGATGGTGAGCACGATGCCCGCGATGCCCGCAAGCGACAGGCTGAACAAGCCGAAATGCGAAAGAACCGCGAGGATGCCCAGGTAAAGCGCCGCGAACACCGCCATGGCCGCTGCGGTGATGAGGCCGAGGCCGTGGTAGAACAGCAGCAGATACAGCATGACGAGCGCAAGGCCGATGCCCGCCACCAAAACGCCCGATGCAAGCGCATCCTGGCCGAGGGTGGGACCGACCGTCTGGCTCTGGGCGAACTCGAAGCTCACGGGAAGCGAACCCGACTCGAGCACGGTCTGCATGCTCTTCGCCTCGTCGAGGGTGTAGCCGCCCGTGATCGACACGTCGCCGTTGGGAATTTCGCCCTGCACGGCGGGAGCCGACTGCACGATGCCGTCCAAAATGATGACGATCTGGCCCTTGCTAGGGGCAAGCTCCTTCGTGGCCTGGGCGAACGCCTTCGCTCCGTCGCCATTGAGCTTCAGATTGACCGCGTAATCGGTTGCCGCCTCGCTGGCCTGGCCGATCGTGACGTTGTCGATGTCGTCGCCCGTGACGATCGGGGTATAGGTTCCCTCGTCGACGTGCATGGTCAGCTCCTGCTCGCCCGTGGGGAAGCGATTGCCCATGGCGTCGGTGACGCTTTGCTGCTCCATGTATTGGCCGTTTTCGATCTTCGTGCGCACCGTCTCGTCGGTGAACGAATCGAGGCGCGCGAATTCGAGCTTGCCCGTCTTGCCGATGGTGGCCAGGGCCTCCTCGGTGTCGGATAGGCCGGGAATCTGCACCAGAACCTGGTCGCTTCCCTGCAAGGCGACCGTTGCTTCGGATGCGCCGAGGGAGTTCACGCGGCTTTCGATGATCGCGCGCGACTTCTCCATGTCTTCGGCAGACACGGCGGCGCCGTTTTCGCCTTTCGCGGTGAGAACCACCGACAAGCCGCCTTGGATATCGAGGCCCTGGTTGATCTTTTCTTGCGGAGGCGTGAACATGAACACGGAACCGATGACGAGCAATGTGGTGACGACGAGCAGCCACACATTGCGACGGTTCACGTGCTGCGATGTTTTCCTCCGCTTCTTCGAAGCGCTCGAAGAGCTGGGGTTGGAAGGCTTCATAATCTCCCTCTACAGTCGCCTTGCGCGACGGCGCCGGCAGCGTCGCCGCAATTTATGTATAACTTCGTTATTGTGCCACAACGCGAACCGATAGACCCGACGTTTCGCACAAGCAGGACAAAGCGCATCTTGCAGCCGGAATTATCCCCGAAGCCCACAAGGCCGCGGCAGACGACTTCTCATTCCGCGTTTCGCAGCACGTGCCCGCAATCCGCCGTCCACGCCGATGCCCTGCCTTCATGGCCTGGGATAAGCCGCCGACAAACCCCGGCGGCAATCGTTCGGCGCATAACCTGCAATCCGCCCCCTGGAAACGTTCACGCCAACGCGTCACCCCCCCCAATTGGTCTTCCGCGTCCGCACGGCGTCTTCGCACGCTCGAAAACCCGATAAGAACGATTCTTCGTGCCCGAAGTCCATGGTCCATAGCGCACACGCCCTGCATTCGTTTCTCATTCGACCCCTATGCCACACACTCGCCGCCTCGCTTTCGCAGAATCAGCATCCTGTCGCAAAATACGCCTTCCAGTCCGGTTTTTTGCGGCTGTGCCGCAATCCGCGGCCGAAAACACGACGGTGAAAGAACTCGGAGCAGTTTTGACGCGCGTTTTCCCAGTTCAGCAAAATCACACCATTTTTTGCCGCCCGTCTTTTGCGGCATAGCCGTCAAAAATGTCCCTGGCGTCGAAAATTTCCACCCAAAAGCGCCTCGCGAAGACTCCTTTGCCGCTCTGCGAAAAGCGCGTCCTTCCTTCTCGCCCTGACGCCAAGCTGTTTCGCCAGCAAACGAGCAACCCTATCCATCGAAGATACGTCGTAAAGCTGCCCTCTTGTTATCGTGACGACCGAAAACCCCGCAAGGTGAAGCTCTGCCCGACGCCACGAGTCGTGCGCGATACGGTCCGCCCCCGTGTGGTAGGCATCGCTATCGTATTCGACGCATAGCTTCGCCTGGGGCCAGCATAAATCGCCCCTAAAGAATCGCGATTCCGCACAATGCCCCACCATGCATTTGTCGAATGCAACCGCATCGATTCTCAGATTCATCACGGGACGGGGCAATCCGTAGCCGCCCAACGAACGCGGCATGCTCAAAAGCAGTGCGAGCGAAGTCTCCATGGGAGATGCGGAATCGTCCATTACAAAACGTAAAGCACGACGCGCCTTTTTCACGCCGCGCATTCCTTCCGCCTGACCGACGAAACGCCTTAAACGAGAAGCACTCGTCAATGGGCATCGAGACGAAATGGCTCCTTCGCGCGAAACGGCATACCGACCGCAAAGCTCCATGCCCGCAACGACGAGCGTTTCCAGCGGAAACGATTCCGCCATCTGGAGAAACGAAAGCACGGGCGAAACGACGACCACGTCTTTCTCCAAAGCGACGAACGACCCTTTCGGATACGTCGCAGGGCAGACGTGGCATATTACGTCGCTGCAGCGAGAACGTGTCTCCAGACTCGACGCCATGATGTGAAGAGGCGCATCGAAGAGGCCGCGGAAAAGCACATCTCCGATTTCGGGACGCGTCGCACGCCCCTTCGCATCGACAACCCGCAACCGATGCGATGACCGCACACGCGAGGCGCAGAGCGCAGACCCCCTGCCGTCATCTGCTCGGCGCCAGAATTCATATGCCGATTCATATCCGATAAAAACCGTCACGATGCGCTCCTGCCGAATACGAGTAGGTTAAGAAGGTTCGATGCTAACGAATCGACCCGGCAACCCTTGAGAAGAATCCGCCAGCGAAGCTCACGGATTCCATACCGCCGCTCTGTGCAATTTCCACCTTATCCGGCGCAAACTCCAACGAAATCAAGAACGCAGCCGACTTTGATTCCGTCGACTTCCCCCGAATGCGCACGGCATACCGGCATGAGCGAGCCCCAATCCGAATGCGTACGGCATGCCGGCATGAGTAAGCCCCGGACGCTCCAAACAAAACGTAAGGCGTTTCGCAAACCGCACGGCCCTCAAACACACGCAGCATAAACGCTTTGCATCATTGGATTGCGGCAAGCATCAAGCGCAGATGGAGCAACCTATGGTCGGAGGCGGACGATTCACGTCCGATGCCCGATTCCGACCGGCCTGCGCACAAGGCCTCGGCGGATGGAGCGACTTCGATCGGACTGCAAGCTGATATCATCCTTTCGCAAAGACCGCGCATCAGATGCGAGGCTGGAAGCGCAAGACGAACATATCGATGAATGCGAAGGAGATAGCACCATGCCGACCGAGAAGCGCATCGAAACCGTTCGCGAGCGGCTTTTCGCGCTCCAAGACGCGAAATATCGCGCATTCCAGGCAAAACTCATCCCCGCCATCGACCCGTCGCTCGTCGTCGGCGTGCGCACGCCTGCGCTGCGCGCCCTCGCGAAAACGATCGACGGCACGCCCGATGCCGAAGCGTTCATGGCATCGCTTCCTCATGCCTATTACGAGGAAAACAACCTGCATGCCTTCTTGATCGAACGCATCCGCGATTTCGACGAGGCCGCGCAGGCCGTCGATGCGTTTTTGCCTTTCGTGAACAATTGGGCCACGTGCGATTCGATGTCGCCGAAGGCATTCGCCCGACACCCCGAAGCTCTTCTGGAAAAAATCGAATCGTGGATGGCTTCGAATGCCGCTTTCACCGTGCGATTCGGCATCGGCATGCTGATGCGTTATTTCCTCGACGAACGATTCGAAGAGCGCTTCCTCGAAGCCGTAGCGGCCGTTTCGCCGGCCGGATGGGCCGAAGCGCCTGGAACGCTGCCGGCGCAAAAGGAGAACACAGCCGGAAGCGAACAAGACGCTCGGGCATCGAAGGCAGCAAAGCCGGCCGGCGACCGAACGGCGGACGAAAAGCCGTCGATTCCCGATGCTTCTTATTACGTGAACATGATGCGCGCGTGGTATTTCGCCACCGCCTTAGCCAAGCAGCCGCAAGCGACGCTGCCGTTCATCGAAATGCGGCGGCTCGATTCGTGGACGCATAACAAAGCCATTCAAAAAGCCATCGAAAGCCGCCGCATCAGCACCGATTCGAAAGCGCATCTGCGCACACTAAGGGCGCGCTGACCGCGCCTGGGGGCTTGAACGTGCTCGCAGCAATGCAAGCCGCAACCGACGGCATGATTCCCAAGCTGCATCCCGCGCGAAGGGGGGTGGCATGCGTCGCAACGACGAGACCGCCAGGAGATGAGGAGAAGTCGGTGTGGGCGAGATTCCACACTCGGGAATGAAGGGGTTCGACCGATAGCCAGGGTATACGCTTTATCTGTTAACCCCCGCTTTATCCGCTAAGCCAAGAGCGCACGCCATGCGCAACAAAAGAAGCCCTCATGCGAGGGCTTCTTGTGAATTCGATGGTAGCCTGGAGGGGATTCGAACCCCCGATCTTCGCCTTGAGAGGGCGATGT
>USEZ01000110.1 GCA_900553775.1 uncultured Slackia sp. | reverse complement strand
TTTCCTGGCTTTCAAACAGCTTTACGGAAGAATCGACCATGATTCCCTCCTTCGGTCCGGGGCGTTTTGGACAGGAGGGTGCTTGGTCGAGCACAACGCCATGCGATTTATCGATGACGCCAGTATATCATAAAACGAACCTATGTTCTATACTAATTAGTAGGGATCGTCCAGATTCGCATGGGCTTGGGCGTCGGCGTCCAGGGGGTAGAACTTCCCAGCGCGGAAGCGATCGAGGGCCACAAGGGCTATCATGCCGGCGTTGTCGCCGCAGGCGCTCAAAGGCGGCAGGGTCAGGCGCACATGCAGACGCTCGCAAAGCGCCTTGTAGGCGTCGCGCAGCACCGGGTTCGCCGCCACGCCGCCGCCGAGGCAAAACGTGCGCGCGCCCGTTTGCCGCAGCGCCATCTCCGCCTTCTTCACCTGCACGTCCACCACCGCCTGCTGGAAGCTGGCGGCAACGTCGGGCACGTGGGGCTCGCGGCCGGCGGCGCGCTCGTTGTTGATGTAGGTGACGACCGCCGTTTTGAGGCCCGAGAGCGAGAAGCGCAGGTCGCCGGAATGCATCATGGCACGAGGGAAGGCGATGGCATCAGGGTTGCCGAGCGCCGCCTGCCTCGAGATGACGGGGCCGCCGGGATACCCCAGGCCGAGCGCCTTGGCCACCTTGTCGAAGGCCTCGCCCACCGCATCGTCGATCGTGGAACCCATGGTTTCGTAGCGGCCCCAATCCTTCACATGCACGAGCATGGTGTGGCCGCCCGACACAAGCGACACCACCATGGGCGGCTCGATATCGGGCGTGGCGATCTTGTTCGCATACAGATGGCCTTCGAGATGGTTCACCGCGATCAGCGGCACGTCGGCGCCCCAGGCCGCGCCTTTCGCGAAGGCGACGCCCACCACGAGCGCGCCCACCAGCCCTGGCGCATACGTGACCGCCACCGCATCGAGGTCGCGCCAGCGCACGCGCTTCACGCCCAGGCTGCGCGCGGCCGATTCCAAGCACTCGTCGCACACGCCGCAGATCGCCTCGATATGCTTGCGGCTTGCGATTTCGGGAACCACGCCGCCGAAGCGGGAGTGGAAATCGATCTGCGACGCAACCACGTCGGACAGAAGCGCGCCCGCGCCGTCTACGACCGACGCGGCCGTTTCGTCGCACGAGCTTTCGATCGCCAAAATCAAGGGGTGGCCGGCCTTGTCGTCCGCAGCGGCATCCGCCGAAGCAAGGCTTTCGGCGGCACCCGCGCACTCCCCGTCGGCGGATGCCGCGCCGTCGACATCCGCCGCGCTCGCGACGCCCGCCACGTCGTCGACATGCAGGCGCATGCCCGCAACATCGCGGCGCGCCTGCGGCAGGAGCCCGCTCATGATGACGGCGTCTTCGCGGTCGCTGTAATAATGGGGACGCGTGCCGATGACGCGCAGCCCCATGCGTTCGTAAAACGTCTGGGCGCCCGCATTCGAGGCGCGCACTTCGAGCGTCATCTCCACGGCGCCCAAATCGCGCGCGTCGGCCGCCACGAGCACGATGAGCTCGGCGGCGATGCCGCGACGGCGATACGCCCGATCGGTGGCGATTTTAAGGATCTGCACCTGGCCGTCCACAATCCAGCCGCCGCAGTAGCCCACAAGCGCATCGCCGTCGTAGGCGGCCCACCACGTGCGGTCTTTGCGCGGCAGCTCGTCGGCCACAAGCGCCTCGTTCCACGCATCGCTTCCCATGGCCTCCCGCTCAAGGCGCGCCACGTCGGCCGCATGGGATGCGTCGAGCGGGCGGTACGCCAAAGGAGCGGCATCCTGCGAGCCGTCGAAAAGCTGCACGCCGGTGCGCAGGTTCTTTCCGTCGCCGTCTTTCGCCAGGCGGATGCGCTCGTTTTCCTCCGCGTCGGAAAGACGCGTATATACCGGCAGCAACGTGGCCGGGTCGCCCCCCGTGCGACGGGCGAGCAGCAGGCCGCGGCCCGTCGGCGCCCACAGTTCCTCGGGCGCAATTGCGCCGACAGACTCGAATACCGATCGGTATTTCACCAGGCCATCGCCCAAAACGATATCGATCGCCGAAAGCTCGGCAGCCGCGCCGCGCTCCTGCGCGCGCGAATCGAGCGCGCGCAGGGCATCGGTCGCCCATGCGGGCGCATCGACCGCTTTGACCACGGCGTCTGACGTCAGACGCCGCACGCCCGCATCGTCTACGTCGAACAGGGCGGGATACACCTCTTTGCGCATGGCGTCGGCCGCAACCAGAACGCGGCCGCGCACGCCGTTCGACCAGGCGTTCCACGCCACCGCATCGAGGGTCGACACGCCGTAGAGCGGCACCTCGAGCGCCGAGGCCATGCCCTTCGCCGTCGCCATGCAGATGCGCACGCCCGTGAAACTGCCAGGGCCGCGACCGCACACCACGGCCGCGATGTCTTCTTTGGAAACGCCCGCTTCGGCCAAAAGCCCGTCTACCTGGGCAAGCAGCACGGTGTTGCTCGCGCGATGGGCGGGCACCTCGCGCGCGGCCACGATGTCGGATTCCGCGCACGGATCCGAAGCCTGCGCCGCGGGCGCGATGCGGCCGAGGCCGATCGCCACCATTTCGTTGGCCGTATCGAACGCCAGAACGTATGCGCCTTGCGCCATGTGCGATCCTTTCAAAAAGAAGGCGGCAACCGACCTGCGCGATTCCGCCGAGAAAAACAACAGATGCGCCGTCGACGGCGCATCTGCGATTGTACGGATTTTCCCCTCATCGCGCGAGCATCTCGGCCGCATGCCGGAAAATGGGCACGACGAAGGCGTCCGAGCCTGCCGATGCCCATGCCCGCGAAACCCGGGCGGCCCCGACGGCGCGGACTCTCTTTACGCCTTGCGGCCAGCGCCGCGCAGGGCGGGAACGGCGTTTTTCAACGTTTGGGCAAGCGCCACGCCCACGGAAAGCTTGATGGCGTCGAGCACGATGAACGGAGCGATGCCCGCGGCGAACGCGGCGGCAGGACCCATGCCCGTCAGGGCCATGAGCTGCAGCCATCCGCAGACATACGACGTCAAAAGCAAAACGACGGCGGCAAGGGCAGCGCGCAGCATGCGTGCGGATTTCGCCTCGGGTTCGCGCCATGCCTTCAGCAGTAGAACGGCCAGGATGGCGCCGATGCCGAAGCCCACCAGAAAGCCGCCCGTCGGGCCCACAATCGAAGCCAGACCGCCCTTCATGCCCGAAAACACCGGCACGCCGATGGCGCCGAGGGCGAGATAGCCGAACACGCTGACCAGCGCTTCACGGGGCGGAAACAGCACGACCACGAACACGAGCACCATGGTTTGCAGCGTGAAAGGAACAGGACCGAGCGGCACGGTGACCCAGGCGCTGATGGCCAAAAGCGCGATGGCGAGACCGCAAAACGCCACGGTTTCCGTGCGCTTGAGCGCTTCGTTCTTCATAAAACCCTCCTCATGCGTTCATCGGAACAAACGACGGGCATTGTAGCACTTTATCGTGCGATAGCGATAGCACGCCGTCGCGCGGTCGTACGGAACACGAGCGCACGACGATCGCGACAAGCGAGAGCGAACGGCGGGGTATCATGGAGCCACCGACCGAAAGGAGCGCCATGATCAACACCTTCTGCAAAATGCCGCTGTGGGAATGCAGCGCCGCCTTGGCCGACGTCGCCCTCGGACGCACGCCCGCCGAAACCGTGATCAGGGGCGCGCGCCTGGTCAACGTGAACACGCGCGAAATCATCGACGATACCGACGTGGCCGTTTCGTGCGGGCGCATCGCCTACATAGGCGACGCAACGCACTGCATCGGCCCCGACACCTCCGTCATCGAAGCCGACGGGCGCTACCTGGCTCCGGGCTTTCTAGACGGGCACATCCACGTGGAATCGTCCATGATGGGCGCCGCCCAATACGCCCGCGCGGTGGTGGCGCACGGCACGGTGGGCATTTACTGGGACCCGCACGAAGCCGCCAACGTCGTAGGGCTCGAGGGCGTGAAGGTGCTGGTGGAAGACGCCCGGCGCACGCCGCTCAAGGCCATGGTGACCACGCCGTCCTGCCCGCCGTTCCGGGATTCGAAGACACCGGAAGCGCGATCGGCCCCGACGACATCGCGCAGAGCATGACGTGGGAAAGCGTGGTGGGCCTGGGCGAAATGATGAACTTCCCCGGCGTGCTTGCCGGAGACGCCCACCCGCTCGACGAAATCAAAGCGACGCTTGAAGCCGATGCCTGCGTGACGGGCCATTACTCGATTCCCGAAACCGACCGGGGGCTGAACGCCTATATCGCCGCCGGCGTGCGCTGCTGCCACGAATCAACGCGCGCCGAAGACGCGCTCGCCAAGGCGCGGCTCGGCCAATACGCCCAGCTGCGCGAGGGATCGGCCTGGCGCGATTTGGCCCAGCTTGCCCCCGCTATCGCCCAGGGAGACATCGACACGCGCTTTTTCAATCTGATATCGGACGACACCCATCCCAACACGCTCGTGGAATACGGGCACCTCGACCACATCCTGCGCCGCGCGGTGCAGGAAGGAATCGACCCGGTGGTCGCGCTGCAGATGGTCACGATCAACACCGCCACGTGCTACCACATGGACCACGAGCTGGGCAGCATCGCCCCCGGCAAATGCGCCGACATGGTGCTGTTCTCAAGCCTGTCCGATTTCGACGTGTCGCTCGTCATGATCGACGGCGACGTGGTCGCCGAAAACGGCACGGCGACGTTCGACGTCGCCCCCTTCGACTATCCCGCCTGGATGACCGACACCATGCATCTCGGCATCGATATAGCCCCCGGCACGTTTCGCATCAAGGCGGAACGAGGCGATGGAAGCCCTGTCGAAAGCGCAACCGTGCGCGTGCGCGCGATGGAGGCGCTTTCGGGCCGCGTGAACAACGTGGAACGCTTCTTCGACATGCCCGTCGAAAACGGCGAGCTTCGCGCCGACGTCGAACGCGACATCCTGAAGGCCTTCGTCTTCGAGCGCCATCACGCAACCGGCACCTACGCCGGCGGCTTCGTCACCGGCTTCGGCATCCGCGGCGCGCTCGCGCAAACGGTGGCGCATGATGCGCACAACCTGCTGGTGGTCGGCAGCAACGACGAAGACATGGCCTTGGCGGCCAACACGCTCGTCGAATGCGGGGGCGGCGCGGTGGCCGTGCGCGACGGAAAGGTGCTCGGCCTGGTCGAGCTGCCCGTCGCAGGGCTGATGAGCACGCTGCCGCTCGAAGAGGTGGCCGCGCAGGTCGCGGGGCTCGAACGCGCCTGGACCGACATGGGCTGCAGCATGCCTTCCCCCTTCATGACCATGGGGCTGCTCTCGCTCGCCTGCCTTCCCGAGCTGCGCCTGACGAACCGCGGCCTGGTGGATTGCCGCACGTTCGCATTCGTGCCCCTGATCGCAGACCAGGACGAATAGCGCGCAGGCCGGGTCGCTTTCGATGCGCGGGATGCGCGTGCCGGGCGAAAAGCCGGACGCATCCCGCCCGGCCGCCGCAACGCGCGGCGCGCGAAGGAAACGGGGCCCGCCTTGAAGCCGCAACGCGCATCCAAAGCGGGCCCCTTCGGATGCGCGGGCGCTTTGCGGCGCGCGTTCGCGAACGCGCAGGGCGAACGCACGCTATGCCAAAGACGCCTCGTCGGCCGCAAGCGCCGATGCCGCCTCGTCGAGCTGCACGCGCACGGCCGCATGGCCCGTGCCGCCGTACGTGGTACGCGCCGCCACGATGGCGTCGATGTCGAGCGCGCCCGCGATGTCTTCCTCGAACAGATCGCTCGCGCTTTTCAGCTGGTCGAGCGTGAGGTCTTCAAGCCCTATGCCTTGCTGCTCGCACATCAGCACCAGACGCCCCACCACGGCGTGCGCCTCGCGAAACGGCATGCCTTTTTTCGCCAGGTAGTCGGCCACGTCGGTGGCGGCCGTGAACCCCTGCTGCGCCGACGCGCGCATGGCGCCCTCGTTCAGGGCCATCGTCTCGATCATGCCGCCCGTGCACAGCATGCAATCGTGCAGGGTCTTCGCCGCGTCGATCGCGCCCTCCTTGCACTCCTGGAGGTCTTTGTTGTAGGCGAGCGGCAGCGATTTCATCGTGACCAGAAGCCCCACCAGATCGCCCACGACGCGGCCCGTTTTCCCGCGCGTCAACTCGGCGAAATCGGGGTTTTTCTTCTGGGGCATGATCGAGCTGCCCGTTGAAAACGCGTCGGAGAGCGTGACGAACGAAAACTCCGACGACGACCACAGGATGATTTCCTCGCACAGGCGCGAAAGATGCATCATCGACACGCTGCAGGCGTATTCGAGGTCGAGCAGATAATCGCGATCGGACACCGCATCGAGCGAGTTTTCGGTCATGCCCGCAAAGCCGAGTTCGGCAGCCGTCATC
>USEZ01000109.1 GCA_900553775.1 uncultured Slackia sp. | reverse complement strand
CCTGCGCATGCTGACATCGCTCATGGTCCCGCTGTTCACAAGCGCCTTCAGACACGCCGAAACACTGTCGCTCGCCATGGATGCGCGCTGCTACCACGGAAGCGACCGCCGCACCCGATTGCACCCGCTTGTCTTCGCCGCCAGCGACGGCGCGGCGGCGGCGGTCGTCATCGCCATGATCGCGCTTTCGGCGGCCACCTCGCTTCTGCCCTAGGCCGCCGCGACGATAGCGCAGGCGGCTCGCAGAACAGGCCGCCCGACAGGCCCCGCAACCGCAGCGCGCAGGCCCGCAAGACGGGATGCGGACGCTGCGGCAGGCCGCATCCGATGCGAACGCGCCGATGGCAGGAATCGGCGACGACATGCACGCGGCGCCCCCGGCCTGGCATCGTGCATGAAACGACGCGATACCAGGCCGGGCGGGTGCGATCGGACGCGCCATGAAAGAGACGAAACGCCGGGAAATGCGGCGTCCGACAGCGAAGAATGGAGACGACCATGACAGGAACCGAAACGATTCTCAGCTACCTCAACGCCGTGCCCGCGTGGTATCTGGCCACCAGCGTGGACGGGCAGCCCCACGTGCGCCCGTTCAGCTTCGCCGCCGAAGAAGACGGCAAGATCTGGTTCTGCACGGCAACCACCAAAGACGTCTGGCAGGAGTTGCTCGCCAACCGGCGTTTCGAGGCGACATCGTGGTGGCCCGGCCACGGATGGCTCATCCTGCGCGGCAAGGCGGGACTGGTCGACGGCGTGGGCGAAAACGTGCGCCGCGCGGGCTATGAACACCTCGAAAGCCTTGGCGAGCACTACGACGGCCCGCATGACGAAACGCTCGTGTTCTTCAGCGTGGAAGAGCCGCAGGCGTGGATCTGCGACCACGACGAATGGAAGCCCGTCGCACTCTGAGACGAATCGAGCGTCCGGCCTCGCACATGCGGACCGGGCGCTCGACGTGAATGCAGGCCATCGCCCGAATCGGCCGCAGGCCTTAGGAGCGCTCTTTTTTCGCGTAAACGAACCAATACGCAAGCCCGACGAAAATCGCGCCGCCCACGATATTGCCGAGCGTGGCGGCGGATATGTTCATGAAGATTCCGCCCGCATCAAGCGCGCTCGCATCGACGGACGACGCGTATCCCGCGGTTTTGGCAAGAAGCCCCATGGGCAAAAAGAACATGTTGGCCACGCAGTGCTCGAACCCGCACGCGACGAACGCCGAGATGGGAAGCAGGATGCCGACCACCTTGTCGACCACCGTGCGCGCCGAAAAGCCGATCCATACGGCCAGGCACACGAAGATGTTGCACAAGACGCCCTTGAAAAACAGCGTTGCCCAGTCGGGCGTCACCTTCGACACCGCCACCGATATCATCGCGCCGCCGACGCCGCCGCCGTTCATGTCGGCGATATGGGCCGCGTACACCAGGAATACGGCCATAAGGGCGCCGCACAGATTGCCGACCCACACGATCGCCCAGTTCTTCAGCATGGCCGCAAGCGATATCCTCCTGCTTGCAAGGGCCGTCACCATGAGCATATTGCCCGTGAACAACTCGGCTCCGCAGCACAGGACCAAAACAAGCCCCAGACAGAAGCACAGACCCCCCACGACGCGTTGAACGGCGAACGGCAGCGTCGCATCGCCGAGAAACACGCAGAAATACAGGGCGCCGAACGAGATGAACGCGCCCGCAAGCATGGCCAGCACGAATGTCTTGGCAACCGGCGTCTGCGCCTTGCCGATGGCGACGGCCTCGGCCTTCGCTTCTATCTCGGCCGGCGCAAGCGCGTCGGGCCGAAGGGCCTTTACTTCAGAATCGTCGAGACATGCCATGCCCAAAGCCAACCTTTCCATGACGCAGGAAATCGAACACATCATGCTCGCCTACCTCATGTTGCATATCGCATCGCCGACAACAACAAAAAGTTGTAGGGAATGCAGTATGAACCGTTTTCCGCGAGCACGTGATCACTATAGTCATTCCCGCTCGGGCGCTTCGCGGAAATTATCCAGACGGTGCAAATACGCCCGTAATCACGACTCCCGGGCGCAAGACGAAACGCATCGCGCCGGCACGGGGCGACGATCGGCCCGAACGACAGACGGACGAAGCCGCAACCATGCGCAGACGGCGGCTCGCATGCAGGCGCGTCGAAGCCACGCCTGCGCGTCGAAGGTGAAAACGCTACCATGGAAACGTCGACATATCCGAGGAAACGGAGCCTTCAATGACGAACGTCCGCATCGCACAACCGCACGAATTCGACCGTATCGCCGCACTGTACGACGAGATGGTGACCGATATGGCCCATTCCGCTTTCGACCCGCATTGGAATCGCGAAGACCACCCGAACGACGAATTCCTCAAACGCTCGCTCGAACAGGGCCAGCTCATCGTATGCGAGCACGACGGCGCACTGGCGGGGGCGCTGGTGCTGAACCACGAAGGCGCCGACGGATACGAGGGCACGCCGTGGAAGGTGGACGCGCCCGAATCCGAGGCATCGGTCATCCACGTGCTGTGCACCCTCCCCCGTCTGCAGGGCAACGGGCTTGGCCGCTCGCTCCTGCGCGGCGCGCTCGATATCGCGCGCGAACGCGGGCATCGCTGCGTGCGCCTCGACGTGTTGCCCGACAATACGCCGGCCCAGAAGCTCTACGAGTCGGAAGGGTTCGTGCGCATCAGGGAAACCGTGCTGCACTACCCCGACGGCTCGTTCGATTCCGTTCTCTACGAATGCCCGCTTGAACAGATGAACGCCTAACGAACCGCAACGAAAGCCCCGCGTGCATCGGCGCATCCGGCGACGAACGCCGGTCCGAAACGCATGCGGCCGAAGCTCGTATCATCGCGATGCCCGGACTGCGGCCGCTTTTCTTATCACCGACCCTTTATTCCATCCGCGCTCGCAACGGGAGGAACCCCGCCGGCAAGCCGTCTACCAGTTTCCGAACACGAACCGCTGGATATCCTGATTCAGCATGATGACGAAAAATCCCACGAACAGCGCCATGCCGGCGATGCTCATATAGTTCATGGCCTTGTATCCCACAACCTTGCGCGAAATCTTCTGGAAAATCTCGATGACGAAACGTCCGCCGTCAAGCGGAGGAATAGGCAGCAGGTTCATGATGCCGAGCGACACCGAAATCATAGCCATGAACTGCAGGAACATGGCGATTCCCGCATCGGCGTACGCCTTCGACATCACCGCCATGCCCATGATGGAAGTCGACCCCGACACGGTTTCGGCGGCCGTCTGCGGGTTGAACAAGCCCGCCACGGCCTGGGCCACCATGACGATGTAGTTGAGCCCAGCCTGAATCGATTCGACCGGCGTAAGAACGATATGCTGCTGCACCGCGCCCGACGCATCCACGATGTCGACGCCGATGACCGAAAACGCCACGACCAGCAGCACGATGGCGATGGCGAGATTCATGAAGATGCCCGCCAGCAGAATGACCGAGCGCTTCCAAAACGGCAGGGAGCGATACGTTTGAGCGCGCTCGGTGCGATAGAGCTCGTGCGCATCGGAAAACGCGCGCGGCGTTCCTTCGGCAAGGTCGATGCCGCGCTTGGCGTTTTTATACGCCCGCGTGCGGAAGATATTGTGCTCGTCGGTCTTTTTCGGCCCGACCATGCAGCCCCAGTCTTCAAGCACATAGAGCACGTCGCACGCCTCGTCGACGGTGATGCCCAATTCGGCGGCCACATCGTCGGCATATACCGTGCCGCGTTCGTAGGCGAACGCCAAAGCGCGCTCTATGTGCGGGTTTTCAGGACCGGGCTCCATGCCGCACACCTTGGCATAGCCGCCCAGAGGGATGGCGGTCACGCCGTAGCGGGTGCCACGCCAGGTGAAGCCGATATTGGGCCCCGGCAGGCCGATCATGAACTCGGTCACGCGCACGCCGAATGCACGCGCAGCCAGATAATGACCGCCCTCATGCACGAACACGAGAATCGACAGCACGATGGCCAGATAGACCACCATCATCACGATATCCATACAAGCACCTTTTCGCCTCTTCGCCTGCGACGCCGGCCCCGCATCCGCGCGTGCCGACCGCGCCGATGCCCCGCACGCGCCGCCCCGCGCCCGATGACGAATGCGCCGAGCGTGCCGAGCAATGCGGCGGCGGGCGGGAAATGCATCGCATAAGCCGGACGTTCGCATCGTCGCCCGGCGTCGTTTCTTTCGCCTGCGTTTATACCGGCTTGCGCGCGGATACGGCGCCCACGGATGCCGCGCCGTTACGAAACGCGCAAACAAAACGCATGCCCCGCCCGTTCGTAGCGCGCACGACGTACGACGCGCGAACGCACGATGCGGACACGCACGATGCGGACACACGGTCATGCCCGAGAACGCGCGATTCTGAGCCCGAAGCGGGATGCTCCCCGCGGGAATCGGGAACAACCGACGGACGCGATATGCGAAACGCCGATGCGGCATCCTGCGCCGAATCGCGCGACACCCGCATACATGAAAACGCCCCGTGCGGGTGAACGCACGGGGCGAAGCGAATGTCGGGAAAACCGATGCGCAACAGACGACCTTGCAGGCATGCTCTATTTGAACTGGCTCGGATGCTTCCCGAAAAAGTCGGTGCGCGGCGGCAGCTCCACCACGGCATGGCGGCCGCAGGCGCGCTCTTCGGCAGAACACAGCTCGTCCATGCTCTCGAAATCCTCGTTCCACGAGAATACGCGCTCGGCGGGGATGTTCAGATGCTCGGCGATCTTCTCGCAGCCGGCGGGGGCCACCGGATGCATCAGCAGCGTGCATACGCGCAAGAGATAGAAGCTGTCGAGAAGCACCTGGCGGCGGGCGACCTCGTCATCGGCGGCTTCGGCCGCCTTGATGCCGTCGGCCCAGCGCTTCTGCGCCCAGCGGACGAACTCGTCGAGCAGCGTCATGATCGAATGCAGCTCGCTGCGATGCATGATGCGCTCGTATTCCGCCATGGCCGCATGGGCGCGCTCGACGACCTCGGCACTCACGGAGCCGAGCGGCATGAGGCCCTCGAAGCTTTTCTGCGCCTCGTAAAAGCAGCTGCGTGCCAAGCGGTTGAACACGTTGGTGAGCAGCGCGCCTTCCTTAAGCGCGGAATCGGCCACGCGCGGGTCTTCGCGCTTGGACTCATCGGGATCGAAAGGCTTCGGCTTGAAGCCCACCGATTTCTGATCGAGGCCGAGACCCAGCCAATGGGCGCGCAGCTGCTCGGGCGTGTAGTGCTCGAGCAGATCGTCGGCCGAAGGAGGCTTCACCGCGCCCGAAGAGGACGCCTTGGTCTTGCCGAACAGGATGTGATGGTTCGCGATCAGGCGCGTCTGCTGCAGCTGGCCCGCGGCGGGAACCGCCTGCATGGCGTTCCCTTCTTCGAGGCCCACCCACAGCGCAGGCTGCGCCACGCCGTAGAAATACAGATTGTCCTGGCCGATGAACTGATAGACGCGCGCGTCGGGCGAACACCACCAATCGCGCACCGCGTCAAGCGCCTCGCCGCGCGATTCGAGCGCCGCGGCCGAGAAGCTGATCGGCGCCCACAGGCTTTCCGGCCAGCACCATACGGTCAAGCCCTCGACGCCGTCCAACTCGGGCACCGGCACGCCCCATTCGACATTGCCCGAAATGCGGAAGGGAACGAGCGCCTTGCCCGTGCGGAAACGCACCCCCGCCTCGAAGAGCACGTCGCGCGCCTTGTCGCGGTCTTCGATGCATGCGAATTCGATTTCGAACGACTGCTTGCCCTTTTCGGCCTCATGAAACACGTGCGCGGGAAGCTTGTCGGCGATGGCGCGATAATCGTCTTCCAGGTCGTTTTTGATATACATCACGGGCGGCACGAGGAATTCCTTGGCGCCCTTGACCACCACGGGACGCACCTCTTCGTCGGCCGCTAGCCCGTCGGCGAGCTCTTGGAGCTGCGCATGGAAATTCGGCAGGTCGAAATACCAGTTGCGCACGGGACGCATCTCGGGCACTTCGCCCGAAAGCGTGGAGATGGGATTGATCAGGTCTTCGGGGTTGAACTGGTGGCCCAGATCGCATTCGTCGGCATACGCCTTCTCCGACTTGCAACCCTGCACCGGGCAGCGCCCCAACACCTGGCGGCCGTTCAGGAACACGCCCTCTTTCGCGTCGTAGAATTGCAGCGTCTCCATCGTGTTCAGATGGCCGTTCTCGTGCAGGCGGCGCAGCACGGCGTCGGTCACCATGCGATGGACCTCGCCCGCGCGGCCCAGGCCGCTTCCTTCATAGATGGAAAGCGAGATGCCGTACGCGTCGAGCGTCGCCTTCTGCGCGTCGTGATTGCGGCGCACGTAATCTTCGATAGAGCCCTCGAAGCCCTCGTTCTCGCACGCCTTGCGGTAGCCCTCCTGAATGGGAGAACCGAAGCAATCGGTTCCCGACACGAACAAGACGTTGCGCGCGCCCAGACGGTCGCGCAAGAAACGCGCGTAGGCGTCGGCGGGAACGAACACGC
>USEZ01000108.1 GCA_900553775.1 uncultured Slackia sp. | reverse complement strand
CGGACGCATCGCCCTCTTTGGACGCGGGCGCGGCGCATCCCGCAAGGCCGGCCGCAGCTGCGGCTCCCGCCGCCCCCACGGCGCCGAACTTCAGAAAGTCGCGACGCGAGAATCCCCTGTTCGATGCGTTTTCCATTCCTTTCATGGCAAAACCCTCCTTGAATATCCCTGCCGAGGCCGCCCCGTTCCTCTTCGGAAATCGTACGGGCAAAAACGCCCGACGGCCAGCAGCGCGTCGTTGCGCCGGGCGCAGCAATCCGTTGCGCGCATCGAAAGACGCGGCATGGCTGCAGCCGCGGCAGCCCGCCGCGCTTCGGCGACCCGCCGCATGATTCAACTGAACCCACACGCAACGACACGGCCGCAGCGGCGCGGCAAGAGGCGGGACGCGAAGCGCGGCGAAAATCGGCCGTTGCCCCTTCCGCGCCGCTTGCGCTATAAATCCGTTGCACCGTAGGCATGCTGCAAGGAGGGGCATCATGGATATACGGCAACTGGAATACGCCGTCGAAGTGGCGAAACGAGGCAGCTACACCAAAGCCGCCGATGCGCTGTTCGTATCGCGCCAGGGCTTGAGCAAGGCCGTCAAAAACCTTGAAGGAGAAATCGGGCGAACCCTTTTCGAAGGAGCAGGCGGGCGGCTTGCGATGACGTCCGAGGGAGAAGCGTTCATCCGGGCGGCGGCGCCGATCGTGTCGTCGTTCGAGGAGCTGTCCGAGCGATTCCTGCAGCAAAGCGAAAAGCAAGGCAGAAAAACGCTCTCGGTCGCAGCCGCCCACGGCGTCACGCTTTCTCTTCCCCACGACGCCATCGCGCGATTCCAGCGCGACAACCCCGATATCCTTCTCTCGTTCGAAGAGGTGACCACGGAAGCGGCGCTCGATATGGCCGACGAAGGCGAGGCCGACGTGGCGCTTGTGGGGTCCGCCCCGTGCTACCTGCAGGATTTCGACACGCTCCTGGTCGTGAAAACGGGAATATATCTGCACGTGCCCGAGGAAAACCCCCTGGCCGGCAAACGTATCCTGCCCTTGCAAAGCCTTGACGGGCAGCCGTTCGTGACCACGGGAAAGCGCAACCACCTGCATCGGTTCTTCATCGAGCAATGCGCGGCGGCGGGAGTAAGCCCGAGCATCATCTTCACCACGTCCGACATCGCCCTGCTTGTCGAACAGGCCGAGCGTCAACGGGCGCTTTATTTCGGATTTCCGCCCACCGTCAAACAGAGCCGCAAAGACGGCTACGTGCTCAAGCCCGTCGATATCGGCCGCGAGTCGTGGTTCGGCACCTACGCCGTCAAGAAAAAGGGCGCGCCGTTGTCTGCGGCCGCCCGTGCATTCTGGTCGTATCTCGCACAGGACATGGGCTGAAAGGGCCGCGAACACGGCATGAGCCGCCGCGCGTCCGATACGCCGAACCCCGTGCCGTCGGATATGCCGTCGACGCATCCTAAGACGGCGCGGCCGCCCCGCGCCATGATTGCGGCCTTGACCTGAACCCCGCTTCGAGGGATATGCTACGGAAACGCTTCGAACGGACCGGGCGCCGCCCCGGGCGCGCAACCCGATTCGCGCGCAGCCGCGATGCCGCCGCCCGAAGCGCGTTCTGCCCGCACCGCTTCGAAGGAGACGCGATGAACTACCGCCGCTTGGGAAAAACCGGGCTCATGGTGAGCGAAATAGGATTCGGAGCCGAATGGATGGAGCGCAAGACGCCCGAAGAAGTGGCCGCCGTGACGCGGCGTTTCTCGCAGGCGGGCGTGAACATCCTGGATTGCTGGATGGCCGAGCCCGAAGTGCGCAGCAACTTAGGCGCCGCGATCGCCGGCGAGCGCGACCGCTGGATCATCCAGGGGCACATCGGCTCCACCTGGCAAAACGGCCAATATGTGCGCACACGCGACATGGATGCGGTGCGGCCCGCCTTCGAAGACCTGCTCGAACGCCTGGGCACCGATCATGTCGAGCTGGGCATGATCCACTACGTCGACGACCTCGACGAATTCGACCGCATCATGAACGGCCCCTTCATCGCCTATGTGCGCGAACTGCTGGCGGCGGGCACGATCGAACACGTGGGCCTGTCCACGCACAGCCCCGCGGTTGCGCGTGCCGCCGCGCTTTCGGGCGAAATCGAGGCGATCATGTTCAGCGCGAACCCCGCATTCGACATGATGCCCGCCGCAAGCGACCTCGATACGCTGTTCGGCCCCTACGACGAAAGCCTCGAAGGCATGGAACCGGCGCGCGCCGAGCTTTATGCGGTCTGCGAGCGCGAAAACGTGGGCATCACGGTGATGAAGGGGTACGCGGGCGGACGCCTGCTTTCGGCGCAAACCTCGCCCTTCGGCGTGGCGCTGACCCCCGTGCAGTGCATCCATTACGCCCTGACCAGGCCCTCCGTTGCCAGCATCATGGTAGGGGCGGCAAACGAGCAGCACGCAGACGACGCCCTGGCCTACGAGGCCGCCGCCGAAAAGGAGCTCGACTACGCCAGCGTGCTGGCAAACGCCCCGCGCCATGCCTATTTCGGACAATGCACCTATTGCGGACATTGCGCGCCCTGCGCCGCACACATCGACATCGCCCTGGTCAACAAGTTCTACGACCTGGCGGCCATGCAAGACGACGTTCCCGCATCGGTGAGGGCGCACTACGAAGCGCTCGATGCCACGGCGGCGGACTGCATCGCCTGCGCGGCATGCGAAAGCCGCTGCCCCTTCGGCGTGAAGATAGCCGATCGCATGACGAAAGCCGCCGCGCTGTTCGGCCGCTAACCTGACGGACGCGCGCGAAAAGGGCGCCGACACGACGTCGACGCCCTTTTCGCTATAAGGGAAACAACGCGCGGCCTACCCCACGATTCCTTGGCTGAGCAGCATCCATCCCAGAAACGCCACCCAGGCGACGGCCACCACGATGCGCACCGGCCACACCACGCGCAGGCCGTATTCGGGCAGCATGAACATCGCGATCGCGCCGCCGAGCGCGCCGCCGAGATGCCCGCTGATCGAGATGCCGGGAACCAAGAACGAATACGCCACGTTGGCCGCGATCACGCCCCACATGCCCTTGCTGTATTCGGCGAAGAACTCCTTGCCTTCGCGATGCAGCACGCCCAGCAGCGCCGTGGCCACGAACAGGCCGAACACGCTGGTGGAAGCGCCCGCCGAAACGGCCATGCCGCCTTCGGCGTACACGCCGGCCAAATACGACACCGCATTGCCCGTGATGCCGCCGATGAAATACAGCGCCACGAAGTTCGCCTTGCCCAGCACCTGTTCGAGCAGCGCGCCCACGCTGTAGAGCGCCACCATGTTGAAGGCCAGATGCATCAGGTCGAGATGCAGAAACATCGGCGTGACGAAGCGGTACAGATCGGCCGCCGACTGCACGAGCGGCGGATACATGGCGCCCATATCGACCAGCACGCGCGACGGGATGTCGAACTGCATGCCCGAAAGAAACACCTCGGCCGCATACACCGCCACGTTGACCGCGATCAGCAGCAGCGTGACCATCTGGTACGAATTGCGCTGGAAAAACGTGCCGCGCTCGGCCTTCATCATGCGCTTGAGCTGGGCGTCGTCTATCACGCGCCGAGAGTCCGCGTCGGAAACGGCGGAATGCGCGTCAGGCGCGTTCGCCTCGGTTCGCTCATCTATCATGGAACAGTCCTTTCGGAATCCGAGAAATCGTCCGGAACAGCATCCTCGCATGAAATCGCCCGCGAACGGGCGGGCACGAGGCATCCGAACAAGAAATCCCGCCGCCTACCACGTACGGGAATCCCCCTCAAACGATGCGGAATCGGAAAACGGCGCCGAAGCGGGCGCGGCCTGGCGATATGCGCCCGAGCCATCGTGCCCGTCGCCGGGACGAAAGCCCCGCCCGGGCGCATGCGAGCGGCCGGCGCGCTCGGGGGCGCCGAGCCATCCCCCCAGAACGGCCGCGGCGGCGCCCGCCGCGAGCACCACGGCGATATCGGCCGGGTCGGGCGTCCAGGCCGCAAAGCCGCTTTCGATGAATGCACGCGCCATCAGGCCGAACGCCAAAACGCCCGTCGCGGCCGCCATGCCGACGCAGCACAAAACGCGTCCGCCGCGCGAACACAGGGTCGAGGCGAGCACGGCCGCGGCAAGCCACGAAGCCGCCACGGCCCACACCGACGGATCGAGCAGCTGTGCGACAACCCCCGCCTCCGTGCCGCCCGCAAGCGAGCCCGGCACGAACAGCCCGCCGCCTGTGAACGAACCCATGCCGCAATACGTCAGGGCGAACGCCGACACGATGGCGAACAGCGTCGTGGCCGAAGCCTCGCGCACGCGCAGGCAGAAACCCGCGATCAAGGGCAAGATTCCCAGGCCTCCCGCAAGCGACAAGCCCGCCACCGACGCGCCTGCCATAGCTTCGACCTTCCCGCGGCGTCCGCATGAGAAAAACCAGGCCGCAGCCGCCGCGGCGAATACCGCGGCCGCCGCATACGCCCCGCTCGACACCATGCCTGACACCAAGGCGGCGAGCGCCAGAACCGTTCCGATGCGCGGAAACGCCGCGCCCACCACGGCCACGGCGATCGTCATCACCCATACGCCCGCGCCCTCGGAGCCCCCGAGCAGTGCGGCGATGTCCACATGCGAAAGCCCCGTATACGCCGCCGCGCCGCACGCGAGGGCCGACCATACGCCGCCGATCGCCTCGCCCAGTCCGCCGCGCAGCTTGTCGGCCAGCCCGAAACGGATGCGCACGGCGGCGGGCATGGCCTCGGTGCCGTCTTCTGCTTCCTCTTCCTCGTCGGCGCACGCCTCTCCCACGATGACGGCGAGCTCCTTCGCCCCGCGGCGAGCATCCCCCAAATGAGGCATCATGGCCTCGGCGAACAGCGTTACCGACTCGAAGCGGTCGGCGCGGTCGATCGCCAAGGCGCCGAACACCGCCTCGTCCACCTCTTCGCCCACATCGCCGCGGGCAAGAGAGGGAATCACGATCTCGGCCTCTTCGATCGCGCGCTCGGCCCCCGCCAGATCGCGCGCCAAAAACGGGTTGTCGCCCGTCAGCATCTGATAGGTCAGCGCCGCAAGCGCCCATTCGTCGGTGCGCACGTCGGGCGCCTCCAGGCGCATCTGCTCGAGAGGCATGTAGCCGATCGTGCCGCCCGCCGCCTGGCCGAACCCCGCCTCGTGCGACAGCTGCGCCAGGCCGAAATCGGCGACCTTCACCTGACCCTGGCGGTTGATGAGCACGTTGTCGGGCTTGATGTCCAGATGAAGCACCTGGTTTTCGTGGGCCACCTCGATCGCGTGGGCCACCGATTCGAACACGCACGTCAGCACGTCGAGCGGCAGCGGGCCGCGCGCCAGGCGCATGAGCTCGGTCAGCGTGATGCCGTCCATGTACTCCATAATCAGATACGCCATGGGCCCTTCGACCTCGAAATCGTAGACGCCTACGATGCAGGAATCGGAAAGCATGGCGGCCGTACGGGCCTCGTCAAGCCCGGGGATATCGCGCGGCGTAGAGGGCGTGGCGGCCGTTCCGAGCGTGTCGAGACGAAGGCATTTGATGGCCACGCGGCGCTGGATGCGCATGTCCCACGCCACCTGCACGGTGCCATAGCCCCCCTTGCCCGCGACATCGAGCGGGCGATATCTGTTCAAGATGAGATTTTGCACGCCATCAAGCCTTTCGTTCGCGCGGAAAGCTTATTATATATACCTTGAGCTCGTATATCGTAAACGCAGAAAGGCTTGAGTCGACTATGGGATTTTTCTCTAAGTTCGAGGGCAAGATGGAAGACACCTTCGAAGGTGCCGCCGGCAAGATGCAGAAATCGCCCATCTCCCCCGTTCAGATCATGAAAAAAGCCGAAAAGCAGATGCGTCGCGAAAAGGTGGTGAGCGCAGGCAAGCAGTTCGCCCCCACGCTCTATACCGTGCTCGTCAACCCCGACGACGACCAGCGCCTGTTCGGCTTCTATCCCACGCTCGCGGGCGAATGCGAAACGCGCCTCGCCTCGAGCGCGGCCAACGAGGGCCTGTCGATGGACGGCCATCCGCTCGTGCGCTTCATCGTCGACGACGGCCTCAAGCACGGCAAATTCGACGTCATCGCCGAAGTGGTCAGCGCGCCGATCGTGGCGCAGCTGCGCGCCGAGGAAATGCAGCGCTACGGCATGGCGGGCGCGGGGCAAGGCGCCGCACCGCGCCAGGCGGGCTACGACGACCCCGCGGCCCCTCGAGGAGCCGCGCCGCAGCCCGAATACGACCGCGGCGCGTACGACATGCCGCAGGCGGGCGCGGGCGCATACCCCGATTTCCAAGAGCCGCAGGCCGCCAAGCCGCCTTTGCCCTACGTTCCCGAAGACGAGATCGACTACTCCGTCGATTACGGCGAATACACCTTCGACAGCAAGAATTTCGAAGACTACCGCGACAACGCGGGCGAAAGCGACCCGGCGGGCGCCTCTGCCGCGGCCGCGCAGGGCGCGGGCGAAAGGCAACCGCACGCCGCCCACGCGCGCGTGC
>USEZ01000107.1 GCA_900553775.1 uncultured Slackia sp. | reverse complement strand
GTCGACGTGAGAAGGGGCGCCGCATGCGGCGCCCCTTCCCATAGCTAGGCGGGTTGTTCCGTCGGCCGGAAGGCCGATGGAACCCCTAGCCGATCATCTTCATGATGGTGTCCGCCACCACGTCCGCATGGACGCCGGCGGCAAGCACCAAGAAGCGCAGGGCGCAGCCGCCCGCAAGCGCTCCGATTGCGCCAATGAGCGTCGGCGTATCGATGGCAACCTTCGCGGGAACGGCATCGGCGCCCTCGGCGGGCGTCTCCGCTTCCGCAACGGCAACGGCGGCCTTCGCGTCAGAGCCCGCAGGCTCCTCCTTCGCAAGCAGGCCTTTGAGCGCCATGGCGAACGGCAACGCCAAACCCGCCGCTGCGACCAAGCCCCAGAACCACACCGCCAGCTGGCCGGACACGAACATGCCGGCCGATGCCGCAGCCGCCGCCCCGATGGGCGTGCTCGCGTCGGCGAACAGCATGCTGCCCAGAAACGCCGCCAGCACTACGGCCTCGATCGCCACCAGCGCAACGACGCACTTTTCCATGAAGCGTTTCGCAGCCGGATCGATCGCCTCTTTCTTGGCGAGCGCGATCGCAACCACTTCGACCAACGCCACGCCCGTGTCGAACGCCGACACGGTGAACAGCGCCGGCAGCAGCATGGTGTTCCAGAACGGAACGTTTTCCGCCGTCATCAGCAGCATGCCCGTGTAAAACGCCACGAACGCGCCCAGCACGATGCCCGCCATCGCGAACGCCGTGCGAACACCCTGCTCATGCTGCGCATACCAAGAGCACGTCTTCCCGAGCCACGCGCCCGCCTGCGGCGTGGCGAGCACCGCCGAAACGCCGAAGGCGGCGATCGCGCCGAACGCGCCCCATGCGCCATAGGTCATCCACGACGTGAAATGGCTGAAACTCTGCCACATCATCAGGCCGCGCACGGGCGTGACCAGCTCCATCAGCAACAGCAGCAGGCCCACGATAAGGCTTGCCGCGGCCGCCCACATGGATACGCACACGATGCGCGCATTGCGCTGCCGATCCTTCAGATACAAAACGGCCGCCATGATGAACGCGCCTGCGCCCATGCCGCCCAAGAACAAGTAGAGCGCGGGCTGCCATCCCCAAACCGATTGCAACTCCATAGCCCTACTCCGTTCCCAAAACCAGACACGACGGGTCGTTCGGCTCCGCAATGGGAACCGCCGCCCCGTTCGTGGCCGCAAGCAGCTCGTCGAGCGGCCCGAACTTCAACGCGCCGAACTTGCAGGCGCGCACGCAATACGGGTCTTCCTCGCCCGCCGCGATGCCGGCCTTCTGGCAGCAATCGCATTTGTCCATCGATACGGAATCGTACTGCGGAACCCCGTACGGACATGCCTGGAAGCAGTATTTGCATCCGATGCAGCGGTTCGGATCGACCTGCACGATGCCGTGGGCGTCTTTCGAAATGGCCCCCGCAGGACACACCCTCATGCAGCTCGGATCGGCGCAATGCATGCACGACGTCGAGATGAAGAAGGTTCTGCCGCGACTGCGCTTGAAAGACGACACGCGCCTTCTGTCGGGAGTGTCTTCGGAGAGATTGTTGCCTTCCCTGCACGCCTCGACGCAGCGTCCGCATCCGGAACAGCGCGAGAGCGCCGTCAGAAAGCCGTACCTGGCTTCCGTCGCGTCGGAGCCGGGGCTTGCCTCGTCTGCGGCGGCCGCCTCTTTCGTAGAAACGGCCGCCGTGCCGAGGGCAAGCGCGCAGGCGCCTGCGGCCGATGCGGCAAGCATCGCCCGACGCGTCACATTCACGCTTTCCCCCATTCGTTTTCCTCGCTTTCTGCGTCCCCGAAAAACCGGGTCCGACTACTCTTCGACCTCGAACACGGTGCTCGACGCCAAAGGCGACACCGTGCCGTCCTCGGTCACGGCGCGCACATCGAGCTTGTAGGTGCCTGCCGCCTCGGGAACGTAGTCGAAGTGCCAATACACCCAGTCTTCGGTGTTCGACGACGACGTGTCGAACGACGTCCAGGTTTCGCCGCCGTCCATGGAGAACTCCACGGCCACCACCTGGGTTCCGCAGTCGTCGGCGTAACCCTCGAAGGCGATGAGGTCGCCCACCTTGAAGGTGTCGCTCACCGTGTTGAGGATGTTCACCTTGGCGCGGTATTCCTCATCGGGACCCTCCACTTCGGGCACTTCCTCGGACACGGACAGCTCGATGTCGGCCACCGCGCGGGTGAAGTATTTGGCCACCGTGTCGGGGATCCACACCTGCACGCGCTCGCCTTCGGAAAACGCCTTGTCGTCGATCTTGTAGACCAGCAGGGCCTCTTTCTCCATCACGTACGAAAGAGGCATGGGCAGGCCGTAGCCTTCCTTGTCCTTGAACGTGATGGTGTTGACCTCGGGGCCCACGCCCGCCATTTCCACCAGGTCGGACACCTTGACGCCCGTCACGCTCGCCATGGCCACCGAAGGGCTCATGCCGCACGTGCAGCGCATCTCCTTCATCTCCGACTCCATGCGCTCGATCTCGTCGAGGCCGATGGAATAGACCTGCTCCACGTTGCCGCCCACGTTGATGTAGTAGTCCTCATGCGTCACCTGGTCGAACGCGTAACCGGGCTTCGCGCAGATCGTGGTGGCCGCGGTGCCGAACAGGTTGAACACCTCGTCGGCCGGCGTAAGCGTGTCCTGCGTGAACGTGAAGCCGCCCTGCACATTCGCCACTTTGTCGTAGTCGACCACGGCGCGCTGCCATACGTCGATGGGGCCGTCGGCCGCCTCGCCGCCCTGCGCGAGCGCAGCGGGAGGCATCGACGCGCCGATGCCGCCGATCACCATGCCGGCGCCGACCGTGCAGCCCAGCACTTTCAATCCGAAAGAACGTTTCATAGCTATTCCTCCACGTTGCTCTTCGCGGTGACCATGACCTTGTGGATGTATCCGTCATCGGTCACCAGGCCGCTTTCGGTGGTGCCGCGTGCCATGAGCACGTAGCTGCCGTCGGTTTCAGGCGTCCAGGTGAAGTTCCACCACACCCACTGGCGCGGGTCGGTCTGACCCAGGTCGAACGCGGTCCAGGTTTTGCCGCCGTCCATAGAGAACTCGATCTTGGTCACGGCCTCGTCGAAAGCGTCCGCATATCCCTCGAAGGTGAAGGGCTTGCCGGTTTCGATGATCATGCCATCGGGCACGCCGAGCGTGGTCACGTTGGGCTTGTTCATGTAGGGGCCCTCGTCGTAGCTGTCGAAGCCGTTCTCGGAGATGGCGGCCCAGTCTTTATCCTCGTCGGTGAGGTGGTAGCCCACGCACTGCTTGACGTTGCCCTGGGCGTCGTTGGCCTCGATCCAGTTGATGCAGGGGCTGCCCGAGCTCACATCGAGCGGCTCGCCGTCGATCTCGTACACCAGATAAACGTCGTCGAACTTCTCAGGCGCCGCGCCGCGGGTGCTGTGGTCCTGGGCTCCGTTGGTGTGGAACTCGCGACGGTCGATCGTCACGCCGGTCACGCCGTCTTTCAGGCCGCCGCCGCGCTCGATCAGCCAATTCAGCGGAATGCCCGTGATTTCCACGTTGGAAATTCCGCCGCCGCCCGGCATGTTGTCGAGGCAGTGCATCTTGGAAAGCTTGGTGACCGAGGCGCCTTCGGCTTCGGCCTCGGCGATCAGGTCTTTGAGCTTGGCGGTATACGGCTCGTTCACCAGGCCGTCCACCGTGATCTCCCAGTTATCCACCATTTCCTGGGGAAGCGGCGTGTCTTCGCCGTTCTTGCCCATGATCGAAATCAGGTGGTCGTAATCGGAATGGATCCAGTCGTAGGTGAACATCTCGTCTTGGGTGTTCTTCGTGGTCTGGTCGAACGTGAATTCGCCCTCGACGTTCTCTTCCTTGACAATACCGTCCATGTGGTCGTATTTGACCTGGTCCCAAAGCTCGACGCCCTCGCCGTTCTCGGTCATGTTGTGGCAGCTCTGGCATTCGCCGCCGCGCTCTTCGAAGTTGGCGCCGTTACGCTCGCCGTAATGCACGGCGTGCATGAGCGTGCCCATCTCGTAGCCGTCGTCGTCGCTGTGGCACAGCATGCACTGATCGACCGTGATCCAGTTATCGAGCGCGTCGTTCCAAATGGTCACGTGCGCGTATTCCATGTTGGCCAGCGTGTCTTTCAGGTCCTCATGGCAGGCGTTGCAGCCGCGGTTGTCGGCATCGAGCCAGTAGGTGTTGTACGAATTGCCCCCTTCGTACGGGCGGTTCCAGTGGTAGCCCTGGTACTCGGTAGGCGTGCGCTGCACCTTGGTGCCGTCCGCAAGCGTGCGCACCTCGGGCGCATACTCCTCGTTGATCTCGTTCTGGCGTTCGTTGATGTCGGCCAGGATGCCTTCCGCCGCCTCGTAGCTGTTGGAATATTGGGTGTCTTGAGCGGCTTCGTCTTCAGGCGCGCTTTGCTGCGCGCATCCGACGACCAGCGAGCCCGCGACGATGGTCGCGGCGGCAAGCGCCAGCTTCCCTTTGACTCCCCTTCCCTTTTTCGGCATCGTTCCCCCTTTCTGCGTGCGCTTCATGCGCTTCTTTCGGCGTCCTCTTCGTGTGTTCGCCGCTTCCGACCCTACGCCTACGCGCGCGGGCGCGCATCGGCGGAAGGGGGCGAAAAAGAAATGGAGAAATCGAAACGCCTGATGGGACGCATCGCCCGTTTCGGTTGATGGTGGAGTTTCCGGCACATTGCACTAGAATGGGGCATGCGCGCGGAGGGGAATCGTATGCCGCGCGCAGGGAGAGTTCCATGGTTTTTCATCCAAGCGCGAAGGTGCGCTCGTCGGCATATGCCGCCATCGGGCTGATGCTCGTTTTCGTCTGGTCGTCGCTGACCGACCACATGTTCGGCCTAAGCGAATCGCTGCACGGCGCCGTGAACTCCCGCGTGTTCTTTCTCGCGGGCATCTTCGCGTTCTGCGCGGCATTGGTTGCGGCCCCGCGTTTTCTCGGCGAAAAAGACGCCTCGCTGAAATTCCTCTTGCCCGCATGCGGGGCGATGGGAACGGGCTGCATCGCCATGGCGCCGCATCAAAGCCTCTTCGATGCAGGGGCGCTGTGCATTTTCGGCCTGATGGCGCTCGGAGTGGGCTATTGCTGGTTCGTGGTGCGCTACGGGCTTTTCCTCGCACGCAACGCGTCGCCTTCGCGCATCGTCTACTGCATCGCCGCGGCGCTCATCATGGAGCCCGTCGGGCGCGGCCTGCTCGAATCGACCCTCGACAGCTCGGCGCTCGTCTGCGTGGCCGTGGCCATGCCCATCGTTTCCATGGTGCTGCTGCGACGCGCGAACCGATGGGCCCGCGAAGAGAAGGATTTCGTCGAAAGAACGGCCGACGGCGGGCTGGTGTTCGGGCAACGCAGCGATGGGGCCGGCAGCGCGGCGGCGGGCGGCGCGCTGATTCCCGCGCACGACGGCAAGGAAGCGCAGGCGCACGCAGAGGGAAACGGCCGCGAGATTTCCGCGAACCCGCTGCTCAAAAGGCGCTTCATCCTGTTTTTCGCCACGGCGCTGCTGCTTGCCACCGTGCGCACCCTAAGCCCCGTGGGAACCTGGGATGCCGAATTCGACCCCGCGCCCATGACTTCATCGTTCGGCCTGGTGGCCGTCTATGCGGCCTTCACGGCCCTTTTCGCGCGGTTCACGCTCGCCCATGCGGAAAGCAAACCCGTGCTTTCGCGCTTTCAGCTGGCGTTCCTGCTTATCGTGCTCACCATGCTCGCCTCGATCGTGCTGCTTTACGTGCAAGGACCGCAATCAGCCGTCTTATACACGCTCATGTGCCTGAACGATTCGTTCGCCCATCTGCTGTTCTGGACGGCGCTCGCATGCATGGCGCGCAGCCTGGCCATGCCCGCCTATCGTATCGCGGGCCTCGGCGTGGGGGCGTATGCCGCCTGCTCGGTGGCATGGCTTTTCCTGATCGGCGAATCGGAGATGATGCAGACCCTGGCCACGCTGGTCGCAATCGTCACGCTTTACGTGCTGACGATCGTCATCGTGAACACGAACGGGCGCCATCAAGAGGCGCGCGCCGAGCGGCAGGATGGGCCGGCAGTTCGGGAAGGCGGCGCAAGGGACTCGCATGACCGGTACGCAAGCGCCGCGGACAGCGCATGCGCGGAATACGGCAACGCCGCCGATGCGCCGGAAGAATCGCGCTGCCGCACGACAACGAGCGAGCCCTGTAACGCAAGCGGCCGCGCAACCGCGCGCGCCCTTGCCGACCGCATCACGGAAAGCATCGAGGAACGCTGCCGCGAGGTTTCGGTCGAATTCGGGCTTTCTCCGCGCGAAACCGACGTGCTCGCCCTGCTCGCCCAAGGACGCACGCGCCTCTATATTCAAGAAGAGCTTTTCTTGGCCGAAAACACCGTGAAGACGCACATCGGACACATCTACCGCAAACTGGACGTCGGCAACAGGCAGGAGCTGCTCGACGTGGTGTTCGGCAAAAGCGAAGAAACGGCGAAAGAGGCCGAAACAAGGGAATAAGGAAGCGCAAGCGAAAAGCGCCCTCGCCTTCCAGATGCCGCGAAGGCTTCGCGTAGCGTACTTCGGTACGTGAGCGAAGCCTGGAG
>USEZ01000106.1 GCA_900553775.1 uncultured Slackia sp. | reverse complement strand
GTTCCAGGAGTTAACGATTTTAGCCATTGCTCTTCATCCTTTCTGGGAGATGCCCCATCTCCCACTATCCGTTGCATATTCTTACCAATATGCAACGGGGATTAAAGTGGCGACAGTCGGGTCGGATTCGTCGGCGCCAACGCCTCCGACCACTGCCGTGTTCACGAGACGAATCATATCACCAAAATTGATAGCTTGTAATAGATCAATAAGCGCATTTTTATTCATTAAAGTGAATCGCATGCGTTTGACCTGGGATTTTTATAGAAATGGCTTTTTGTTCATGCTCTCAAAATTTTCCAGCGAGCGAACAATTCCCCATGAGCGGCAAACACCTCCGTCCGGCCGCATCAACGCCACGCCTCCGGGCGTGGACATCGCATCCGGAGCGTATTGTCGCAATTGCATCTTTTCGGACTTTCATGCAATTTGGACATGTGGGGTGTTACCGGCTCCGAACGCTTTCGCGACATATGGAAAACCACGCCGCCCGCCGTCCCTTTCGTCCTTTCGGCGTATTACAATGGCCTGTCGAGGGAACCCCGTTCACGGGTTCAAGCAAGAGAGAGGAATCTCATCATGACTAAATTCAGCCACGTCATCATCCGCCGCCCAGGCAAGTCGCTGTGCAACGGCATCACGAGCGCCCCCGAGCTCGGCCAGCCCATCTACGAGCGCGCGATCGAGGAGCACTACGACTACGAGCACGCCCTCGAGCAGTGCGGCGTCGACGTGACGGTCCTGCCCGCCCTCGAGCAGTATCCCGACAGCTGCTTCGTCGAAGACCCTGCGGTCATCACCCGCTGCGGCGCCATCATCACCAATCCCGGCGCCGACTCCCGCAACGGCGAGAAAAACGAAATCGAGCCCGTCGTGCGCCGCTTCTTCGACGACGAGCATGTGAAGCACATCGTCTCCCCCGGCACTCTCGACGGCGGCGACGTCATGATGGTGGGCGACCACTTCTACGTGGGCCGTTCCGCCCGCACCAATGAAGAGGGCATCCGCCAGTTCATCGAGATCCTCGAAGGCTGGGGGCTCGAGGGCTCCGAGGTTCCGCTGGAGGAAGTGCTGCACCTCAAGACCGGCGTGAACTACATCGAAGACAACAACATGCTCGTCTCCGGCGAGTTCATCGACAAGCCCGACTTCGCGAAGTACAACAAGATCGTCGTTCCCGAGGACGAGGCCTACGGCGCCAACTGCATCTGGGTCAACGGCACCGTGATCGTGGCCGAGGGCTACCCCACCGTTCTCAAAGCCGTCCAGGACCTGGGCTACAAGACCCTCGTGGTGGACACCTCCGAGTATCGCAAGGTCGACGGCGGCCTTTCCTGCCTGAGCCTGCGCTTCTAAACGATCCGCCGAAACGCCGACGGGGCTTCCGCAAGGAGGCCCCGTCGTTTTCTCTTCTTTGATTATCGCAAAGCGACGAAAAGCTCGCTCCCGCCGCCCGGCAACCGCGCTTTCCGTCGACTCGATGATGGCGAAAACCCGAAAGGCCCCGCGAAAAACGATGCGCAACGGCCTCGCGCACGGCCCTACAAAGGCTTCACGAAGAAGCCGCAGACGCTTCCATCCTCGTAAAAACTGACCGTATACTGCGCCGTTCCTTGCGCATAGTTCGCCAGCTGCACCACGGTCGCATACTCCTTGCCCGCATCGTCGGCGCCTTTCAGATAGGCGGCATCGCCGAACGATTCGAACGCGCCCAAGCCGTCGAGCATGCTATCGCCCGTTTCCGCCAGCTGATCGGCGGTCAGGCCGATGCCCGCGCACGCCTCGGCCGCCGCCTCGTAATCGCGCGCGCTGTAATCGTCGATGAGCGCCTGCGCCTGCTCGGCGAGCTTCGCCTCGTCTCCCCAGGCGGGAAGGCCCTCCTCCACGTTGCCGCCGCCTGCGCATCCCGCGAAAATAACGCACATCGCAAGAGCTGCCGCAACAGCAAGGCACGCAACGATTCTTTTCGTCATGTTCTTCTTCATGGGCCCTTTCCTCCTTCCGCGCCGAAAACACGGCGCTTCGCCTTCTTTCGATTCGCTTCCCTTCCTTTATGAAACCCGATCGGCCGAATCGATCGCGTATTCGATGCGAACGCGCTTTTCGCGCGCGAAAAACAACGTCGCGGCAAGAATCGCGAACGAACAGACGACGAACACCGTCTCGTACGCCGCTATCGAAGCGCCCGAAAAGAAAGGAAGAACCGCAGCCAGGTCGCACACCGTGTGCGCCGCAAGCGCGCAGGCGAACAGAAGCGCCGACCTCCTCATGATCGCCGCATACACCGTTATCGACATGGCCACGTGAAACGTCATGGCGCCGAGGCGCTCCACCCCGGCCCACGCCGCCGAAGCATCCGCCCCGCCGAATTCGGGGCGCGTCAGAAGAACCACGCTGCTCATGCCCACCAACGCGGCCTCCAAACCGCCATGCCCCAGGCCGTACGCGACGGCAAGACGCACGTCGAACCCGCGTTTTCGTTGCAGGCGAAGAAAAACGAAGCGGGCCGTTTCTTCGAAAAGGGCGGCCGAAGCGGCCAGCATCAGGGCGTAAAGCCACGGCGACGTGGCGGAGAACACGATGAAGGAGGGGGTTTGCTGCAACAAAGAGAGCAGCGGGATGCGCGTGAGCACCTGGGAGACGAGAAATCCCGCAATGCCGAGGCCGAAAAGCGCGGCATATCGACGCGAACGACGGGCGAGCAGCACGAAACCCGCGATGGGAAGAGCGAAACAGACGACGATGTTGAAAATCAGCGCGGCGAACGTCATCGGCACTCCTCTGACGAAATCTGTTATATATCAACTATAACATACTGATGCGTTATCGAGCCGAACGAATCGAGGGAAGCAAGCCGAAATCTGCAAGTGTGCGGATTCGCGCGCATCGGGCGAAGGTCGCGCCGCTTGACACTGCGTTTGCCGGCTGCGCTCTGCGGCTCGGACATTTGCAGGGCGAGACGGCAAATCGGGAAAAGCATGGACAAAGCGTGTGCTTTCCTCGATAAGGAAATTTCCCGCCAGGAATCAAGGCGAAAGTGTCATACTGAATGCTTCGTCATTATTCGCAGCTTTTTCGATTGCCATCAGCTGCGCCATGAGCCTTGACGGCCCTTGCGTGCGATTCGTCGCACGCGCGAATCTCGTCTGAGGCTCCGTTCGAGACGACGCCTCGGTACAAGATTCGCCGCAACGGCCGTGCAGGCATTCCCACCTGCCGAAATCCAAGAATCTCCGAAGCATCCGCATGCGCGGCTCTGTCCTCGCGTGCGTACGTCTCGATGCGGCGCGCCGCCATGCTTGTCGCTCGAAGCACGACCAAAGGAGACTGTCATCGCTACGTTCGCCGACCTCGGCCTTTCCGAAGACGCCCTTGCCGCCGTCGAGGCGCTGGGCTACACCGAACCCACCCCCGTCCAGGAGCGCGCCATTCCGTTCGCGCTCGAAGGACGCGACGTCATCGCCGCCGCGAAAACCGGCACCGGCAAAACGGCCGCGTTCTCGCTGCCCTGCATGGACAAGCTGCCCCACCGCAAAGGCGGCCAACGCGGGCCGTTCATGCTGGTCGTCTCGCCTACGCGCGAGCTGGCAAGCCAGATCGCCGATACCTGCATGCCTATCGGCAAGCACACGCATCACTTCGTCGGCGTGTTCCTGGGAGGCGTGGCCTACGACCGCCAGATCAAGAAGCTCGAGCGCGGCCTCGACGTGGCCATCGGCACGCCCGGCCGCTTGATCGACCTCATGGAACGCGGCGCGCTCGATCTGAGCGAAGTGCAGGCCCTCGTGCTCGACGAGGCCGACCGCCTGCTCGACATGGGCTTTTGGCCCCAGGTCGAGCAGCTCGTGAAAGCCACGCCCGACACGCGCCAGACGCTGCTGTTCTCGGCCACCATCGACCGCAGCCAGGATCAGACCATGTTCTCGGTGCTGCACGACCCCGAAATCATCGAAATCGCCCAGCGCGGAGAAACGGCCGACAAGGTGGACCAGTACGTCATCAACACCACGCGCCGCCAAAAGCCCGAACTGCTCAACGGCCTTATTAAAGAAAAGGGCGGCACGCGCGTGATCGTATTCACCAGGACGAAAGGCTGCGCCGACAACTGCACCCGCCGTCTGCAGCGCATCGGCATTCCCGCCGAAGCGATCCACGCCGATCGCAGCCAGGCTCAGCGCAGCCGCGCGCTCGACGCCTTCCGCAACGGCCGCGTGAACGTGATCGTGGCGACCGACGTGCTCGCTCGCGGCATCGACGTGCCCGAGGTCGATTACGTGGTGAACTACGATTTGCCCATCATGCCCGAAGACTACGTACACCGCATCGGCCGCACCGGCCGCGCGGGCGCGGGCGGATTCGCCGTGTCGTTCGTGACGCCCGACACGAAGAACCTGCTGCGCAGCGTGCAGAAGTTCATCGGCGCCAACATCGACGTCATGCAGTTCAAGGTTCCGAAAGACGCCTTCGAGCCGCTGCCCGATTCCGACCCCCGCATGATCGCGAAGGCCGAAACCGAAGCCGCCGAGAAAGCAGAGCGCAAGGAGCGCGAGCGTTCCGGCAAGAAAGGCAAAGGCGGCAAGGGCAAAAAGCCCCGTCAGCGCGATATCGAGCGTCGCGAGGAGCATAAGCGCAAGAAAGAGGCCGAAGCACGCGGCGAAGAATACGTAGCGCCGAAGCGCGAGCACAAGAAGGGCCCGAAAAAGCCCACGCTCGCCGAGCGCCAGGCCGCGGCGGAAGAGGCCTTCAACGCGATATTCGACATGCCGAACATTCCCGATGCGCCGAAGAAAGCCGACAAGAAGCACCGCGACGAAAACCGCGACGGCGGCTTCGACAAGCGCAAAGGCGAGCGTCGCCTCGACGGCGACCGCAAGCACGGCAAAAAGGGCGCCCGCGACGATTTCCGCGACGGCAAGAAGGGCAAGAAAGACGGCCGCTCGTTCGAGCGCGACGGCAAGCGCCGCAACGATCGCGACTTCGACCGCAACGGCCGCGGCAAGAAATACGCCGACAAGCAGTATGCCGACGGCCGCGGCGGCAAGCCCGGCAAGAAGTTCAACGGCAAGGGCGGCTACGACAAGAACCGCGGCGACCGCGACGGCTACCAGCGCAGCAGCAAGAGCGGCTACGGCACGAAGAACGGCTCGTTCAAGGGCAAGGGCGGCAAAGGCTCGTTCGACAAGGGCCGCAAAGGCGGCAACGGCGGCGGGCGCGGCAAGAGCGAATTCCGTCCCGGCCGCGGCGGGCGCAACGGCTTTGCCGGCAAAGGCGGCAAGCGCTAGATAAACGCGTCGGCATCCCGCAAAGACCCGCTCCTGCGAACTGCCCCCATTTCTTGGACAACGAGAAATGGGGGCTTTTTTTATGCCAAGAGGAAGCGGCGGCGCCTTCGCTTCGGCACGGTTCCGCACGGGCGTTTCAGCCCGCCGTCGACAAGCTCGGCAAGACGCCCCTTCGCCGCCCTCTATTCCGTATCGATAAATACAAACGTATATTTACAATAATTTATTAATTATTACTGATTATTTCTTAATAAATATCCATTAACAGGGAATACAGGCCTTTTGTCGGAAGGTGATCGAAACCCAACCGCCTCGTCCATATGCTGCAAAGCCATTCGAGCTGCGGCTAGGAAAGGACGGCTTACGCGTACCGATGTGGCGGCGTATTGCTATCTCAGGTTTTCCATCCCGATGAAAAACGAACCATAACAACACAGGGGCTATGGAGTCCCGATAGCGTGTAGCACGAAAGCGTCTCGCGTCGCGACGAAGCGGCCGCAGCTCGAACCCGCCAGCCCGACCAGGAGGCACCTATGCCGAAAACCCGCACAATCGTTCTTTCAGGAATCGCCGTCTTTGCCATAGGTGCCATCGTGTTCGCCTCCGTACTGCGCATCGGAGCATTGAATAAACCGGCCGACTCCGACGCCGACGCACCGTGGATGACACAGGCCGACAACGTCACCACCAACGTAGCGCTCGGCGAACCGCTCGATATGTCGGGGGTGAACGGCGGCAAGCGAACCGTGCCCGATAGCGTTTTCTACCGGTTCGACAACCCCCGCATCGTCAGCGAGAAAACCATGATGGAGCGCCATCCCGATTGGGTCCCTTATTTCGATTCGGTCATGAGGAAATACGACCCTCCATGCTATTTGGAAATCGACTTCACCGTGACAAACGATGGCCTTCAGGACTGCAAGGCGCCATGGTTCGAGCTCGAATCGGGCTCGTGGTCGACGATTATCAACCAAAACACGACGCTTCTTGAAAACGGCACCGACGATAGCGACTACTTCATCGTAGAGGCGGGCCAGGAAAAGACATTCGTCGTTACATACGAACTTTGGGAAGGCGACCTCTCACGCCAACAATGGGAACATGTCTTCGAATTGCCCTACCGGCTCGTATACCTCGATTACCCCGAAAAATACGCGGTCGATCTAACGGATATCGAGGTAATTGCATGAGAACGCTGCGAATTCGCCACAGCAAGCCGGTTCGTTTGCGGGGCTGATTGCCGTCGTTTCCTACCAGGCGGCATCGAGCTATTTCGCGGCTCCCCTTCTCTCGGGCGATTGCGGCATGATCGTAAGAAACGAAGCATGCGGGGGAATGTTCCAAACGTCCTGGTGCATCGTCGCATGCATCGCGGCGGCATCGGCCGCTTTCGTCG
>USEZ01000105.1 GCA_900553775.1 uncultured Slackia sp. | reverse complement strand
CTCCACGCCCATCATGACGCCCGCCGCGATCGCCGCGTCAAGCGCGGCGCGGGCATCATCGCCTTCGAGCAGCTCGGCGTCGGGAAGCTCGAGTTTCGCAGGCGCCGCAAGCGACGCGTCGGCCCCCGCAAGCGAGAGCACCTTGGACAGATGAGCATTGAAGCGCAGGGCGCGAAACGCCTCGGCCACGCGCTCTTCGTCGAATGAGGGAAACGCCGCCGCCTCCAAGTCGATGTCGATGTCGAGGTCGCGCACGATCGTTGCCACGCGACGGCTGACAAGCGCCGCATCCTTGTTCTCGGAAAGATTCTGCAGCTGCTTGCCCTTGAGCTTGTCGAGATTTTCGTAGATGCCGTCGATGCTCCCGAAATTCTGCAGCAGCTTGGCCGCGCCCTTGTCGCCGATGCCGACAACGCCCGGGATGTTGTCGGACGAATCGCCTTTGAGGCCCAAGAAGTCGGGGAACTGCTCGGGCGTGACGCCGTAGCGCTCCTTTACCTCGGCCGGACCGTACACCGCCACGTCGCTGATGCCCTTCTTCGTGGTGACCACGCACGTCAGATCGCTCACCAGCTGGTAGGCGTCTTTATCGCCCGTGATAAGCAGCGTCTCGTAGCCGAGCTTCTCGTCCATCGCGGCGATGCTTCCCAGCACGTCGTCGCCCTCCCAGCCCTTGATGCGCACCACGGGCACGTTCATCGCTTCGAGCAGGCTTTCGACCACGGGAAACTGCGCGCGCAGCGCGTCATCCATCGGCGGACGCGTAGCCTTGTACTGTTCGAGCGCCTCCATGCGAAACGCAGGACGACCCGCATCGAATGCGCAGATCACCGCATCGGGCAGCATGGTTTCGTAGAGTTTCAGAAACATCGACATGAAGCCGAACACCGCGTTGGTGGGCGTGCCGTCGGGAGCGTTCATGGTAGGCGGCACCGCGTGGAAAGCGCGATGCATCAGCGAATTGCCGTCGATGACGGCGATTTTCTTCGTCGTGTTTGGCATAATACTCCCTTTGCTTTTCCCTCATCCTGCTCGCGCGGCGAAACATGTCCGCGCTTCGATGCGCCCTAAGGACGGTTGACATGATATCTATCCAGGCGGGGCCTTTCGCCTCATTCTGCGCGCTTTCCGCCCTCTGTCTGTTTGCCTTCGCCATCATACGGCGACGTCGGCTCGAGGTGCGCTTCCAACGCACCCTTTCCCATGCGAAACCCATAGTCGCATGCCTGTGCGTGCCCGCAGGATTCCTTCTCATGGAAATCCCCTACAACCCCGCCCTCTTCCAGATGGAGGCGAATTTCGTCTTTTCGGGGTTCTGCGTCACGGGCGCTTTGTTCGCCATCGTGTTCTTCTTGGGGCAGCGCACGAAGGCGGCGATGGCCGTCTTTCTTTCCGCCTGCTTCATCTGGGGCACGGCGAACTGCTTCGTGGCGTCGTTCAAGGGCCAGCCCATCCTTCCCTCCGATATTTTGGCGCTGCAGACCGCCGCATCGGTCGGCGGCGGCTATTCCTACGCCGTCGAAGACGGCGTGCTCTTCGCCTTCGCGCTGCTCGCGACGATGGCAGCGGCCATCGTCGTCGTTTCTCCGACGCGTCGAAGCGCGCGCGACGTCTGCATCGACACGAGCGCGGGCATCTGCCTCCTCGCGGCATTCTGCCTGTGGTTTTGCGCCGTCGACATCGAAGACGACTACGATTGCACCGTGGATGTATGGAGCAGCCTCGATTCCTACCAGCAGAGCGGATCGCTTCTGTGCTTCCTGCAACGCAGCCAGCTTCTGACGCCCGAGGCGCCCGAGGGCTACTCAGCCGAACAGGCGGCTCTCATCCGCGCCGAAAAGGCGGATATCGCACGCGCCGCCGAAGCGCTCGACGAAACGCCCGCCACGGCGCCCGACGTGCGCCCCGCCGTCGTCGCCATCATGAACGAGACCTTCTCCGACCTTTCGCGCTATCCCGGAATCGACGAAGTCTACGACGGCCCGCGCGCTGCGCGGCCTCGATACGCTGATCGAGGGCGACTGCTACGTATCCGCCATGGGCGGCGGCACCTGCAACAGCGAATTCGAATTCCTCACCGGATCGAGCATGGGCATGCTCGGCGCAGGCGTCTACCCTTATATGCTCTACGACCTGCAAGACGCCGACAACCTGGCGGGATATCTGTCTTCGATCGGATATAAGACGAGCGCCATCCATCCCGCCCAAAAACAGAACTGGCGGCGCGACCGCGTATACGGCCAGCTCGGATTCGACGCGTTTTACAGCGAGGAGCACTTCGAAGGCGCCGAGATGTTTCGCGGCATGGTGTCGGACGGCGCCACGTACGATCTGATCCTCGAACTGCTCGCCCAGGACGATTCGCCCCAGTTCATCTTCGACGTGACCATCGCCGGACACGGAGGCTACGACACGGGCATGATAGAAGAGGCCGATACGGTGCATGCGCCGATCGACGGGACGGAGCATGCCGAACTGAACGAGTATTTGAGCTGCGTCAAACGCGCCGACGAGGAGCTGGGCGCGTTTCTCGACCGGTTAAGCGAGCTCGACCGCCCCGTCGTCGTCTGCTTTTTCGGCGACCATCAGCCGGGATTCGTGGATTGGCTCTCGCAGGAAACGCACGGGCGCGCCGGATCGGACCTCTCGGAAATCGAACTGGTGCAGCAGCGCTACGTCACGCCTTATATGATCTGGACGAACGACGAGGAGCTTCGTGCGGCGTCGGGCGGGCCCGAGGTGCGCGATACGAGCCTGAATTACCTGGGCGCGGCGCTTCCGCACGCGGCGGGCCCGCCTCTCGACGAGTATTTCGCGTTCACGCTCGCCATGCGCGACGACATTCCCGCCATCAATCTGAACGGCTATCAAGACGCGCAAGGCGCATGGCATTGGCACGGCGAGAGCAGCGCAAGCTCCGACGCCTATCGCCAACTGTCCGTGGTCGGACACGCGAACCTGTTCGAAAAAGAATAAGGAGAAGGCCGGAAGCGCAGCGGCTTCCGGCCTTCGGGAATTCTATGGTGGGCCCGCCCGGATTCGAACCGAGAACCAAAGGATTATGAGTCCCCTGCTCCACCGTTGAGCTACAGGCCCTTGAAAGGACGCCCTGAAAAGGCGTTCGGTTATTGTACCGCAAACCGCGCGAATCACAAGGGGCGATCGATCCTTGCGCGCCGCAACCCGCGAACCGCTAATCCTCCAGATAGTCTTTCAGCTTGGAAGAGCGGCTCGGGTGGCGCAGCTTCGCAAGCGTCTTGCTTTCGATCTGGCGGATACGCTCGCGCGTGACGCCGAACTCGCGGCCCACTTCTTCAAGCGTATGCGGGTGGCCGTCCTCCAGGCCGAAACGCAGGCTGATGACCTTGCGCTCGCGCTCGGCAAGCCCGTCGAGCACCTTGCCCAGCTGCTCTTGCAGCATGGAGAAGCTCGCGGCGTCGGGAGGCACAATCGCGGCGTCGTCTTCGATGAAGTCGCCCAGCTGGCTGTCTTCCTCTTCGCCGATCGGCGTTTCCAGGGAAACCGGCTCTTGGCTGATTTTCTGAATCTCGCGCACGCGTTCTGCGGTCAGGCCCATCTTCTCGCCGATTTCCTCCGGAGAAGGGTCGCGGCCGAGCTCTTGGAGCAGCTGGCGCTGGATGCGGACGAGCTTGTTGATCGTTTCCACCATATGCACGGGGATGCGGATCGTGCGCGCCTGGTCGGCGATGGCGCGCGTGATGGCCTGGCGAATCCACCACGTGGCATACGTGGAGAATTTGAAGCCCTTCGTGTAGTCGAATTTCTCGACCGCGCGGATAAGGCCCAGGTTGCCTTCCTGGATGAGGTCCAAAAACAGCATGCCGCGGCCGACATAGCGCTTGGCGATGGAGACGACCAGACGCAGGTTGGCCTCGATGAGCTGCTGCTTGGCATCGATGCCCACCTGCTCGACGCGCGTCAGGCGGCGGCGCTCGCGACGCTCGAGCTCGACGCCCTCCTCTTCGGCCTTCTCAAGCTCGGCGGTGGCGGCCACGCCCGCCTCGATCTTCATGGCCAAATCGATTTCTTCGGCGGCGGTCAGAAGCGGCACCTTGCCGATCTCTTTGAGATACATGCGCACCGGGTCGCCCGTGAGCATGGTCACCGACGTATCGGCCGAACGGCGACGGACCTTCGAAGCGCGCGTGGAAACCTTGGGCAGGTTGACCTCCGCGTCTTCGGCGGCCTTGAGCTCCTCTTCGGGAATGCCCTCGAGCAAATCGTCGTCGGACAGGGAGGAGTCGATCTTCTCGTCTTCGAGGGACATGCCGCCCGCAAGCGCCGCGTCCTCGTTTTTCGTTTTGCTCTTCTTGGGATCTTCGGTTGTTTTCGCTTTGGCAGCAGACACAGATGCTATCCTTTCGCCGCAGAAAATGGGCATGGAAGCCCTAAAGATACAGCTTGCAATAATATCAATAAAACACCAGGCGGGTCAATGCGCGACCCGCCCGCCCCTCCCCTCGCGCGCGGGCGTGCGCACCGCGCGCCGCGCACGAGGGGCAACGCGTCGGCCGAGTGCGCGCAGGCGGCGCTCGAAGCGATCACTGCGCCGCGCCGAGAGGCTTGTGCGCGCCGCGCAGCGCGACGAGCTCCTTTTGCAGCATGACCACATCCTCGTAGGCCCGGCGGTATTCCTCGTCGGACATCGTATCGGGATGCTTCAACTGCGCGTTCACCGCGGCGATCGAATCCTCCATATCGCGTATGGCGAGCTCTTCGACGAGGAACTGAGCGAGATTCGCCGGATCGACCTCGTCGTAGACCGATGCCGCCGTCAACGTCGAAGCCGCCCCTTCCACCATGGAAGACACTCCGCGCACCACATCGCCCGGATCGCATGCGTCGGGATGCTCGGCCGCATAGGCGATCAGGGCCTGCGCGATGGCTCGATGGGCTTTCCGGTGCCACAGCGTCTGCACGAGCGCGTCGGCATAGGCAAGCCCGATATCGGCATGGCGGGCGCACAGCGCGAGGAATTCCCGCTCGATGCGCAAACGTTCGCGCTCGCGCGGCGGAAGCGACACGGAAGGGCGCGGCGGCTCCTGGACGGCGCGCTCGTCCGCGGCTCCCTCGTAGTGGCGCGGCGCAGCCGTCCGGGCAAGCTTTTCGGCCACCATGGCGATGTCGAAATGAAGCCTGTCGGCTACATAGCCCGCGTATTCCTGCGCAAGCACCGAATGCTTGATCGGCGCCAAAAGGGCCAAGGCCTCGGCGAGCGCGCGGCTTCGCTGGCCGAAATCGGCCAGGTCGTACCTGGAGAATGCGCGGTCAATCGCATAGCGCAGAAGCGGCTTGGCCCCGGCGATCAAATCGGTCAAAGCCTGCGCACCGCGCTGTTGCACGAAATCGGCGGGATCGAGGTCGTCGGGCAGCGTGACCGCGCACAGCTCAATCTTCGAGCGACCCGCCTCGGGCAGCATACTCTCGTCGACGAAGCGCGCGGCACGGTCGGCGGCGCGACGCCCCGCCTCGTCGCCGTCGAACAGATACACGATTCTGTGCTTCGCATGGCGCGATATAGTGCGGATGTGCTGGATCGTCAGCGCCGTTCCCAGCGTTGCCACCGCGTTTTCCACGCCTGATTCGTGCATGGCGATCACGTCGGTATAGCCTTCGACGACGATCGCCACGCCCGTGCTCGCCATGGCGGCCTTCGCCTTGTCGAGCCCGAAGAGCACTTCGGATTTGTGGAAGATCGGCGTTTCCTGGGAGTTGAGGTATTTCGGCTCGCCTTTGCCCACCACGCGCCCGCCGAACGCGATCGTGGCGCCATCGATATCCCTGATAGGGAATATGATGCGTCCGAAGAAACGGTCGCGCAGGCCGCCGCGATCGGACGAGAGGGCCACGTTGGCATCTATCATCTCCTGCGCCGAGAAGCCCTGCGAGCGCAGATGGCGCACGAGGGCCTGACGGCCTGGTGCATACCCCAGATTCCACGTTTTGGGAACGCTTCCGCCCAGGTTGCGCGACGATAGATACGCCCGCGCCTCGTCGAGTTCGGGGCTGCGCGTGCGCATAAGCTGGCCGTGGTAGAACTCGGCGGTCTTTTCGCAGACCTCTTTCAGGCGCGCCTTGCGACCGCGCGCGACGGCGGCGCCGGGCTCTTCGGTCAGCTGGATGCCCGCGCGCTTGGCAAGCTCGCGCACGGCATCGAGAAACCCCAGGTCGTCCATCTTCATCACGAAGCTGAACACGTCGCCGCCCGCGCCGCAGCCGAAGCAGTGCCACAGCTGCGTGGCCGGGTCGATCTTAAACGACGGCGACTTCTCGTTATGGAACGGACAGCATCCCCACAGATCGCGCCCGCGCTGCCGCAGCACCACGCGCTCGCCCGCGATCGTCGCGAGGTCGCTCGCCTCGCGTACGCGCCGTATATCGTCGTCCGACAGGCCCGGCATTATCGGCGCCCCCTGCGGCGCAGCGCCAACGCGGCGCAGGCCACCGCCAGAAGCAGCGCCACCGTGGCAGCACGCCCGACGCTTAAAGGCTGATAGCCTATTGCCATGATGGCGCACGAGAACGCGGCGAGCGCGAACGCGATGCCTGCGATCCATACGTAGTATTCCGACTTCATAACGCCTCCCGCCATCGAAAGCGCGCCAATGCGGCGCGCACGCCTACAGATTCTCACGCACCCAGGAGATGTTGTCCCGAACGGTTGCTATGAGCTCGTCGACCGAATCGAACTCGTGGATGATGCCGTCGATGGCGTTCTTCTCGAACGGGCTGTTGAAACGGTCGTTGTGCGTGCGCGAATGGTAGATGGCCTGGATCCCGTCGCCGTACCAGCCGCCGCCCGTCTCGCGGGGATCGGATTTGTAACCGTCCATCACCACCAGATAATCGTGGTCGGGATGGG
>USEZ01000104.1 GCA_900553775.1 uncultured Slackia sp. | reverse complement strand
CTCCGGCGAGGTGCCGCGTCTCTACCAGTGGGATCAGCGCTGGGGCTCCACCGTGTACAGCTCCACGACGTTCGCGCTGACGGGATGCTGCCCCACGTCGCTTTCCATGGTGTATATGGGCTTGACGGGCAAAAGCGACAAAACGCCCGCCGATATGGCGGCGATCGCCGCCGAAAACGGCTATGCCGAAGACGGGCAGGGAACCTACGCCACGTTTTTGACCGACATGGCGGGCCAGTTCGGCCTGCAGTGCGAGCAGTTCACGCCGAGCACGCAGAATTTCCTCACGTATCTGCAGAGCGGATACGTGGTGATCTGCAACGTGGGCTCGGGCGATTTCACCGATTCGGGCCATTTCTTCGTGGCGACGGGTCTTGCCGACGACGGCACGGTGGAAATCAACGACCCGTATTCGAGCGTGCGTTCCGCCGAAACCTGGGATGCGGAGCGGATCGCGAACCAATCTATCGGCATGTATGCGTTTCGCGCGTAGCGCAGATTTCGGATAGCGCGTCGCGCGGTCTGCGCGCCGCCTTCGCGCCTCTTTCGGTATATTCGGCCGCCCGTGCGCTCGAACGGTCTTTTTTCGCGAGAAACCGCTTCATCGTGGTAAAGTATGCCTCCATATCGAACGGTTTGAAAGAAAGAAGGAGGACTGCCGTCATGAAGAAGGTGCTCACCAGCCTGCCCTTCATCCTGCTGGTTTCCGTGATCATCGGCATACTCGTGGGCCTTGTGGCCAACGAGACGGTCATGAATGTCGTGGTCACCGTCAAATACATCCTCGGCCAGCTCATCACGTTCTGCGTTCCGCTGATCATCATCGGGTTCATCGCCCCCTCGATTACCAAGCTGGGCAAAAACGTCTCGCGCATTCTCGGCGTTGCCGTGCTGCTTGCCTACCTGTCTTCGATCGGAGCGGCGTTCTTCTCGATGGCATCGGGCTATGCGCTTATCCCGAACCTGTCGATCGCCACGTCGGTCGACGGTCTCAAAGAGCTTCCCGAAGTGGTGTTCCAGCTCGATATTCCGCAGATCATGCCGGTTATGAGCGCGCTGGTGCTTGCGGTGCTTTTGGGTCTTGCGTGCGTATGGGCGAAGGCCGAGGGCATCGCGCGTCTGCTCGATGAATTCCAGCGCATCGTGCTTTCCGTGGTGACGCGCGTGGTCATTCCGCTGCTGCCGCTGTTCATTGCCACGACGTTTTGCGCGCTTTCCTACGAAGGCACCATCACCAAGCAGCTGCCGGTGTTTCTGGTGGTCGTCGTCATCGTGATCGTGGGCCATTATCTCTGGCTCGCCTTCATCTACGGCTTGGCGGGCGCGTATGCCGGCAAAAACCCGCTGCAGGTGCTCAAGCATTATGGCCCGGCGTATTTGACCGCGGTCGGCACCATGTCGTCGGCCGCCACGCTTGCCGTCGCGCTGCAGTGCGCGAATAAGGCCGTGCCGCCGCTGCGACGCGATATGGTGAGCTTCGGCATTCCGCTGTTCGCCAATATCCACCTGTGCGGTTCGGTGCTCACCGAGGTCTTCTTCGTGATGACCATCTCCCAGATGCTTTACGGCGCCATGCCCGATCTTGGCACCATGGTCTTGTTCTGCCTGCTTTTGGGCGTGTTCGCCATCGGGGCGCCGGGCGTTCCGGGCGGCACCGTCATGGCCTCGCTCGGCCTGATTACGGGCGTTCTCGGCTTCGACGCCACGGGCACGGCTCTCGTGCTTACCATCTTCGCCTTGCAGGACAGCTTCGGCACCGCCTGCAACGTCACGGGCGACGGCGCGCTGTCTTTGTTCCTGAGCGGGTACGTGCGCAAGAGGGGTATCGAGGAAAGCGACGAGCATGTCGAGCTGTTCGACGCCTCCGACGAGACGAAGATCGGCATCGGCTACGACCAGCGCGAAAAGGCTGCGGAAATCAACGCGGGATAACCGCCTGCGTGAAACGGACGCGCATCGTGCGACGTTTGGGACGGGAGGGGTCGCCTGGGTTTGCGTGGCGGCCCCTTTCTGCGCCGTCTTGAAAGAGGCTGCAATCCGAAGGCGTTCGACCGCGAATCGCTTTCGTGCGTTTTTCGAAGACGGCAATTCGCGCTTGCCGGCGTCGATTCGGATAGGCGGGCAGCCTCTGGCGCAAGTTCAACGGCTTGCGTCCGTCCCAGAGTCTGAAAGGCATGCCGTTTCGACGCGAAAACGCGTCGCTTTTCTTCACGGGCTTCTTTCCTCCAAGGGTTGGCGGCGCCTCGTGTCCGTTGTGACATTTCCCGCATCTTCGGTTATGATTTCCTTTCCATGCGGCATCGCCGCACGAAAAAGAAGGGGGGAGTCATGCACGATGACAAGGGCATGAAGGAATCCGGGCTGAAGTTGAGCAGGCGCTCGTTTCTGGCCTGGAGCGGCATTGTGGGCGCAGGGGCCGCGTTGAGCGGCTGCGCTCCGAAGGCCGAGAAGGAATCATCGCAGCAAAGCGGAATCATCGGCGCGGAGCCGTTCGCTTACGACAAGGCCGTCTGGGGAGGCTGCCACGTCAACTGCGGCAGCCGCTGTCCGCTGAAGCTGTACGTGAAAGACGGCACGGTCGTGCGCGTCGGCAACGACAACGAAGGCGCCGACGATTTCGGTCCGGGCGAAATCTATCAGATGCGCTCCTGCGTGCGCGGCCGCACGAATCGCCAGCGCATCTACAACGCCACGCGTATCCAAAAGCCGCTCAAGCGCGTCGAGGGAACCAAGCGCGGCGAGGGCAAATACGAAGAGATTTCCTGGGAAGATGCCATCCGCGAAATCGGCGACATCATGAAGGGAATCAAGGAGGAGTACGGCAACGACGCCTTCTATATCCAGTACGGCACCGGCCAGATCGGCGGCACGGTGGCCAAGTCGTGGCATCCCGATTCCACGATGTTCGCCCGCATGATGAATTGCTGGGGCGGCTATCTGCGCCAGTACTGCGACTATTCCACCGGTCAGATCGACCGCGAGCTGTCGCTGTTCAACGGCGATTCCTATTCCAATAACGAGGTCACCGACCTGGTCAATTCCAAAAACATCGTGCTGTTCGGCAACAATCCCGCCAACACGCGCATGTCGGGCTCTGCCATGATGTATCTGATCTCCAAGGTGCGCGAGCTCAATCCGGAGGCGAATATCATCGTGGTCGACCCGCATCTGTCCGACACGGCCATCGGCGTGGCGACCACGTGGATTCCCATCCGTCCCGGCACCGATGCGGCGCTTGTCGCAGGCATGATCCACTACCTGTATACGAACGGCAAGCTGGACGAGGCCATGGTCCGCGAGAAATTCGTGGGCTTTTTCTCCGACTCGTTCGCCGAAGATGTCAAGGCGGCCGAACCGACCGACGCCTCTATGTTCATGGGCGTCGACCCGTCGGGCACGCTGACGGTCGAGGACGACATGTCTTACGAAGCGTATCTCAAGGGTACGGGCGCTTATGAGGGCACGGGGGAGAAGACCCCCGAATGGGCGGCTGCGATCACGGGCGTTTCCGCGGAAAACATCCGCATGCTCGCCGACGTCTTCGTGAACGGTCCGACCGCAGCCATCCAAGGCTGGGGTCCGCAGCGCCATTCCAACGGAGGAAACTCCGCTCGCGCCATCGGGCTTATCGCCGCGATCACGGGCAACGCCGGCATTTCGGGCGGCGGCACGGGCGCGCGCGAGGCCACGGGCGGCGTGTCGTACAAGACGCCTTCCGCCATTCCCGCCTTCCCCGAGAAAAACACCGTCGAGCCAGTCATTTCTTTCTTCGAGTGGTTCCGCGCCATCGAAGACTACAAGTCGATGACCGATGCGACGTGGGGCCTGCGCCGCGTCGACGAGGAGGGCAACGTCGTCCATGCTTCGGAGCCGGGCGAAATCTCTCTGAAGGCGCCGATCAAGTTCATCTGGAACTATGCCAGCAACGTCATGATGGGCCAGCATGCCGACATCAACGACTGCTTGCGCATCTACAACCTTCCCGACGAGAAGGATTCCGGCCTGCGCTGCATCGTCACCTGCGACGTATACATGACGCCGACCGCGATGGTCTCCGATTACATTCTTCCGGGCACTACGAGCTTCGAGGAAATCGACGTCACCAAGGGCGGCAGCGCCTGGACGGGTTTCGTCATGTGCGAGACCCCGGCGATCGAGCCCATGTTCGAATCGAAGCCGGTGTATGAGATCTGCACCATGCTCTCCGAGCAGCTCGGCGTGAAAGACGAGTTCACCGAGGGCAAGACCCAAGAAGACTGGGTGAAGTGGTGCTACGAGAAGGGCAAGGAGAAAGGCGACGCGCTGCCCGATACCTTCGAGGAGTTCAAGGAGGGCGGCCTGTTCAAGCAGACCGACGACCACGAACCCGCGGTTGCCGACACGTCCGAAATCGCCACGCCTTCGGGCAAATACGAGGTGTTTTCCAAGCAGGCCTACAACATCTCCAAGCAGTGGGACCTCACGGCGGCGGGCTATATTCCCGAAGACGGCCTCGACCGAATCACGCCGTGTCCGATTTGGTACGAAAGCTTCGAAAGCTTCGGCGACGTCGAGACGAAGAAGGACTATCCGTTCCAGTTGATCGGACATCACACCAAGACGCGCACGCACTCGTCTTACGGCAACGTCGATTGGATGAAATCGGTCGCTCCGCAGCAATGCTGGATCAATACGCTCGACGCGGCCGAGTTGGGCATCGAGAACGACGATACGGTCATCGTGAGCACGAAGCGCGGCTGCACGCAGATTTCGGCCAAGGTGACCGACCGCATCATGCCGGGCGTCGTATCCATTCCTCAGGGAGCGTGGTACGACCCCGAGACGCGCGATGCCGACAAGCTCGGCGACCCGAGCGTGCTCGACCGCGGCGGCTGCATCTCGGTGCTTACGTCGCAGCGCCCGACGGCCATCTCCAAGGGTAACGGCGTGCACTCCAACCTGTGCAAGATCGAGAAAGCGTAAAGGGGGACTAAGACATGGCTCAGTACGGCTTTTATGTCAACACCGATATCTGCACAGGCTGCAAGGCGTGCATGACCGCCTGTTTCGACCGTAACGACCTGGAGGTTCCGCAGAAGTTCCGCAAGGTTTACGAGTTCGGCGGCGGAACGTGGCAAACCGATGGAGACGGCGCGTTCGTCAGCACCGCTTTCGGCTACTACGCCTCGATGACCTGCGGTCAATGCGAAAAGCCCGCATGCATGGCGGCATGTTCCGCAGGCGCGCTTTCCAAAGACGACCAGACGGGCATCGTGAGCGTCGATTACGACCTGTGCACCGGCTGCATGGCATGCGAAGAGGCCTGTCCGTACCACCATCCCGTGAAGATGGCCGACGGCTTCGCCCATAAATGCGTGATGTGCACCGACCGCAGCGAGGACGGCCTGCCCGATCCCGCCTGCGAGAAGGCATGCCCCGTGCGTGCCATCGCCTTCGGCGACATCGCCGAGCTGCGCGAGGCGCACGGCGAAGCATGCACGATCGGCGAGCTGGGCGACACCACGCTTCCCAACGTCGTGTTCGGTCTGCATCGGAATGCCGAGCTTGGCGGCACGCTCAAAAACCCGATGGAAGTGGGCCACGAACAATAGGGCGCTCACGGGGGCGCGCATGGGCGGTCTGCCCGTGCGCGCCTTTTCGGCTGCCGCGCCTTTTGCCGCGGCAGCCGTTCGCATCATATGCCGCTTCAAAGAGGGCGGCGCTGGAAAAGGGGAGGTGTCCGTGGCCATGCTTGGTGCGGAAACGCTGATGGCGTGCGAAACGCTGTGTTCGTTCGGTTCGTCTATCCTCTATGGCGGACCCGACAGGGCGCGCCTTGCCGCCCTTATCGAGCAGCGCGCGCTTTTGCGCGAGCCGCTCTTCCGTCTGGTCGCAGGCGATGCCGCCGAGCGCCTGTTCTCGTGCCTTGATGACGCCGCGCAAGACCAGGAGGCGTTCGCGGCGTTTTATCGCGAGCTGCGCCAGGACTACGCCTATCTGTTCTATATGGCTTCGGCAAGCGGAGTGTCGGTCTACGAGTCGGTCTATCGCACCGACGACGGAACGCTTTTCGGGCCGACGACGCTTGAGGTGCGCGCCGCCTATGCCGCCTTCGGCTATGCCTTGGAATCGTCGGCGTCGGAGCCGGATGACCATCTCGGCATAGAGCTCGCGTTTCTGGCGAAACTGTTCGCGCTCGCGTCAGAAGACGACCGGAAGGCCGAGCGCGCTCTTGCGGCCGCTGCGGATTTCATGGGCGCACACGTGCTCGCGTTTTCGGGCGACGCCTTGCGCCGCATGCACGAATCGGCGCGAAGCGTCTTCTACCGCGAGGCGGCGCTGCTTATCGCGGCCTCGATAGACGAGGTTGCGTCGACGATCGGGGCGCGCGCCGCCTGAGGAGTCGATGCGACGGGGGCTAAAGGCGCACGCCGCCGATGCCGAAGGCTTTCGGCCCGACGGCATCCCTGGCGGCGTGCCATATCGAGCGGGTGATACAATGAAGGCGTGCAAGGTCTCGTGAAAGGGGTCGCCATGAAGTACGCGAATATCCTGGTTCCTTACGATCGGTCCGAATCCGCCAAGCGTGCGTTGAGCACGGCGCTCGAAATCGCCGCCGACGAAGACGGCGCGCACGTCACCGTGTTTTTCGCCTCGCCCGTTCCCGAGTTCGAATCGGCGCAGTTCCTCGCCGCCGAGAACATGTCGGGCGTCGTGCGCATTCCGCCCGAAGAACTTGCCGCCATGCAGAAGGAATATCTCGATTACGAGCGCGGCCTGCTTGTCGACGACCTGAAAGATTTCGTCGGCGAGGCCGTTCTTTCCTGCGCCGACGCATTTCGGATTGCAGTGGGGCAGGGCAAGCCGAGCAAGGCGATCATCGATTACGCCGAGCACAACGGCGTCGACCTGATCGTGATGGGCTGCCGCGGCTTGAACGCCGTCGCGGGCATGCTCGGGTCGGTGAGCTATGCGGTGCTGCGCAACGCCTCCTGCCCCGTCCTTATA
>USEZ01000103.1 GCA_900553775.1 uncultured Slackia sp. | reverse complement strand
CTTGCCACCTTCGCGGTGATCTCCAGCTGCTGGTTATTCTTGGCCTTGTCGTTGTAGTCCTCTACCTTGACGGTGGCCTCGATGCACTTTCCTGTGCCGGGGTCCGTGTAGCTGACGCGGCAGGAAGCATACTGCGTTCCGGCCGTTCCCGCGTTCAGCTTATGCTTGGTGTAGCTGCCGCTGCCGCGCGAGATGGAACGCAAATCTTTCGTATACGTGACCACCTCGGCATACGGCACGCGCACCAAGATGATGGTCTCGCCCGCATCGTTGGAGTCGGTTCCGATGATGCGGCCGCGACGCGTGGAGATATCGCCCATGACGGCGCCTGCGTATTCCTCGCCCACCGCGATGCTCATATCGGCCATCGGCTCGAGCAGCACGGGTTTGGCCTGCTCGCACGCGGCGCGGAAGCCGATGCGCGCGGCGGTCTTGAACGCCATCTCGTTGGAGTCGACCGAATGATACGAACCGTCGTACACGGTGCACTTGATGTCGACCATGGGATAGCCGGCCAAAAAGCCCTCGGCCATGGCCTCTTGCACGCCCTTGTCCACCGCGGGAATAAGGCCGCCGGGAATCACACCGCCCTTGATGGCGTCGACGAACTCGTAGCCCGCGCCCGGATTGGGCTCGAGACGCAGCCAGCAGTCGCCGAATTGGCCGGCGCCGCCCGTTTGCTTCTTATGGCGTCCCTGAGCCTCGGCGGTCGCGCGGATGGTCTCGCGATACGGGATGCGCACAGGCACAAGCACGGCCTCGACGCCCGCCTGGTCCTTCAGGCGATGCAGGATGGTTTCCACCTGCGCCTCGCCCATGGCGGTGATCACCGTCTGGTGCGTTTCCTCACGGCGCTCGATGACAATCGTAGGATCGTTTTCGGCCGCGCGCGCGAGGAACGTGCCCAGCTTGTCCTCTTCCTTCTTATTGGCGGCTTCGATCGCCACGGGATACTGCGGCACGGGCAGCGGCAAGGGATCGATCGCGATGTCGCCCGTATGCGAAAGCGTGTCGCCCGTGCGCGTATCGGCAAGCTTCGGCACCACGATGATGTCGCCTGCCATGGCGCTTTTCACATCGGTCGTTTCCTTGCCCTTCATGATGCACACATGGCCCAGGCGCTCCTTCTTGCGCGTGCGCGCATTGATGAGCTCGACTCCCGGGGCGAATATGCCCGAGAACACCTTGATGAAGCTCAGGCGGCCCACATACGGGTCGGACAGCGTTTTGAACACGAAGCCCGCAGCCTGCTGGTCGCCCTTGGTCACGCGGATTTCGCCGCCGTCGGCCAGGCGGAACGCGCCATGCGCCGTGGGATGCGGGAAGTAGGTGCAGATGTCTTCCATCAGGCCCTGGATGCCCTGCTTGATGATGGTGGAGCCCACGAACACGGGGATGAACAGCTCCTGCGCGATAGCCTTGTCGAACAGGCCCTCGAGCTCTTCTTGGGTCAGCTGCTCTTCGCCGTCGAGATATTTCATCATGAGGTCTTCGTCGGCCTCGGCCACCAAATCGCACAGCTTCTCGCGGGCGGCTTCGGCCGCATCGGCGTATTCGGCGGGGATCTCTTCGATGCGCTCGGCGTCGCCTTCGAAGTAGCGGGCCTTCATACGCAGCACGTCGATGACGCCCTTGAAGTCTTTATCCACGCCGATAGGGATGGTGACCGCGCCCAGGCGGCTGCCGAAACGCGCATGCAGCGACGCCATGATCACGTCGAAATTGGCGTTTTCGCGGTCGATGTGGTTGATGAACACGGCGCGAGAAAGACGCATGCCTTCGGCTTCGCGCCACAATTTATCGGTCATGACCTGCGGTCCCGCTACAGCGTCGATGACGAACAGGGCCATTTCGGCCGCCTGCATGGTGGCAAGCGTATCGCCGATGAAGTCGGGGTGGCCCGAGGTGTCGAGCAGATTGATCTTATAGTCTTTGTAAGGGATGGGAGCGATCGATGCGCTCATCGTGAACTTGCGCTTGATTTCTTCGGCATCGTAGTCCATGAACGATTTTCCGTCATGCGTGGTGCCCATACGCGGGGTTTGGCCGGAAATGTAGAGCATTGCCTCAGCCAGCGACGTCTTGCCCGCACCATCTTGTCCGACCAACACGATGTTGCGGACATGCAAAGTCTCGGGAGCTGCCATGATAACCACCGTCCCTTTCTGGGATTTCCCCTTAGCGTGGCATTGATACGCTCTTGCGTCACAAGAGCCAGTGTAACGCAAAGAAGCGCACCGCCATGGCGCAACATCTCCCCAGTTCAGAAGCGTCTTTTACCACGCCGCCGGGCGGCTCCATGACGCGAAGGCCCCTCCATCGGGAAAAGCCCGAAACGGCGGTCAGTCGCCCAGCGCACTCGCCTCGACGGCATCGATCAGCTCTTGCTGGGAATGCACGCCGACCTTCGCATAGATATTGGCAACGTGCGTTTTCACCGTGTTGCGGGAAAGGACGAGTTTTTCCTGAATGTACGGAGCGTTGCGGCCGCGGGCCAGCAAACGCACGATTTCGCTCTCGCGCGGGGTAAGGCCCTTCTTCTCGACGATGGCATCGCAGCCGCGCATCACGTCGATCGGCATATCCCCCCGCTTCAAGCCCACGTCTTCCAAAGGGGCAACCCCGTCGATGGTTTTCTGGAAACTGAACTCTTTCAATACCGTGATATTCACCGCCACGAACGCGACGAGCATGACGGCGAGGCCGGCAGAGACGAAAGACGAACCGCCCGCGGCATTCATCGCATGCCCTGCAAGGGCGCCGATCAGCAATCCGGCGGAAGACGCCGCACGCCCCCATGCAACCACGACCAAAGCCCCGGAAAGATTGCGGGCGCCGATGGAGGCAAGCGAGAACCACATCAGCACTTCGAAGCATTCGCTTCCCGCATAAAGAAGCCCTGCGACGAAAACGCCGTCGAAAAGCACCTGCCCTCCGCCCGAAACGGCAAGGGCGACACCCATGCCCGCCACGACGAACAACGCCGCCGCCTGGTACAAGACGTCGGCCTTCGGCATCGACGGCAACAGCGCGAACGCGAGAACCGCCGCCAGCGGAACCAATGAGAACAACGTCTGAACGGGAACGCCGTCGACCGAGCCGAACGTCAAGGCGAAACCGTACGCGACGCGGAATACCAGGATGGCCACGAACAGGGCATGCGAAAACGGCAGAAACGCCAGCGGCTGCGTGATCGACGAAACGGCACGGGGCGTTTCGTTTTTCATGGCCTTGACGGCGATGGAAGCCGCTTGCGCGCAAGACGCGTAAACGACATAGGGGCACAAGAACAGCGTCACCGTGCATGCGACAGGCGAGGCCCCGGCGAAAATCGCGCGGGTGCAATAGCTCAAGCAATACGCGGCGGCGATGCACGACATGCATGCGCGGGCGGGCATGCTGCACAGAGAAACCCCGGCGAGCAGCGTGATCCACCGCGTCGACGCGACCCTCAGCACCGCCCCTGCGACAAGAATAGCGGGCTCCGCATACAGCACGCCGAGACAAATCAGGCCGAACGCAAGCGGATAGACGGTCAGCGAGGCGACGGCTATGCGCGCCTCATCGAAGACGGAAGGCCTTCGCGACGCAAGGCACGCGATGCATATCAAAACGGCGATCCCCGCCGCCGACGAAATATCGCGCGCGGCAGGAAACACGCCGACGAATTGCGGGAAAAGATAGGCGTTGGCGAGCCACAGACCGAAAAACTCCACGGCCATCGCGATCGTACAGCGCGCCCAGCGCACGCTATCGTGCCCGACGACCCGTTCGGCAAAACCAGCGAACATTGCAAAACCTCCTTGCCCCGAAGCGCTTTAGGCTATCGCACCAACCATGCGCTGACAAGGGGAAATGCCGATTCTGGTACCGCAAGGGTGAGAAGGAATGCACGGCGAATGGCGCTTTTGCGGTGAAGACCGCGGCGGCCGAGGGCATCAGAATGGCGGCAGAACAGGCCGACGCCGCCGCAAGCGAAAGGCGGCTCGGCAACGAATCGAGGAGGGAACATGACAATCGCGAACAACGCCGTCTCACGCAGGGGATTCATCGGAGCGGCCGCAGGCGCAATGGCCGCGCTCGGCCTTGCGGGCTGCGCCCCCAAAGCATCGAACGAGGCTCCGGCGGAAACGGCGGCCGCAGGCGCCGACGCCCGGCAGGACTGGCTTGGAGCGGCCCCCGAAATCGCGCCCGAAGACATCGCCGAAACGAAGGAGACCGATCTGCTCATCATCGGAGCGGGCAACGGCGGCATGGCAGCGGCGGCAACGGCGGCCGACCTCGGCATGGACTTCATGCTCTGCGAGAAAACCGGCAACGTCCAGCGCAGCCGCCATTGGTTCGGCGCCATCAACACCAAATACACGAAGGCCGCAGGCGTCGAGGTCGACAAAGGCAAGCTTCTCAACGAGTTTTCCCGCTATGCGTCCGGCCAGTGCAACCAGCGCGTCATCCGCACGTGGATCGACGAAAGCGCCGACGTGGTCGAATGGATCGACCCCATCCTCACCCAGGCGGGCATGACGTGCGCATTCGACAAAGACGTCGACCACGAAACGGGCGGCACCGATTACTACATCGCCCCCATGGAGCACTACTATTCCGGCACCGATGCCGCAGGCGAAAAACTCGAGCGCAACAAGGTCTTGCTCGACTACATCAACGAAAAGGGATACGATGTCGCCTACAACCATAAGCTCGTGAAGCTTGCCAGGGAAGACGGCGGCCGCGTGACCGGCGCCATCTTCGAAACCGAGCAGGGCAACGTCCAGGTCAACGCCAAGAAAGGCATCCTTCTCACCACCGGCGGCTATGTCGGAAACGCCGAAATGCTGAAAGCCTGCAACCCCCTGGTCGACCGCTGCGTCACGCTGCAGTACGGCTCGCCCAACAACCGCGGCGAGGGAATCAAGGCCGCCATGTGGATCGGCGCCCAGAAAGACAGCATCGGCGCGCCCATGATCTTCGACCGCGGCGCCGTGCTTCCCGGCGAGAATGCCGGCATCGTCACGCCCGAGGGCGAAGCGGCAGGGTTCATCGGCTACGACAAGCAGTTCAACCTCGGCAGCCAGCCGTTCATGAAGGTGTCTCGCGACGGCCGCCGCTTCTGCAACGAGTCCGCCCCGTACGACTTCTGCTGCTTCGCCGCCGCAGAGCACGAAGGCGGCGTTTTCTGCCAGGTCTTCGACTCCAACCTCAAAGAAGACGTCAAGCGGTTCTCCACCATCGGATGCTCGCGCCAGACGCAGCAGCTGCTCGCCAAAGAGGCCGATACCCCGATCGATGAAATCTACGCCGACCAGCTCGAAAAGGGCACCATGGTGAAAGCCGACACGATCGAGGAGCTTGCCGACAAGCTCGGCTTCGAGGGCGAGCGCAAGAAGGCCTTCATCGCGGAAGTCGACCGATACAACGGCTTTTTCGACGCACAAAGCGACGACGACTTCGGCAAAGAGGCCTACCGCCTTTCCGCCCTGCGCACCGCTCCCTTCTACGGCGTCTGGTACGGAGGTTCGATCCTGACCACCGTCGACGGCCTGCGCATCAATGAGGATATGCAGGTCCTCGACGCCGACGCCCACCCCATCGAGGGGCTGTACGCGGCGGGCGACTGCTCGGGCAGCATCTTCGCGAACAATTACCCCGAATACATCGTGGGCTGCGCCTGCGGCCGCACCATCACCTTCTCGCGCCATGCCGTGCGCCACATCGCAGGCGACATAGCGTAACGACGAAATCCTTACCGACTCCCTCCCTCCATCGCCCCGCGGTTTCGACTGCGGGGCGATCGCGTTTCCGGGTACGGCGGATTCCCGCGCAGCGTCGGTCGCGCCGGATATGCGCGCTGCGGCCCCTCGCGAAAAGCGGAAGAGATGCCGGCGCACAAGCAGAATACGGAAGCGAAATCCACACGAAAGCGCGGCGCAAGCGCCGTCCACAGGCGGCGACGGGCCGCTTCGCCGCCTCCCGAGAATGTACGATGCGGGAAGGATCCCCTTTTTCGCCGATAAAGCAGCCCTCCGTGCAAGCGGCGTCGAACGCGCGGCTATACTGGGCGCATTGTTCGCACGCGCGGCGAGTCCGCGCTTACACGATAGGAGTAAGCATGGCCTACTCGACCCAGATGGAAGCCGCCAAGGCGGGAATCGTCACGCCGCAGATGCGCGCAGTGGCCGAAGACGAAGGAATCGACGTCGAGGTTGTGCGCGAACGCGTGGCGGCAGGCACCGTGGCCATTCCCGCCAATCGCAACCACGCCTCGCTGCATCCATGCGGCGTCGGCGAAGGCCTGCGCACGAAAATCAATGTGAACCTGGGAATTTCAGGCGACATGCGCGATTACGATTGCGAGATGCGCAAGGTCGACGTTGCCTTGAAGTTCGGCGCCGAGGCCATCATGGACCTTTCGAACTACGGCAAAACGCATGATTTCCGCCGCGCGCTCGTGGAGAAATCCCCCGCGATGATCGGCACCGTCCCTATGTACGACGCCGTAGGCTATCTGGAAAAAGACCTGGCCCACATCACCGCGCAAGACTTTTTGGAAGTGGTGCGCGCCCATGCCGAAGAAGGCGTCGACTTCGTCACCATCCACGCGGGGCTCAATCGCAAGGCGATCGACAGCTTCAAGCGCAGCGGCCGCAAGATGAACATCGTCAGCCGCGGCGGCAGCTTGATTTATGCCTGGATGGAAATGACGGGCAACGAGAACCCGTTTTTCGAGCACTACGACGAACTGCTCGAGATCCTGCGCGAGCATGACGTCACCATCTCGCTCGGCGACGCGCTGCGCCCGGGGTGCCTGGCCGACGCGACCGACGCGGGCCAGGTGGGAGAACTCATCGAGTTGGGGCTTTTGACCACGCGCGCCTGGAAGCGCGACGTGCAGGTGATGATCGAGGGGCCGGGGCACATGGCCATGAACGAAATCGCCGCCAACATGCAGATCGAAAAGCGCCTGTGCCACAATGCGCCGTTCTACGTGCTCGGGCCGCTCGTGACCGACATCGCCCCCGGATACGACCACATCACCTCGGCCATCGGCGGGGCGATCGCCGCGGCAAGCGGAGCCGACTTCCTGTGCTACGTCACCCCTGCCGAGCATCT
>USEZ01000102.1 GCA_900553775.1 uncultured Slackia sp. | reverse complement strand
AATTCGAAGTCGAGGTGCTGGTGCGGGCCGCATGGCGGGGAATCGCCGTGCGCAACATCCCCGTCAACGTCTTCTACCCCGAAAAGGACGAACGCGTAACGCACTTCCGGCCGGGCAAGGATTTCACGCGCATTAGCATCCTCAACACGTTGCTCGTGCTCGGAGCGCTGCTGTTCTATTATCCCTGGCGGTTCCTGCGGTCGCTCACCCGGGAAAACATCCGGCGCTTCGTGGCCGACAACATCACCCGGTCGAAGGACTCGAACCCGCGGCTGGCCGCCTCGATCGGGCTGGGCGTCTTCTTCGGCATCGCCCCGCTGTGGGGCTACCAAATGATCGCGGCGGGGGTTACGGCCCACTTCACACGGCTCAACAAGGCCGTGGCGATACTCAGCTCGAACATCAGCATCCCGCCGATGATCCCCTTCATCCTCTACGGCAGCTACTGGACCGGCGCGCAGGTACTGCGGCGCGCAATGCCGCTGTCGCTGTCGGACATCACGCTCGAAAGGGCCGCCGCCGACATGTTCCAGTACGTCGTGGGCAGTTTCGTCATGGCCGCCGTATGCGCGGTCGCGGCCGCGGCGGTCAGCTACGCCCTGCTCGTCTTCTGTAAACGCACGCCCCGCCATGAATAAGTTCTTCATCGCCCTGTACGACTTCTTCGAATCCCGCCGCACGCTGCTCTATGCGCTGCTGGGAGTGCTGGTCGTGGCGATGGCCTCAGCCGCACTGCGGCTGCGGTTCAGCGAGAACATCACCGGATTCTTCCCCGACGGGGAGCGGAAGGCGGCCGCGGCGTTCTCGAACCTGAAGATCAAGGACAAGATCGCCGTGATGATAAATGCCGGCGAGGATGCGGCCGACAAGACCGACGAGATGATGGCCTGCGCCGATTCGCTGGCGGCGCGGCTCAACGCCGACACGCTTTTCAGGCGTTATGCCGAAGTCGAAGCGACCTTCGGCAGCGAACTGGCGGACGGCATGCGGTCGTTCCTGCAGGGCAACCTGCCGCTGCTGCTTTCGGAAGCGGATTACGCCCGCATGGACACGCTCGTCACCCCGCGGGGCATCGCGCAGGCGATGGAGGGCAACTACCGCCGCCTGCTGTCGCCCGTCGGGGGATTTATCGACGAATATATCTACGACGATCCGCTGGGGCTGTCGTTCGGCGCGCTGGGCAAGCTGCAGGAGCTGAACATCGGAGGCAACTACACGCTCTGCGACGACTACCTCTTCTCGAAGGACATGACGACGCTGATGGTCTTCATCTCGCCCCGGTACGAGAGCAGCGACACGGGCATCGGCGACCGGCTGGTGGAGCGGATCGAAGCGGTGCTGGCCGGCCTGAACGCCGAGTACGCCGCCCGGGGCATCTCGGCCGACTACTTCGGCGCCCCGGCCGTGGCGGCATACAACGCGCGGCAGATCAAGCACGACATGATGCTGACGCTGAACATCGCCATCCTCGTCATCGTGGTGTTCATCACCCTCTCGTTCCGCAACAAGTTCGCGGTCCTGCTGGCCCTGATTCCCGTGGCGGGCGGCGCGCTGTTCGCTGCGTTCGCGCCGGCGTATGCCACCACGTTCTCGGGCTTCTACCTGGCCATCATCCTGGTGCTCATGGGCCTGATCGTGCGCGCCGTGTCCGTCGAGTTCGCGGGCCACGATAAGGAATGGTCCAAGATCTGGAACGCGCTGTTCTTCGTGGGATCGCTTCTGCCCGCCCTGCTTCTGGGCGTGGCGGCCGGCAACGTGTTCGCGGGCATTCCCATGAACGCCAACGGCGACTACGTGGGCGTTCCGCTGCTCGGCCTGGTGACCCCGTTCACGCTGCTCACCGGCCTTCTGGGCCTGAGCCTGTTCATCTGCCAGGGCGCAAGCTGGCTGTCGCTGAAGGCTCCGCTGGGTTCCGACCTGCGTGCCCGTGCGAAAAAGGCCCGCGGCATCGCTTTGACCGGCGCGGGCGTCTTGTTCCTGGTGACTGCAGGCTACGCGCTGTTCGTTCTCAAGCCGGAAATGGCTCACGAGACCTCCATCCTGCGCATGGTCTTCTTCGCGCTGGTGGTTATCGCGCTGATCGTCGCTATCGTGAAGAGCAGGGGCGACTCCGCCGACCTGGCGACCTTCATCGCCTCCTCCGCCGCGTGCGCCATGCTGGTGGCCCTGTGGGCGTCGCTCATGTTCCCCAACCTGGTGGTTGCAGGCGCGGGCGATCCGCTGAACCTGTTCGCCACGGCGGCGTCGGGCGAGAGCATCACCATCGCCACGGCCGCTTCGAGCGACCTTGCGCTCGGCTGGATGCTCGGCATCACCTGCGTGGGTCTGCCGCTGGTGCTTGCGTACCACTTCATGATCTATCGCACCTTCCGCGGTCGCGTGAAGGTGGAAGACCTGCACTACTAGGCCCAAGGCCGCCGATGGCTCGATAAGGCGTATCGGCTCCTTGAACATCAAGAAAAGCCTTGGCTTTTCGATCGCGAAATCCCGTCGCTCATCCGAGCGGCGGGATTTTTTATGCCGCGGGAGCGTATGGCGCGCGGCTGGAGCGCGGGGTCGGGCCGCGGACGGCGGCGTTGTCCATGGCGTCGAAGCGGTTGCGTTCCCTTGCCTTTGCTCCGCGCATGCGGCTGCGGTGCGCGCCTGGGTGCGTGCCGGCTGCGTTTGCAGACGGCTGGTCGCCCGTCGAGGGTGCGCTTGCCGTTTGCGGCTGCGGTTGTTTGCCGACATTCCCGCTCGAGGAGCGTGCGGGGCGAGGTTGCCGCCGCAGTGTTCACATGGCGTGCTCGTTTCCGTTCGCATCGGCTTTTTTCGAGAGCCGGTTTCGCGTGAAGCTGTGGACAAGTGCGGATTGGTCATCAAAATCACTCAAATTAGAGTGATTGCTGATACCATGGGAAGATATTTCCAACGACGAGAGGAACCATGCCCGAAACCATACGCGACGTCGTCGACCGCCTGCGCGGCATCGGCACAGGCGACGCATTCCATGAAATCGAATCATGCTCCCATACGCTCGGCAGAAGCGTGTGGGAAAGCGTCAGCGCGTTCGGCAACGCCCGCGGCGGCATGCTCGTTTTCGGCCTCGACGCCGAAAACGGATTCGCCCCCTTGAGCGGTTTCTCCCCCGACGAGACGGCCGAGCGGTTCTCGGCCGCCATGAACGACGCCGGGCCTTCGGCGGTGCTGGTCAACCCGCCGCAATACGCCATACGCCGCCTGGAGCTCGACGGTGCGCCCGTGCTTGCGGTCGACGTGCGCGAGCTCGATGCGCGGCTCAAGCCGTGCTTTCTGGCCGAAGGCGGGCTGCAAAACGGCAGCTACAAGCGCGTCGGCCCCGACAACATCAAGCTGACCTCGGCCGAGATCAACGAACTCAAGGCCGCCGTGCTGCCGAACGACGCTGAGGCCGAAGCCGTGGCCGAGGCCGATATGGACGATCTGGACATGGCCTTGGCGGCTGCCATGATCGAGCGCCGCCGCCGCAAAAGCCCGCGCGCCCTTCGCGGCGCCGAGACGCAAAGCGCCCAGCTCGAGCGATTGAACATCGTGGACAAGAAGGGCGACGTGAGGCTCATGGGCCTGCTCGCCGCGGGGTTTTATCCGCAGCAGTTCTTCCCGCGCCTGGTCATAGCGGTTTCCGTGCATGACGGCGTTTCAGCGCGCCCTGTCGAGCACATCGTGTGCGACGGGTCGCTTTCGGAGATGATCGACGACGCGCTGGGGGCTCTCTCGCGCATTCTCAGACGCCGTTCGGCCTCGGACGGCCATCGACATGCAGACGAGTGGGAAATCCCGCGAAAAGCGCTGAGAGAGGCCATCGCGAACGCGGTCGTGCACAGGGAGTACGGACGCTATTTCCTGGGCTGGCCCGTGTCGGTGGACGTCTATCCCGAAAAAGTGGTGGTGAGCAGCCCCGGCGGATTATGGGGCGGCAAGACCGTCGACGGCATGGACGACGGCACGTCGCGCTGCCGCAATGCGAGGCTCATGCAGCTGATGGAATCGACCTCGCTGGCAAGCGACGGAGGCTGCGTGGCGCACGGCTGCGGCTCGGGCGTCGCCGCGATGCTCGACGAGATGGACGCGCACGCGCTGGCGCGCCCCGAGTTCGACGCCTCGCCCGACCTGTTCCAGGTGACGTTCGAACGTCCCGCCTTGTCGGGCGCGCGTTCTTCGGCGCGCACGCTTCCTTACCGCCAAGACGCTCTGTTCGCCGACGGCGCCGACGACAAGGTTCGCGAAGAGCCTCCCGCGCCCGTTGCGGCCCTCGACGACGCTTACGTCGAAGCGGAGCGCTCCGATCGCGCCGCTGCGGCCGAATGGGCCGCAGGAATCGCGGAAAAGGCGGCTGCGCGCGCCGCCGCGGAGCCGCCCGCCGCATCGCAGGCTCGTCCGCCCCGGGCAAAAGCCGCCGCGCGCATCGACGATGCCCCGGCGGCTTCGGCGGCGGCTTCGGGTGCATCCGAGCAGGACGCCCCCGCCGCTGTGCGTCCTGGCAAAGAGTCCATCGAGGAGCGGATCGCGGCTCTTCTCAAGGCGGCCGGCGAGCCGCTCGGTGCCCGCGATATCGCCGACGGATTGGGGCTCGAGATGCCGGTGTTTCGCTACCGTGTGAAAAAGCTCGTCGATGCGGGCGTGGTTGCGGCGACCGCCGCGCCTACGAGCAAGAAGAGGAAGTACGTCTTTGTAGGCGACGCCGCGGACGGCGACGAATAGTCTCTCAAATCATTCTTTCGATAGATGGCCTTATCACTTTAAATTGAGTGATAAGGCCATTGCTTTAACTGATGTATTTGAGAGATAAAAATACCGAAGCAAAACCAGTTTTACCAGCTTATAGCCAGGGTATTAACATCTCTCAAATTCTGTCACTCAATCACTTGAATGTAGTATTTGATTGAAGTGATTTAATCACTCAATTTAACTGACAAAAGGCAGTTCGAGTGACGGATGGGGGCCGAAAAATTCGCGCGCTCTTCGAGCGCGTTCAGGCCACCTCGATTCTTCACCGACCGTTTCGACTAAGCACGGGGCTTTTCACGAGCTTCGACGGCAAGGCCCTCTCGGTGGTTTTCCCGCGCGTTATACTGAACGGAAAAGGCGCCGTCGGCTGCCGCTTGCGAAGTCGCCGGCAGCGGGAAATTTCCGACGCGCCGTGAACGTTTTCTGCCCAAGGAGGCATCGCCATGCAATACGCCGCTCTGCAGGAAGAAATCAAAAACGCCATGCGCGCCCACGACAAAAACCGCCTGTCCATTCTTCGCCAGGTTCTCGGAGAGGTGAAAAACATCGAGGTGAACGAGCGCCGCGAAATCGTGGAAGCCGACGTCGACGCCATGCTGAAGCGCCTGGTCAAGCAGACGGGCGAAACGCTCGAGGGCTCCATCAAGGCGGGCACCGACGAAGCGCGCACGGCCATGCTGAAAGAGCAGGTGGAAATTCTGGAGAGCTATCTTCCCAAGCAGCTTGCCGGCGAAGAGCTCGTCGCCCTCATCGAGAAGACCATCGCCGAGGTGGGAGCCGAAACCAAGCGCGACATGGGCAAGGTCATGGGCGCCCTCACCGCGGCAACCGGCGGCAACTTCGACAAAGCGGCGGCGGCCAAGGAAGTGGGAAGCCGCCTGGCGTAACGACAGCCTGATCCGCGCGGCGGGCCGCGCCCGCATGCGGGCGCGGATATGGAAAGGGCGCGAACCGCGCCCTTTCTGCTTCATCCGGCCTATAATCGCAGTTCGCTTGCGCTTCGTATCCGCGCGGGCGCCTGAAAAGAACCGTACGAGGAGAAGCCTTGTCTGAAGAAATCGATTTCATTCCCGTCCTCATCGGCGGAGATATGAACTGCTATTCGGTGGCGCGCGCCATCCACGAGCAGTACGGCAAGAAAAGCTACGCATTCGGCCGCTTCGCGGCGGGCGACACCATGCACAGCCGTATCGTGGAGTGCAGCTACGACGAAAACCTCGACAAGCCCGAGGTGCTGCTGGCCACGATCAAGGCGTTCGCGGCGAAACACCCCGACACGATGCATCTGGTGTGGGGTTGCGCCGACGTGTACGCGGCGCTTCTGTCGGAAATCCAAGACGACCTGCCCGAAAACTGCGTGACGCTCTATATCGACAAAGACCTGCGCGACCGTTTGGAGTCCAAGTCGAGCTTCTACCGCATGTGCGAAGAGCACGGCATTCCGTACCCGAAAACGTTCGCCGTGACGCCCGACTGCTTCGATCAGGGGCTTTCCGAGGCCGACCTGTCCGAGCAGGCCGTGGGCTTTTCGTATCCCATCATCGTGAAGCCCGCCATGAGCGTGACCTACTGGGAGCATCCGTTCGAGGGCATGAAGAAGGTCTATGCCGCCGCCACGCCCGCTGAGGCGCTGCATATCCTGGGGCTGATTTTCGGCGCGGGATATCCCGACGAGGTGCTGCTGCAAGATATGGTGGTGGGCGAAGATTGCAACATGAACGTGCTCACGGCCTATTGCGACCGCAATTGCAAGGTGAAGCTGATCTGCTTCGGTCGCGAGGGCCTCGAAGAGCACACGCCCACTGCGCTCGGCAATCCGTGCGCGATTATCACGCAGCCCAATCCCGAGCTGCAGGAGCTTATCAAGAATTTTCTCGAGAAGATCGGCTTCACGGGCTTCGCCAACTTCGACATCAAGCGCGACGACCGCGACGGCAGCTATAAGGTGTTCGAGGTGAACCTGCGCCAGGGCCGCACGAACTATCACGTCACGGCGGCGGGCCACAACCTTGCCCGCTACGTGGTGGAGGACCGCGTGTTCAAGCGCGACCTGGGGGAGTGCGTGCAAAACACCAACGAGGTGTTCTGGCATTCCGTGCCGCGCAAGGTGGTCTACGAATACGTGAAAGACCCCGAGTTCGTGGCCCGCGCGAAAGAGCTGGCGGCGCAAGGCAAAGAGTCGATGAGCTTCGATTACGGCCCCGACCTGTTCATGAACCCGATGCGCTGGGCGTGGATGAAAATCCACGTGCATCGCTACATCGACAAGTTCGCCAACCCCGACAACTACAAGTAGAGGCTGCGCGAGCCGCGCCGCCCGCCGCCGCGCCGATGCCGTTTCGGGGCTCCGTTTCGAAGCGGAGCCCCGTTTTGCTCTTCGCGTATGGTTGCGGCGATATCGTGAAGAGCGCACGA
>USEZ01000101.1 GCA_900553775.1 uncultured Slackia sp. | reverse complement strand
GATTGAAATGATGTAAAAGACAGATTACCTGGCCTGATAAGACGCGTGAGCGTCGTCTTCCCGCATCCTGAACGGCCGGTCACCGCCACGCACTGGCCGCGCGGCACCCTCAAAGAAACGCCGTCGAGGGACGCGCGGGCGGAGTTTTTGTAGCTGAACGAGCATTCCTCCAATTCGATGGCGAACGGCGCGGATGCATGCGATAGGCCCTTGGCCATCTACACCGCCCCCGCCGTGAGACAGACGGCGAAAACGAACGACGCCGCGGCGGCGAACGCGCATGCGACGTCGATCGCATGCACCTGCAGCCTGTAATACGAGGTCCGCGTTGCGCCCGATCCCGCGCCGCGGACGACGATCGCGTTTCCCAGCTCGTCGGCAACCACGCCCAGGCGCGCGATTACCGGCACGAAGAACCGCTCGACGGTTCTCGCAGGATTGAACGCGATCGGCTTCGGCGAAGCCGATGAGCCGCGCATCTTCATCGCATCGCCGACCGCCGAGAATTCCCTCCCCATAGTGGGCAGGAAGCGGAAGGCGACGCATATCGCCACGGCGACGCCCGACGGAACGCGAAGCGATTGCAACGCATGGGCCAACTCGCCCAAACGCGTTGTGGCGATCGCATTGAAAGCGAACATGAAGACAGGCAGCACGTGGCGAAGCATCAGAAGCGACGCCGCAAAAGGGGCCAGCACGGTGCTTCCGCTCGCCATGAGGGCCCAGGCCGAAAAAGCGAGCACGGCATAGCACGCGACGCCGCGGACGATCGAAGCGTAGCGGCGGCAATACGCCATCGCGACCACGGCGATGGCCGATACGCACCATTCGACGAATATGTCTTGCGTAAGCGTCATCTGCACATTGAACGCGACAAGCATCGCGATCGATACGCGCGGATCGAGACGACGGGGCGCGAGGCCGCTTGCGGAGCGAAAACGCGCCGTCATACGCGGGCGGCCTTGTACGCATGCCGACAGAGCCATACGATTCCCGCCTCCTTTCCAAAGTATTAACCTAAGCTAACTTTGCTTCGGTACACTAGCCGCAAAGAGGAGGAAACGAAAGACAGGGCGCCGCAATGACGAATCGCACCGAAAAAGACAGAAATCGCGCCGAAGCGGAGCGCGAGGGCGGGCATGGCTTCGCGAAACGGAGCAGGCCGCTTCGCGAAACGTTCGTCAGGCAGCTCTCTCTTTTGCATGGCATGCGTTCCGACAAGGCGCTTGCCTGCGGATTCGGATGCGAGAAGCTTGTACGCGACATCGGCGAGACGTGGTTTATCGATCCCCGATACGGCAAAGGCTTCTACTGGTTCTACCCGATAGACGACGGCACCGTCGTCGTGTCGATGGACGTCACGTTCAGCCGATGCGTAGAAGCGCGCATGAGCACCGCGGCCTATCTCGGCCTGGGGCTCTACGAGCATGACATGCCGCGATACTGCTCGCCGGAATGCGCCGAAGCGGAATGCAGGGTCATAGGAAACGATTGGCGCGGCGGACGATGCCTCAGCTCTTTCGCGCCCGGCATGCGGCTCACGTCGGCGTCGATCGTCGTCACGCCCGAATCGGTCCGGCATTACGCCGACGCACTGCGCTGCGATATCGGGAAGCTGCGCCGCGCCATCGCACGGCTTGGCTCGTTCGAAGGCGCGCCCGGCCTTCCCTCGGCACTTCGGGGAATCCATATCGCCCGCCCGAGCGCAGCGGCGGCCGACATCTACTATCGAGCCAAAGTCATAGAATGCCTCGCGCTGCTGATAAGCGGCGCATCGGAAGAAAGCCGCGCAGGCAGATCGGCAGGCGCGAGCGATCGCTCCTGCATAGACTGCATCTGCTCTTACATCGACGGCAATTTATCGACAGACCTGAGCACGAAGGCCCTGTGCGGAATCGCGCACGTCAGCGCAGGAAAGCTCATCTCTGCATTTCGCGGCATAACGGGCGAAACGCCGCAGGACTATATTCGCGAACAACGGATGGAATACGCACGGCGCCTTTTGCTGGAGGAAACGTGCGGAATCGGGGAAATCGCCGAAGCCGTAGGCTATCGCAATCAGGGCGCTTTCTCCGAAGCGTTCAAGCGCACCTTCGGCATGGCGCCGCGAGCGTATCGCAAGAACCGCCGGGCGGCGCAGTGGGAGTCGTGATATTTCTGCACCAGCATGAGAATGCAGTCGATGTCGATATCCACCCGCTTGATCAGCTCGACCTCGAAGATCAAATCATCGTTGATGACGGCGGCTTCCTCCTTATCGCCGCGCCACCTCCGGTACAGATCGGTGTAGACGCTGCGGCAGTCCTGCTCGTCGCGCGGCGCCAGACCGTCGTCCTCAGCGAAGTCGTCGAGGGCCGTCAGCACGTTGCGCGGGCGCAGATGATATCCTCGGGTCGTCGCTCGGGCGCGCTCTTCTGGATTTCGGCAGCCGTCGTCTTTTTATCCTTGCTGGCAAGCAATCGCTCGCGAAACATGGTATTGACCTGGCGTTCGAGCCGACGCGTGCTCCAATACGCTTCGGCGCATTCGTTCATATCCACATGCGCGCCTCGGAATCGAGAATGCGCGACAACCTGCGGTAATGCGTCCAGCTCAATTCGGTACGCAGCGCGTTCCAAATCGGAAACGCCAGATAGAACTGGCGCATGAAACGAAGATTGCGAATATCGAACTCCTTGCCGAAATCCTCCGTCAATCGCGCAGCGAGGCCCTGCAACAACGCCTCTCCGCATTCGGCGCGCTCTTTGCCGCCCTGCTCTTCCACGATACTACGCCCGATTTCCCAATATGCCTCGACCATCGCGAAGTCGACCGCAGCATATGCCTTCTTGCGCGCGACGCTCAGAATAGATGAAACCTGCCGATAAAAATCGTTCGAAACAATATCGGAGCCGGTGCGCTTAGCAATTTCGTTCATTTTCACCCCTCAAGATCCGCGACGATGGCATCGATCTTGCAGCGCAGCTCATCCTCACGCACCACGATGCGCGCGATTTCGGCATTGAGCGTGGCGAGTCAACCTCTTCGTGCTCGTCCTTCCTCTCCACGTAGGAGCTCACGAACAGATTGGCGTCGTTTGCCAAAATGTCGTCGTTGGCCACCAGCTTCGAGAAGTGCCTCTCCTCAGCGCGCGCGCCGACACGGCCGTCATGATGCGGTCGATGTTGTCGGGCGTAAGCCTGTTTTTGGAATCGCGACGCTCGAACTGCTCGCTCGCGTCAACGAACAGCACGTCACCTGTGGTTTTGTTCTTTTTCAGCACGACGATGCATGTGGCAATGGTGGTGCCGAAGAACAGATCGGCCGGCAGCCGGATTGCCGTATCAACGAAGTTGTTGCGCACCAGATAGTCGCGAATCTTGCCCTCGGCTCCGCCTGGGTAAAGCACACCGGGAAACTCGACGATGGCCGCCGTTCCTTCGGCGGAAAGCCAGCTGAGCATATGCATCGTGAACGCCAGGTCAGCCTTGCTGGCGGGCGCAAGCACGCCTGCGGGGCTGAAGCGCGCGTCGTTGATGTTCAGCGGGTTGTTTTTACCCTCCCACTTAATGGAATACGGCGAATTGGAAACGATTGCATCGAAAGGTTCGTCGTCCCAATGCTACGGATCTTTCAGCGTGTCGCCCAGCGCAATATCGAACTGGGTGAAGTTGATATCGTGCAAGAACATGTTGATACGTGCCAGGTTATACGTGGTCAGGTTGATTTCTTGCCCGAAGTAGCCGCCGCGCACGTTCTCTTTGCCCAGAATTTTCGAGAACTTGAGCAGCAAGCCGCCGCTGCCGCAGCATGGGTCGTACACCTTGTTCACGCTCTCGCGCCCGTCGATGGCAATGCGTGCCAGCAGCTCGCCCACCTCTTCCGGGGTGAAGAACTCTCCGCCCGATTTGCCGGCGTTCGAAGCATACATGGTCATCAAGAACTTGCAGGCATCGCCGAAGGCGTCGATCGAGTTATCCTGAAACGCACCGCCGAAATCGAGCGACCCGATTTTCGCCATGAGATTCACAAGCTTCTTGTTGCGCTCGATAACCGTGTTGCCAAGCTTCGCACTGTTCACGTCCATGTCGTCGAACAGGCCTTTGATATCCGCCTCAGAATTGGTGCCAACAGCGGAGCCTTCGATGTTCTTGAACACCTGAATAAGAAGCTCGTTGAGGTCTTTTCCATCTCCTTCCAGGCGCATGCCGTCTTTATCTACGCGCTTAAGAATATTGCAGAACAGCTCGCTAGGCAGAATGAAACGACGAAGGCGACCGCTCGGGCCAGAACCACCAATTCGCCTTTCGATCGCAACAAGCACGACAGCGGCAATGCAATCGGAAATAGGCGCCGAAAGCGCAACGAACCCGTACGCCGCCCCTGGAAACGCCGAGAAGAACAGCGCCAAGATTGCAAATGCGGCGTTACGGCACAAACATGCCGCAACAACATATCGCGGAAAGCCGCGAACGATAAGAACGGCTCCGACCGCCTGACTCACGCCGACGAAAGGTAGCGCAGCGCATGAGATGACAAGGCCTTCTTTTGCCATCTCGCCAAGAGAGCCGACCGCTCCGAAAGCGGTGGCCGCGGCACCGGCCCCGCATATGGAAAGCAGCCCCGTCACAGCGCCCAACGTCGCCGACAGGCAGATGGCAACCCGGGCCGCCGACCTCGCGCCCTCCATATCTCCTTCGCCCTCACGCAGCGCAAGAAGCGTCTGGGCTGCGCTTGACATCCCCACCATCGGCGTTATCGCGAGCATGTAGAACCTCTGGGCGACGCCCCACGCCGCAACCTGATCGGCCCCCATAGAGGCCATGGCGGCGTTCGAAAAAACCATCGCAACACCCGAAACGAACTGCGGGGCTCCTTGAGCCACACCGATTTCAACAATCTCCCGCAAACATTCCGACGCCTCTTTGCCATGAAGCATGCACGGCGCCGGGAGCAGCCGGGCGCGCGCAAGCCACACGGCGCACACGGCCGCGCATATCACCTCGCTGGCCAACGTGCCGTACGCAAGGCCCATGAAGTCGAAGTCAAGACCAAATGCGAAAACGACGTTAAGCGCTATGTCGGCAACCACCGACACCGTCGTAATGACCGTCTCTGCAATCGGGTGGCCCAAAGCCCTTATCCCCGTCGCCAGCGAGAATCCAACTGCACTCACCACGTTGCTCACAGCCTGGACGGCGAGATAGCCCTCCAGCATGGCAAGCTCTTCGCCCTGGGCGCCGAGAGCGGGCAAAAGCCACCCGATATTCGCAACAAAAACCACGGACAACAAACCCGAAACTCCGGCACACGCCGTTGTCGCAAAGAAAAAGCGCGCATCCCTGCGCTCCCTATCGTCGATACAGCGGGCCACCACGACTCCGATAGGAAGAGCGAACAGAGACTGCACCGCCGCAAAGAGCCCGATGACGGGAGCCGCGAACGACATAGCGGCCAGGGCGTGTGCGCTCTGGCCGCCAAGATGCCCGGCAAGAAACGTATCCGTCACCGCTGTCAGAAGCTCTGCAAAAAGAGAGACGGTTATTGGAACCGAAAACACGAAAAGGTCCAGCGCGGCCCTAATCGAACGGCGAATGCTGCCCATTGACTCCTCCTCACCCAATTCAAGCGGGAAAGGATGCTACGAAACGAAACCCGACACCGGGTGGCGCGTTTGGAAAAGAACCTTGCGATACCCATTAAGCGACCGAGACCGTCCGCTGCAGCCCAAAAGACAGCAAGCTAGCCCTCCACAGACCCTGCCCGGTAAGGCGCATATTCACCACGGTCGAATTCGACAGACGACACGACGCAATCGCCCATGGAAGAGAGGGGGATAAACCGGTAATCGCCGGCGCGCGTGCAGCAATGCAAGAACAAACCCTCGGGGCGCAACACATAAGAAAGCGGGGCGACGACGAGCCTCTCGCCGGAAACCGTGCATTCAAGATACACCTCGCCCTCAAGCGCGGCATTGACAGAGCCGAATGCCTCGTCTCTTATTCCGAGGCCTCCATCCAAAAGCTCGATGTGCAGATACTCGTCGAGCTCGAGCTTTTTCACTTGCGCCAGCTCAGGGATAACCGCAGTCAGCTTTTCGAGAACGCTTCGTTCGCGTTCCTTGCCCCCAATGCTTTCCAGAAGATGCAAGGCGAGAATGATATCCCCCACCTCCTCATCGTCGAAGGAGCTGCGCTCAATCCTGTAAGCGGAATCGACCAGAACCCCGCCCTTGCACCCGCGCTCACAGCGAACAGGAACGCCTGCTGAAGAGAGCCGGGAAAGATCCCTTTCCACTGTCTTCTTGCTCACTTCGAACCGCTCCGCCAATTCCGATATGGTAGCCTTGCCTCTTCCGATAAGAAAAAGCGTCATTCCGACAAGTCTGCTTTGCATATGCCCTCGCTTTCCTCCGACAGCGAAATCGATTTTCGGCCAGGCAATTGCTCCGCGATAGAACAGACCTACGCACGGCCCTTCTTTGAATACCGGACAAGCCTCCTTGGGCGCACGCACGCGCCGCCCCGTTCGCCTTCGTCAATACGAGAAGTAGGCGCGAGCGTATATGCCTACGTATGATGACGGCTATACTTATCATAGGGGGGGACACCATGGACATATCGTTTTTGAAAGAATACATCGCCTTTTCACGAACCATGAACTATGCAAAAACCGCCCAGGAGCTGTTCATGGCCCAGCCGACTCTTCGCGCCCATATTCATGCCCTTGAAAGCGAGCTTGGAATCGTCCTCGTTCAGAAAAAAGGCTCGCGACTCGAATTAACGCCAACAGGACGCCTTCTCCTGAAGCACGCACGCCTTATCGCCAGCCAGGCCGACAAAGCCATAGAGGAATGCCGCGATTTTGCCAATCAATCGGCTTCCATTAGCATCGGCACGCTCGACTACCCGCTTTTTGAAAAAATCATACTCGATGCACGATCGTCACTCGCAGAAAGCGAAACCTCCTGCCGCATAGACATCACATTCGCAGCAGGAACCTATGCGAACATCGAATCACTCGTCGCAAAAGACGTCGATATGGCCGTCTTCGTCAGGGTCAGGCAAGCGGGACAAAATGAACCCGAACAGCTTTTTATGCCCGAATCCATCCGGTCAATTCCGATCGCCGAAAGGGAATGCCAATTTTGAATCGATCGGCAATGTCCCCTCTACGATATGGAAGAAATCCACGCATGCGATGTAGAG
>USEZ01000100.1 GCA_900553775.1 uncultured Slackia sp. | reverse complement strand
TCGACGGCGGAAAAGCCCTTCGACAGAAGCGCTGCATGGAGGCAAAGCGCCGGATAGAACGGATACGAAAGCATATGGATCTTCCGCCAGACGCTTTGGCGCATGCTCTCAACGACCCGCACGGGCGATGTGACCCCCAAAACGACGCAGCAGATGACGAGAAACGCGCACAGCGCCCCTTGGAAAAGACCCCGGGCATCGGGCGGATACGGCGCAGGCATCGACAACGCGGCGAACGCGACATGCCCGCACGCAACGATGCAGGCCGCGATCGCCAAAGGACGCCTGATCTGCATCAGGCGGACGCGCGGCGCAGAGCCCGGACGAAACACGCCTGTGAACATGACCGCGCACAGCAGCGCGAAGGAAAGCGCACCTGAACGCACGGGCGCGAAAACGGCATCGAGGACCGGCGTCGAAAAGCCCGCAAGCGCCGAAACGGCAGCCGCCGCGGCCAGGACGACCGCGGCGGCATACCACATGCAAGGATAACGCTTGAGGCTTCGAGCAAGGGGTCCTACGAGCGCAAGCGCGCATAAAGCGGAAACCGCAAGGCTCACTGACCAGCTCCTTTCGCGAAACGAAACTACTTGGAAGAAGCGTCGCTGTCGTCGGGCACCTCGTGCTCCTCGACCAGCTCCATCTCCTCGAGCCACTTGCCGTGCTTTTTCTTGGTGTAGGCGTAGTCGGCGATGCCGTTGCCGAACATCGTGCCGAACTCGACGTTGGTCACCGGATAGATGGCGCCCAGGAAGAAGTGGACCGCGAACACGAGCAGCATGAGCACGCAGGCGATGAAATGCAGCGTCCAGATGAACCAGGTCATCCCCGGGCCCATATCGACGCGGATTAGGCCGAAGATGCCGTCGCCGGTGTTGGCCCACATCAGAAAGCCGGTGATGGCCAGGCCCACGCCGCCTAGGATCAAGCACAGGCCGGCGAGCTTTTGGCCGGTATTGTATTTGTCCTGCGGAGGAACGTAGTGCTCGGGCTTGCCGCGGAACAAAAACGGATCGAGGTATCCGCCCATGGGAGCGGTGATCCAACCCAGGTCGTCTTTATCGTAATGGGTGCACGTATCCATGAAGCGCGAGAACGACTTCCAGCTCACCACGATATAGACCACCGGCGCCCCGATGAACACGACGCCCATGATGCAATGCGCGAGCGCGGTGACATCGCGCGGGATCGGAAGGCCCGCGAACAACAGAATGCCCGTGATGCCGCACACGATGAAGCCCGCGGCCACCAGCAGATGCATGATGCGCGTGGAGACGTGATGTTTGAAGATCTTGATGTCGACGCCCGGCGCCTCTTTGGCAACGGGATTCTGAATAACTTTTTCGCTCATGCGTTATTTCGCCTCCTTTTTGGCGGCATTCAGCTCTTCGATCTGCTCATAGGTCTCGTCCTGGGCGTCTTGCACCGAAGACTCGGCCAGCTCGGCGGCATGCTTCGCGGCATCGGCGCCGTACGTGGTGTGCAGCAGTCGGTGGGACAGCTCGGTTTTCGCAGGAAGAACCTGGCCGGGAGAAAGGAACTGTTCGTACAAGGCGGTCACTTCGGGATTGGAATGGGAGGTGCGCAAGGCGCGCTTGGCATCGTTGGCATACAGCACCGAAATACGCTTGGTCACGTATTCTTTGGCCTTGTTGTACGTTCCCACGGCGAAAGCGCCCACGCCGCTTGCCAGAATCAGGGAAACGACCACCGTGGCGGCGCCTTTGATGGTCTGGCGACGGGTGATGCCTTTCGGGTCGGCGATAGTACGCTCGATATGGCTCATCGGATGCCCCCTTTACAGAATCGTGTGGTTGATGGGCTGGCCGCCGCCGTTCACGCAGCCGCCGGGACAATTCATCACTTCGACGAAGTGATACGGGCACGCGCCCGCTTCGATGCGGTCGATGACCGTCTCGACGTTCTTGGTGCCGTTGACGATGGCCACGTTCAAATCGAGCGCGTCGGTTCCGGCCGCCTCGGCGAGGTCGCTTTTCAGCGGAATGGAGACGCTCGCCTCGCGCAGGCCGTCTTCGCCGCGCACGGCATGCACTTCGAGCTGGTCGAGCTCGTGGCCGGAAAGCACCTTGTAGGCGGTGCGCAGCGCTGCCTCCATGACGCCGCCCGTGTTGCCGAAGATCACGCCTGCGCCCGTGCCCTCGCCCATCACGCTGTCGGGCGCGCCGTCGTCGGGCAGCATGTCGAAGTCGAGGCCGGCCTCGCGGATCATCTGCGCGAGTTCGCGCGTGGTGATGACCGCATCGACATCGGGATAGCCGCTCGAAACGAATTCGGGACGCGCGCATTCGAGCTTCTTGCCCGTGCACGGCATGACGGCCACGCTGTAGATATCGGCCGGGTCGATGTCGAGCTGCTCGGCGCCGTAGGTCTTCATGATCGCGCCATGCATCATCATGGGCGATTTAGCCGTGGAAAGATGGCCCAGCAGATCTTCGTGGTTCAGCTCGGCATAGCGCACCCAGCCGGGGCAGCACGAGGTGAACTGGGGAAGCTCGGACTCGGCGTCTTCGTAGCCTTTCACGCCGAGGCTTTTGAGAATGCGGCCCACCAGCTCGTACCCCTCTTCCATGATGGTGAGGTCGGCGCCGAAGACGGTGTCATAGACCTTGTCGAAACCGAGCTCGCGCAAGGCGGAAAACATCTTGCCCTCGGCATCGGTTCCCTCGGCGAGGCCGAATTCTTCGCCGAGCGTCGCACGCACGGCTGGAGCGACCTGCACCATGACGACCTTATCGCCCGCGATGGCGGCGCGCACGTCGTCGAGCATGCTCTTCTCCTCGATGCGTCCGAAGGGACACGTGATCAGGCATTGGCCGCAGCTTAAGCACTTGCTCGAATCGATGATGTGCTTCGTTCCCAGGCCCGCGACCGTGATGGCGCCGCTCGGGCATACCTTGACGCAGTCGTCGCACCCCTTGCACTGGTCATTGATGAAGACGACTCCCTCGCTGAGAATCGCTTCTCTGATGTCGCTCAAAACGCACCCCTTACTTTGTTCGAAACCGACATCCGTACGCGGCGTCTGCACCGTGCCTGTGGAGCGGACGCTTTCTTTTCGTGAAATCACCCGATTCACAGGGCGAACGCGCCGAAAAACGCCACGAACGGAAATAAACAGCGGGTGCCATTATGATCGAAGAAAAAATTTTTACAAAACTTATACCGAATTTGCATATTTAAGGGGAATGCAGCCGATGAAATAATGCATATCGTCGTGATTTTTATACTATACAAATGCTATCGGATAAATACTATTGAAGCGATCGCCCGTCGGGCGGTGCGCGCCGGCGGGCGCATATGAAAAGATGGCGGCCGAAGCCGCCATCTTTTCATCGAATATCGCGATGCGGAAATGAAGAGCCGAAGGCTTAATGGCCCATCTTGTCTTCGCCCGCGATCACATGCTTCTCGGGGTCGTAGGTCAAACCGCCATGCTCGGTGCCGAAGAACATGAGCTTGGTGGGAGCAAGGCCCTCGATGTTGGCCAGGTAGCCATGCAGCATGGTGAAGCAGATGAACACGAACATCATGAAGTAGTGGATGATGCGCACGCTCATCGCGCCGCCCAGCGCCGTGATGGCGCCTTCGAACAGCGGCAGATTGGCCGTCGGAGACCACAGGCACAGCCCGGTGAAGAACATGAACGCCAGAAGCAGCGGAATCGCCAGATAGGAAAGCTTCTGGGGCACGCCGAGCTTCGCAGACAGCGGATGGTCCTTCTTCAGGAACAGATAGTACTTGATCCAAGCGCCGAGCTGGTGCTTGTTGTCGGCCTGGGGAAGCCAGGTCTTGTAATCGGGCACGGTTTCGCGCGTGCCGCCCGTGGGGGCGGATTTCACCGTGAACGCCAGGATGATGCGGACGATGCAGTTGATGAAGATCACGAAGCCGAAGAAGATATGGACGCCGCGGGCGATGCCCATGAACTCGGGCCAGAACGGGAAGTGGACGCAAAAGCCCGTGACGATCAGCAGAATCATCGAGATCAGGTTGATCCAGTGCGTCACGCGGAACGGCGCAGGATGCGCTTCGCGGTAGTGTGCGAGATGGGCCATCTTACTTCACCCCCCAAGGGCTGGTCACGGTTTCGAACTTCTTGCCCGTCTTCGGCTCGACGACATGCACGGCGCATGCGGTGCAGGGGTCGAAGCTGTGAACGGTGCGCAGCGCGTTGATGGGCTTTTCGATGTCTGCCACGGGAACGCCGATCAAAGCCTGCTCCAAAGGACCGTAGTTGCCTTCGGGGTCGTGCGGGGCCAGATTCCACGTGGACGGGATGATGATCTGGTAATCTTCGATCTTGCCGTCTTTGACCTTCTCGGAGTGGTAGAGCGCACCGCGCGGAGCCTCCCAGAAGCCCGTGCCTTCGCCCGTGATCTGCGAAGGGGTCGTGAAGTAGGCGCTATCGCCGCCTTTGACCGCCTCGCAAAGCTCCTCGACCCACTCCTTCATGAGCGTGGCCACATACAACGTCTCGATCTGACGGGAGCCGGTGCGGCCCAGCGTGTTCTGGAGGGCGGAAAGCTCGCCTTTCTTCGCGCCGAGCGCTTCAAGCAGGCCGTCGATGTGCTCGACCACGAACGGAACGTTGCGCTTGTAAGCCACGAGCAGACGGGCGAAACCGCCGGTCTCCAGGGGCTTGCCGTCGTAGCGCGGGCACTTGTTCCACGTGTAGCGGTCGTCGACGTTGTACTCGGTGAACGCAGGCTTGACGCCCTGCTCGAACGGGGGCAGGTCGGCGTCGCCCTCGTACCAGGAGCGGCCCACGTACTCGGTGATCTTGGACTCGTCCACGTCGGAGATGTTGAAGTTCTCGTCGAGCACGCCTGCGGGCAGATAGCGGTCGTTCATCTCCATGGACGGACGCTCGAACACGCCCCATGCGCCGTAACGGCCGACACCCTTGCCGAACGTGGCGGCCTCGGGATAGAACTTCGCCACGGCCAGCGTGTCCGGAATCATGGTGTTGGCCACCCAGTTGTAGAGCTCGTCGACAAGACCCTTGAGGTCGTCGAGCTTCTCTTCGGTGGGAACGAAAGCCGTGCCGCCCGGAACGATGGTCATGATGTGGGGCATCTTGCCGCCGAGCAGGCCGGCGATCTCGGATGCCTTGCCCTGCATCTGCAGCGCCTCCAGATAATGCGCCGTCAAGATCAGGTCGGCTTCGGGCGTGAGGTTGTATTCGCCCGTGTCGAACCAGTTGCCGCTGAAGATGGAAAGCTGGCCGTTTTCGGCGAACTTCTTCAGGCGGTCCTGCAGGCCCACGAAATCGGTGGACGGAGTGCCCAGCTCGCCCGCCAGGTCATAGGCGGCAGCCGCATCGGCGGAAAGCGCATTGAGCGGATTGACGTAATCCAGGCCCGCCAGGTTGTAGAACCACAGGATATGGCTGTGCAGGAACTGAGAGCCCTCGATCAGGTTGCGGATGATGCGGGCGTTGTTGGGGATGCTGATGCCGTAGGCCTTCTCGGCCGCGATGGAGGACGCATGCGCGTGAGAAACCGGGCACACGCCGCAGATACGCTGCACGATGTAGGCCGCGTCTTCGGGCGTGCGGTCGCGCACGACGAGCTCCATGCCGCGGAAGCAACCGCCGGAAACCCATGCGTCGGTGACCACGCCGTCGGTGACTTCCATCTCAGCGCGCAGGTGGCCTTCGATACGGGTGATCGGGTCGATGATGGAACGTGCCATTACTGGTTGCCTCCCTTCTTGCCGCTAGCAGCCTCGATGTCTTCTTTCGCATACACGCCGATGGACTTGTCGGGGTGCTTGGCATCCCATGCGCGCACCTTCTCGAACGCGGCTCCGTTGGGAACGCGGCCGGCGGCCTTCATGCCGAAGCCGTGAATGACCAAAGCGGCGGCCACGATGCCGGTGAGGCCCAAGGCCACCGTGCCCGGCTGGAAGACCACGTCGCCGACGCGCAGGTCGCGATGGCGCTTGAAGAACGGCGTGTTGACCTCGACCCAGTTGTGGCCCGGGTTTTCGGGGTCGGCCTCGCAGCATCCGATGCAAGGAGCGCCCGCTTCGACGCACCAGCTGCGACGGTGGTTGTAGCGCACCACGCCGCAGTTCGCCTTGGTCTGAGGACCGCGGCAGCCGAGCGGATAGAGGCAGTAGCCCTTCGCCTCTTCGGGAGAGCCGAACTGGTAGACGAACTCGCCGTTTTCGAAATGGCCGCGACGCTGGCAGTTGTCATGCACCGTCTGGCCGAAGATCTGCACGGGCTTGTTCTCGGCGTTGAGCTCGGGGAGCTTGTCGAGCATGAGCACGTCGATCAGGATGGCGCAGAGCCATTCGGGGTTCGGCGGACAGCCGGGGATGTTGATGACCGGCGTCTGGATGCCCTCTTCCTCCAAAAGCTTCTGGACGCCTTGCGCGCCGGCGGGATTCGGATGGGCAGCCATCCAGCCGCCGTTGACGGCGCACGAGCCCAAAGCGACGACCGCATTGGCATGCTCGGCCGCCTCGATCAGATGCTCTATGCCCGTCTTGTCGGCCGCGCGCAGCGCGTTGCCGCCCCAGCCCTTGAGCACGGCGCCTTCGTAGACGAGGATGTAGTTGCCCGCCTTGATGGTCTGCTCTTTGGCCTCTTCCATGGACCAGCCCGCAGCGGCGCTCAACGTTTCGCTGTAGTTCAGCGAAATCATCTCGAGCACGACGGATGCCGCGTCGGGAGCATCGATGCCTGCGAACGCCTCCGTGCAACCGGTGCAAGAAGCGCCTTCGATCCAGATGACCGGATACAGGTCGCCCTGGCTCGCCCCGATGACGGATTCTTCGAGCGCGTGGGCCACGCGAGGAGCAGCAGCCTCGCCCAAACCGACCATGACCGCGAGCGTGCCGCACAGTTTCATGAAGCTACGACGCGAGACGCCTCGCGATTCGAGCATGCCCTGAAACTCTGAGACAGTGGCTTCGTTGTCCATACACACCTCCTATAGGATGCTTCGAATAATGCTGACGGTGGCATTATGATTGAACTGTTGCCTAAAAAGCAGCAAAAAATGCCAGTTATGCAAAATTCCAGTTCAAAGGCTTAAAAGTGTTACGAAGCATCGCATTGGTAGCAAACTAGTGTCACATTTTTATACATATGTAACACTTCCCAGGTAGACGCCGCGTGATGCGCTTGCATACTTCAATAGATGCGATATATGGAAAA
>USEZ01000099.1 GCA_900553775.1 uncultured Slackia sp. | reverse complement strand
GAACTGCGACCGCCCACGATGTTGCGTATGCCCGCGCCGAAATCGCGGAGGAAGTTGATGCCGGTAATTACCTCGCCGAAAACGATGCCGTAGTACCCGGTGATGCGATATCCCTCGATGGCTTGCGTGGTGGTGACGATCATGGGCGTTCCTTTCTCGTGCGGGGATCGACAGACCCCATTCTGGCATCGACGCTTCAAGAATCTTTCAAGGAAACGAAAGGAAACGTCGAAGCTATGCGCTTTGCTTCGAGGCTTCGGGCGCAGGCGCCTCGGCGAAGGTCACCCGCACCGTGTAGTCGCCGTTTTCGGTGAAGGGGAGCAGCATCGTCTCGACGACGGTTTGCGCTTGCTTCTGCGCATCTTCGATCATCGTTCCGCTGTCGACCTTTGCTTCTGCGTCGTCTTGGGCCATTTGCAGCGCTTTCGCGGTGTCGTCGCGATTCTGCCAGTTCAAAAGCGCGTATTGCTGGTCGTAGAATTGCAGCGAGTCGGGGTCGATCGAGATGCTTTGCACGGTTGCGGCGGGCAGGCTTACCGAAACGTTCGTGCCGTCGATGTCGACCGCGGCCTGCGCCAGGTCGACGCCTGCGCGAACATCGGCGTCGTAGATCATCGAGAACGCCTTTTTCGTCAGCAACGGCAGGTCGCCCTCTTCGTAGGTGATGAGCCCTCGGTAGTCGAGCTTCATGGTGGCAAGCTCGCTGCATTCGACGAGCTGCTCGGCCACGGTGTCGGAGCTCATCGTGATGGAGGGCTGCTGCGCCCGGTCGAGCAGCTGCGCGCCGAGAAATCCTACGGCGACAAGCGCCGCGGCGCCGATGAGGGTGCCCCAGAGGCGGATGCTTTTCATATGTTTCCTTTCAGCGGATAGGCGATGGCAGGGATTGCCCAGGATAGCGCAAGAAGGCTTCGAATCGGCCGGCGGCGTAGGGCGCCGGCCATTCGTCCTGGAAACGGGCCGATTCTGCCGGAAGGCGTCCGCGCGCGGAGAATTCCGTTGACGCGTCGTTGCCCGGAGCCGTCTTTCGTTGACGGCGCGTTGCCGTTTACAGGGAATCGGTATCGAGCCAGATGGTGAAAGGCCCCTCGTTGACGAGTTCTACCCGCATCATCGCGCCGAACGAGCCGGTTTCCACGCGCTCGACGTCTTCGCGCGCCTTGCCGACGAAATACTCGTAGAGCTCGCGGGCCCTATCGGGGGCGGCGGCGCCGGTGAACGACGGGCGGTTGCCGCGTTTGCAGTCGGCATACAGGGTGAACTGGCTGACGATCAGCACGTCTCCGTGCGCATCGGCCAGGTTCACGTTGGTTTTGCCGTTCTCGTCTTCGAAGATGCGCATCTTCGCTATCTTCGACCAGAGCCTGTCGGCTTCTTTTTCGGTGTCTTCGCGGCCCACGCCGAGAAAGATCGCATATCCCGCGCCGATGCTTCCGACGGTTTCGCCTTCGATATCGACGTGCGCGCGGGACACGCGCTGAATCAGTGCCCTCATGGATGCTCCTTCGTATCGCGCCGCGCTTCGTGCGGCTTTCTTTCGGCTGTAGCGGCGTTTCATGATACGCTAAACTGACATTTCGTCTGCCCGCTCGTCCGGCGTTGCGCCGGCGTTTCTTCGAAAGGTCCGTATTCCATGCCAGCTTTAGACGCCGTGCTCTTCGACAACGACGGAACGCTCGTCGATACGCACGATCTGTTGCTCGACAGCTTCCGACATGCTACGAAATCGGTGCTCGGCCGCACCATTGCCGACGAGCGCCTTATGGCGAAGGTGGGGCAGCCGCTTTCGGTCCAGATGTGGGATTTCACCGACGACGAAGCGGTTCACGACGAGCTTTTGCGGGTGTATCGCGCGTTCAACGAGAGCGTTCACGACGAGCGCATCTCGCTGTTCCCCGGAACGCGCGAAGCTCTCGAGTCGTTGCGCGATGCGGGGTTTTCGCTCGGCGTGGCGACGTCGAAGATGCATCCGCTCGCCCAGCGCGGCTTGGAGGTGCTCGGCATCGCGGAATTCTTCGACTGCATCGTCGGCGCCGACGATTGCGTCAGGCACAAGCCCGATCCCGAGCCTGTGATTCTCGGTGCGCGGCTCTTAGGCGTCGAGGCGCGGCGTTGCGCCTTCGTGGGCGATAGCCCCTTCGATATCCAGGCGGGAAACGCCGCGGGCATGCATACGGCGGCGGTTTTGTGGGGCATGTTCGACGAAGACGTCCTGCGCGTCGAAACCCCCGACGTCGTCTGCGGGTGCTTCGACGAGCTGGCTGCCCATCTGATCGCCCGTCGCGCTTGCTAAAGCCGCTCGCATGCTTGCTGCGCTCGGACGACGCCGCGGGCGTTCGCCGTGTTGTTCGGAAAAGGCGCGCGGCCTTTCGCGCAGACTTCGGTGCATGAAAGGTCGATTTTGTCTGTAATCGCAGGCCGTTTTCCATTGCGCCCTTGCACGTCGGAAGGGGCTGTGATATAAGAAGTAACCGTATTCGCATGAATGCCGTTCGTGCGATGCGCTACAACTTTTTCTGACGTATGAGAAAGTGGGCCTGGTCCCGCTTTCTTTTTGTATAAGCCCCATTCAAGGTGGGCGAAATGCTTTCGTCCAAAGAAGCAAGCATCCTTGCCGCTCTCGAGCCGCGCGCGCAAGGCGAGGGCGTCGAAATCGTGACGGTCGAGGTTGTCGGTTCGCGCAAGGCCCCCACGATCCGCGTGTATCTCGATACGCCCGAAGGCATCTCGTTCGAAGGGATCACGACCGCCCAGGCATGGGTCAACGAGATCATGGACGAACTCGACCCGTTCCCCGGCGCCTATACGCTCGAGGTGAGCTCGCCCGGCATCGACCGCCCGCTGCGCACGCCCGAGCACTTCGCCCGCTTCGCCGGCGACGAGGTGTACGTGATGACGGCTTCGCCGATCGAGGGGCGCAGCCGCTTCAACGCGCGTCTGTGCGGTTTCGATGAACAGGCCTGCTGCGTGAAGCTTTCCCTCGACGGGGAAGAGGTTGCAATTCCTTTTGACGACATCAAGAAGGCGCACGTCAAAGGCGTCATCGATTTTTCGCGATAGAACGAAAGAGCATGAAGCGTTAAACGAGGTATGAGAGATACGAGCAACGACGAGGAAGGAACACCATGGCATCCGAACTTATGGAGGCTTTGCAAGCCCTGGCGCATGAGAAGAAGATCGACGAGTTCTATCTGATCGAGCGCCTCGAGGCTTCGCTTGCCAAAAGCTACCAGAACATTCTCGATCTGGAATGGGACGCGCGCGTGACGATCGACCGCACCACGGGCCGCATTTATGTCTACGAGCTGGTTCCGGTGGGCGAGCCCGACGAGGAAACCGGCGAATACAGCGAGTTCGAAGAGCGCGACGTCACCCCGAACGACGTAAGCCGCATCGCCGCGCAAAACGCCAAGGGCGTCATCGCCGCCATGGTGCGCGAAGCAGGTCGCCAGAGCATCTACGAGGAGTTCAGCGACCGCGTGGGCGATATCGTCACGGGCACCGTCTTGCAGGTCACGCCCGACTTCACGATTGTCAAGATCCGCGACGGCGTGGAAGCCGAGCTTCCCCATTACGACCAGAAGCGCAATCCCGGCGAGCGCAACGAACGCCCTGCGGGCGAGCATTACCGCCACAACCAGCGCATCAAGGTGCTGATCATCGACGTGCGCGATCCCAATGCGCTCGAGCCCCGCGTGCGCGGCGACCAGGCGCGTCCCGCCATCGTGGTATCGCGTACCCATCCCGACCTGATCCGCCGCCTCTTCGAGCTCGAAGTGCCTGAAATCTACGACGGCATGGTGGAGGTCAAGTCCATCGCTCGCGAGCCGGGCGCCCGTTCCAAGGTGGCCGTTTCCAGCCGCGAGAGCAATCTCGATCCGGTGGGCGCCTGCGTCGGCCCGAAGGGCAGCCGCGTGCGCATGGTGGTCGAAGAGCTGCGCAACGAGCGCGTCGACGTGATCCAGTGGGACGAGAATCCCGAGAAATACGTCGCGCAGGCGCTCAGCCCGGCACGCGTCACCCGCGTGAGCATCGACGAGGACAACCATTACGCCACCGTGGTGGTGCCCGACGACCAGCTTTCCCTCGCCATCGGCAAAGAGGGGCAGAATGCGCGCCTTGCCGCGCGTCTGACCGGGTGGCATATCGACATCAAGTCCACGAGCTTCGGCATCGCGCCGGCGCCGGAAGTGAACATGCTCATCGACGAAGAGCCCGAAGAGGACGAAGGCGAGTTCTGCGCGTTCGTCTCCGAAGACGGGGCGCGTTGCCGCAATCATGCCCGTCCCGGCAGCCGCTTTTGCGGCGTGCATGCCGACGAGGAGTAGGTCGAGAGAGTAGAGGATAGACGAGGAGTACCGTATGGCCAGCATGAGAGTTCATGAATTGGCGAAGGAATTCGGCATGGACAGCAAAGAGCTGCTCTCTCGCATTCAGGACATGAAGATCCCCGCGAAGAGCCACGCCAGCGTCTTGTCGGACGACAACGTCGCAGCTATCAAGAAGGCGATCGCCCCCGAGCTGGGCGAGGCGGCCGCAGGCATCGATGCCGAGGTGGCCAAGGCCGCGAAGGCCGAAAAGGAAGCGGCCGCCAAGAGGAAGGCCGAAGAAGAGCGCGAGCGCCGCGAGGCGGTCGAGCGCGAGCGCGCCCTGCGCGACGCCGAGCGCGCCCGCCGCGCGGGCGGCACGGCGCAGGCGGCGGGCGAGAAGCCCCAGGCCAAGAAGAAGCCCGCCCCGGCTCCGGTGTCGTCGGGCCTTTCCAGCCTGGCGCGCCAGATCGAGGAGCAGAAGGCCGCCGAGGCGCAACGCCGCGCCAAGCAGGCCGCCGATGCCCGTGCCGCCAAGATCGCGGCCGAGGTGGCCAAGCGCAAGGCGGTCGCCGAAAGCCTCGCCCAGCGCGGCGGCAAGAAAGGCGGCGCCAAGCAGGCCGCCCCTGCGGCGAAAAAGCCCGCGCCCGCGCCGCGTCCGACCTCGTCGTTCGATTCGCTTTTGTCCCAGATCGAGGCTGAAAAGGCCCGCATCAGCGCCGAGAAGGCAAACAAGCAGGCCACGGCCCCCACGCGCGCTCCCAAAAAGCAGGGCGGCAAGGGCCAGGGCGGCAAGCGCGGCGGGCATCATTTCGAGCCCGACGTTCCCGAGCTTGCCAACGCGGCGGGCGAAGACCGCTACGCCCAGATGGCCGTGCAGGCCGAGAAGCTGCAGCGCGACAAGGTGCTCGCCGAGGCCCGCGCCGCCGTGGCCGCCGCGACGAACAACGAAGGCGAAGGCCGCCGCAAGAAGCGCAAGGAAAAGCGCGAGGCCGCTCAGCGCGAGCGCATGGCCATGGAGGCCATCGAAAAGGGCATCGATCCCGACCTGGTGCTCGACGACAGCGTGGTCGAGGTCATGCAGGGCGCCACGGTGGGCGAGTTCGCCGACCTTCTGGGCGTTCCTTCCAACGACGTCATCAAGCGCCTGTTCATGCTGGGCCAGGTGCTCACCGTCACCCAGACCATGACCGACGAGTTGATCGAGCTGATCGCCGACGACATGGGCCGCAAGGTGCGCGTCGTGTCTCCCGAGGAAGAGTACGCGGTGGTCTACAACGACACCGAGGCCGACCTCAAGCCGCGCCCGCCCGTGGTCACCGTCATGGGACACGTCGACCACGGCAAGACCTCCACGCTCGACGCGATCCGCCACACCGGCGTCGCCGCGGGCGAGGCGGGCGGCATCACGCAGCACATCGGCGCATCGGTGGTCAACATCGACGGCCGCCAGATCACGTTCATCGACACGCCGGGCCACGAGGCGTTCACGGCCATGCGCGCCCGCGGCGCCCAGGTGACCGACGTCATCGTGCTGGTGGTGGCCGCCGACGACGGCGTCATGCCGCAGACGATCGAGGCGATCAACCACGCCAAGGCGGCCGACGTGCCGATCGTGGTCGCCGTCAACAAGATCGACAAGCCCGGCGCCACGCCCGACCGCGTGCGCCAGGAGCTGGTAGAATACGGCGTCATTCCCGAAGAGTGGGGCGGCAAGAACATGTTCGTCGACGTGTCGGCCAAGCAGCGCATCGGCATCGACGACCTGCTCGAAACCATCCTGCTTCAGGCCGACGTTCTCGAGCTCAAAGCCAACCCCGATGCGATCGCATCCGGCTTCGTCATCGAGGCGAACCTCGACAAGGGCCGCGGCCCCGTCGCCACGGTGCTCGTGCAGCGCGGCACGCTCAAGCCGGGCGACACCGTGGTCGCGGGCACGAGCTACGGACGTGTGCGCGCGCTCATCGATTCGCGCGGAAACCACGCCAAAGAGGCGCGTCCGTCCGATCCGGTGGAGATTCTCGGCCTGTCGAGCGTTCCTGTCGCGGGCGACGAGTTCCGCGTGTTCGAAGACGAGCGCGATGCCCGCAAGCTCGCCGAAGAGCGTGCGCTGCGCGAGCGTCTGAAGGCTCAGGAGGCCAAGACCCACATGAGCCTCGACGATCTGTTCAGCCGCATCGGCGAGGGGACCACCGAGCTTAACCTCGTGGTCAAAGCCGACGTGCAGGGCTCGATCGAAGCGCTGCGCGATGCGTTCGAGAAGATGGACCAGTCCGAGGTCAAGATCAACATCATCCACTCCGCCGTCGGCGGCGTGACCGAGACCGACGTGACCCTGGCCGCCGCTTCCGACGCCATCATCATCGGCTTCAACGTGCGCCCGACCGCCGGCGCGCGCAAGGCCGCCGAGCACGAGAAGGTCGATATTCGCCTGTATCGCGTCATCTATCAGGCGATCGAGGACATCAATGCGGCGCGCGTGGGCATGCTCGCTCCCGAAATCGTGGAGCGCGACACCGGTTCTGCCGAGGTGCGCGACGTCTTCCGCGTTCCCAAGGTGGGCAATGTCGCCGGCTGCTATATCACCGAAGGCGAGATTTCCCGCGACGACAAGGTGCGCGTGGTGCGCGATTCCACGGTCATCTTCGAGGGCAAGATTTCTTCGCTGCGTCGTTTCAAAGACGACGTGAAAACCGTCAAGCAGGGCTACGAGTGCGGCATCGGCGTCGAAGGCTACCAGGATATCAAGGTGGGCGACGTCATCGAGGGCTATCGCATCGAAGAGGTCGAGCGCACGGAGTAGCCGGCCGCGCCGCTTTCACGGCATGCCGGATAGAGCAGGGGCGTTTCGGTGTCGCAACGATGCCGAAACGCCTTTTCGCACCCGTGCGCCTTCGTAAGCGCACGGGTGCATTTCCGCCCC
>USEZ01000098.1 GCA_900553775.1 uncultured Slackia sp. | reverse complement strand
CCGGGCCGCCTTGAGGCGCCAAGGCGCAGCAAGGCGGCCCTTTCCGTCAAAGCCTGTATCCCCGCCCTGCGGGGAGAAGGGATCGACCCATGAGCGAAACCATCAAGCAAACCCGCGACGCGGCGGGAAGCGCCGCCACGTTCTCGCGGACCTCCTTTGAGCGGTCCGCCCCCGCCCCCTCCGCCGACCCGTCGCCCGGCGCCGACGCGGCCCGCAACCGCCAGCGCAAGGGCTGGATCGTGCTCTTCGCCATGCTGTTCTGCGGCATCATCGTCATCATGAACCAGTTCAAGGTGCCCACGTTCATGGGCGCCCTTATGCACGACTTCGGGACCGATCCGGGCACCACCGGCTGGCTCATGTCGGTCATCGCCGTGGCCGGCATTATCACCGCGTTCCCCTCGGCGTTCCTGCTCAACCGCTTCGGGCCGAAGCGCGTGGGCCTCGCAGGCCTCACCGAGGCGGAGTACTTCCGCGATCAGGGCCAGGACGTGCTTCTGTTCGTGGACAACATCTTCCGCTTCACGCAGGCCGGCTCCGAGGTGTCCGCTCTGCTGGGCCGCATGCCCTCTGCCGTGGGTTACCAGCCGACGCTGGCAACCGAGATGGGCGACCTGCAGGAGCGCATCACGTCGACGTCCACCGGCTCCATCACGTCCGTGCAGGCCGTCTACGTGCCCGCCGACGACTTGACCGACCCGGCGCCGGCCACCACGTTCACCCACCTCGACGCCAAGACGGTTCTGTCCCGTTCGATCGCCGAGCTGGGCATCTACCCGGCCGTCGACCCGCTGGAGTCCACCTCCCGCGCGCTCGAGCCGGCCATCGTGGGCGAGGAGCACTATCGCGTGGCCACCGGCATCCAGGAGCTTCTGCAGAACTACAAAGACCTGCAGGACATCATCGCCATCCTGGGTATGGACGAGCTTTCCGAGGAGCAGAAGCTGACCGTGTCTCGCGCGCGTAAGGCCCAGCAATTCTTCGGCCAGTGCTTCCACGTCGCCACGCAGTTCACCGGTCTGCCCGGCAAATACGTCAAGATGGAAGACACCGTCCGCTCCTTCGCCGCCATTCTCGACGGCGAGTGCGACGAGATTCCCGAGCAGTGCTTCCGCCTGAAGGGCTCCATCGATGACGTGTACGCCGAGTACGAGGCCATGAAGAAGAACGAGGCGTAAGATATGGCGAAATTCACCTGCGATATCGTGACGCCTGAGGCGAAGTGCTACACCGGCGAAGTCCACTTCGTCGTGGTGCCCGGCACCGAAGGCGAGATGGGCTTTTTGTCCGGGCATGTGCCCCTGGTCTCTACGTTGAGCGACGGATCGGTCCGCGTTCAGGAGGACGAGGGCGGCTCGTTCAAAGAGTTCGCCATCGAAGGTGGCTACGTGCAGGTCAGCGGCACGAAGGTCATCATCTTGGCCGACAAGGCCGAACAGCGCTAAGCATCGCGCGCCCGTATGTTCGAGGCGGTCCTTCGGGACCGCCTCTTTGCATATGCGGCCGTATCGTGCAAAGCGACTTTATCGCGCAGGGGATTCGTCATTGCAGGTTTGGAAGAGGCGGCGGGCTTGCGCGCTCGAGGAGGATGGCGCCAAAAGCCGCCGGATGATGGCGCAAGACGATGGCCGCGGCTGCGCGGCGTGCGCCGTCCGCCTGCGGGTGCGGATGCGGCGCCCGCTCGAGATTGGGGTCCTTGCGGCGCGTGGGCTTCCCGACAAAGGCCCGAGGCGCGTCGTCCGCAGGAATATGGCGGGTTTTCGATGCAGGCGGGGAATCGGCCGCCTTTGGCGCGTTCTCGCTTTCCATCGTGGTATTTTATTCAGTTAGCCGCCCATGCAGGTCGAATGCGCCCGTATGGCGGTTGCAGCCCGATGCTTTATTGCGCGCTATGCTCAGGAGATACGTATGAAAATCAGGAACAAAGCCATTGCGACGGGCGTATCCGTCGCTCTCACGCTCACGATGACTCCGGTCGTCGCCCTCGCCGACGAGGCGGCGTCTCGAGACGCCGCCTCATCTCAGGCCGTTGCATCCGACGGAGCCTTGCAGGATAGCGCCCTTGCTGCCGAGACGGTCGAAGAATCGGCCGTCGTCGTGGAGGAGGATGCCGAGGCGGCGGCGCCCGAGGCCGCGCAGGACGCTGCGCCGGCCGCAGGGGACGCGTCGATTGCGCAGGATGCCGCGGCATCCGATGCGCTGCCCGACTGGATTCCCGAAGGCGGCTACGACAAGGCCGAATTCTACAGCGAAGCCGAAGAGGATGGCATCGAGATGCTGTCCGATTCCGCCCGTGCGGCAAGCGTGTATCCCGTCAAGATTTCCAAGGACATGCTGTATTTCGGCGCCTACGAGGGCGGTACGTACGACCGTACGTTCAGCTACGGCGACGGCTACCATGCGCTCGGCTTCTACCAGTTCGACCATCGCTACGGCCTGCAGAACTTCCTGATCGCATGCTACAACTACGATCCCGCGAAGTTCTCGATGTTCAAGCAGTTCATCTCCATTCCCGCTGCGCAGTTCCAGGCGGCCGACGCCATTCGTCAGATCAACGAAGAGGGCGTCTACGATTTCACGCCGCTGGGCAAGGCCCTCAATGAAGCATGGGTGGCGGCGGCGCATGCCGACGGCGAAGGCGTGGCCGTGGCCGACAGCACCTTCGCGCGCCTGCAGGACGGCTGGGCCTACGAGAATTACTACATGCCCGCCGAGCGCTATCTTGCAAGCCGCGGCATCGACATCTCCGATCGCAACGATGCGGTGAAAGGCCTGTGCTGGGGCATGTCGAACCTGTTCGGCACGTCGGGCTGGCGCAAGTTCGTGGGCGGCGTGTCCGACGGCTACGATTGGAACGGCGTCTACCACTACCTGAGCGAGGGCTACAATTGGCCGGGCGCGGGGTTGACCGACGATATGACCGACACCCAGTTCGTGAGCGTGCTGTGCGATTACGTGGTGGAAAACGTAGCGGTGTTCTACAAGGGGCAGCCGCAGTACCACCAGGGGTGGCAGAACCGTTACAAGCGCGAGAAGGCCCAGTGCCTGTCGATCATCCAGCGCACGGGCGACACGCACGACATCATCGCGGGCTCGTGGTATGTGCCGTATGTCGAAGAGGCCATGCGTCTGGGCATCGTGCGCGGATTCCCGGAGGGCGATTTCAGGCCCGAGGCCCAGGTCACGCGCGCTCAGGTTGCCGAAATGCTGTGCCGTGCCGAAGGAGAGGCCCTGCCCGAAGGCGTCTTCGATGCGACCAACGATACCGGTTGGAGCGACAATGCGCCCAACAGCTGGTACACCCATGCGATGAACTGGGCGTATAAGAACGGCATTTTCGAAGGCGACGCTGCGGGAGATACCACGGTGCGTCCCGATTCGGCGATCACGCGCGAAGAGATGGCGAAGGTCATCGCGTCGTATATGGAGAAATTCCGCGGCGCCGACATCGATGCGACGGGCCTCGATTGGCCGAACGGCGAGGCGGCGACGCACGATGTCGAGGAAGTTTCCGACTGGGCGGTTCCGTATTTCAAATGGCTTGCCAACGAAGGCGTGATGGGCGGCCACGTCAACAACGACGGCACCGTGTCGCTCGACCCGCAGGGAACGGCGACGCGCGCCATGTTCGCCAAGGTGGCCGTGGTCGCCTCCCAATGGTAGGAAATCGTCGCCGGGCCTCGTTCGAGCCGAGCGGTGCCCGGCGTCGCGATGCTTTGTGCGGCGTATCCGCGTTTGCGGGCATATCGCGCAAAGCGTCGATGCACGAGGGCCGCTTCCGATGAAGCGGCCCTTCGTCGTTTTGTCCTGCTGCATGTCGCACCGTGCAGCGAGGAGTGGGGCGGCGAGCTTTCTGGCGTCGGATGTGATGTATGCCGAGTCGCTCAATCGCGTGCGCACGGTGCATCTTGCGGGCGGGGAGTCGTTTCGCGTGAATATGACGCTTGCGCAGATCTTTGACAGGCTTGCCGACGAGCGGTTCATGTACTGCCATCGGTCGGTGGTGGTCAACCTCGATTACGTGCGGCTGCTTTCCGAGGAGATGCTGACGCTTGTGGACGGCGCGCAGCTTCCCGTGGGGCGCAGGCGCATGCAGGAGGTGCGCGCGGCGTTCAAGGCCCGCCGCGGATGACCGCGCAGACAACAAAACGGGCCGCCTAAGGAGGAGGCGACCCGTTTTCAAAGGGGATTGGCGACCCGCCGTCAAAGGCGAGGAAAGGTTTCGGTTACGCGCCCACCATGACTTGGATGACCAGGAGCGCTCCGCCGAAGACGAACAGGAATCCGACCATCGGCAAGACGAACTTCAACCAGTGCGTGTACTTCATGTCCAACATGGTTAGCGTTGCCATGACAAGGCCTGTCGGCGCGAGGTAGAGCATCGCGTACTGACCCCAGTTGTAAGCGGACACGATGATGGAGCGGTCGATGCCCACGGTGTCGGCGAGCGGCGCCAAGATGGGCATTGCGAGCACGGCCAGGCCCGAGGAAGACGGGACGATGAAGCCGAGCAGGAAGAAGATGACCATCATCATGATGATGAACACGGCGCCTTCCATGCCCTGGACCGCGTTGGAGGCCCAGTACAGCAGCGTGTCGGAGATGAAGCCCTCTTCCATGATCAGGTTGACGCCGCGCGCCAGGCCGATGATCAAGGACACGCCCACCAGGCTCGAAGCGCCGTTGATGAAGGCGTCCACGACGGTCTTCTCGTCAAGGCCGGTGAGGAAGATGCAGATGATCGCGATGAACAGGAAGGATGCAGCCATCTGCGGGAACCACCAGTGCAGGTTCACGACGCCGTAGATCATGATGATGAAGGCGGACACGAACAGCACCAGGATGAGCTTGCGACGCCAGTCGAAGGCGGGAATGCTGGTGGCGTTGGCGTCATGCACGCTGAAGAGCTTGGCGAAATGCTCGCGGTCTTCGTAGGTGTAGGAAGCCTCGGGGTTCTTCTTGATCTTCTTGCAGTACCAATACAGGTAGCTCACGACCACGATCGCGCCCACGATGCAGCCCACGACGCGCCATTCGATGCCTTCGGTCCAGGCGACGCCTGCGGCGTTCGAGGCGATGACGACGGAGAACGGGTTGATCGTGGAGAAGGTGGTGCCCATGGAGCCGGCGAGGAAGATGGCGCCGACGCAGACGATCGAGTCATAGCCCAGGGCCAAGAATATCGGCACGAGAATCGGGTAGAACGCCACGGCCTCTTCTTCCAGGCCGCAGGTGGTGCCGCCGAGCACCATGAGGATGCTGACGAGGAATACCAAGAGGAACTCGCGACCCTTGGTTTTCTTCGTCAGGGCCACAAGGCCCGATTCGAAGGCGCCCGATGCGTTGACGACGCCGATCAAGCCGCCCAGAACCAGGATGAACACCATGATGTCGACGCCGTTGATGGTGCCGTTGACCATGGCGGCCGTTACGTCGAACAGGCCTTTGGGCTGCTGCGGCAGCTCTTCATAGGTGCCGGGAACCGAAATCGGCTTGGTGATGGAGCCGTCGAGGAACTTGTCGACATCGACCTTCATATCCTGCAGTTCGGGGTCGGCGCGGAAGGCTTCCTCGGTTGCGGGTATGGTGCGCACTTCGCCGCTCGGTTCGGTGATCTGGAATTCCGAGGAATCGGGCAGATAGGCCAGCTTCGAATAGGCGCCGGCGGGAATGAACCACGTGGCGATGACGGCCAGGATGGTGATGACGAACAGGATGGTGAACGCGGTAGGAACGCTGAATTTCTTCTTTTTCTTCGGCGGTGCGTCCATCGTTGCGACCGGCGTGGCGGTCGTCGCGTCTGCTGACATGATGCCTCCTTGTTTTCGTTTCGCCGCGGCATGCCGCGGCTTCTCTCTCCTTCTATCGAAAGACCGTTCTTCCCATACGGTCTTAAGACAGTCCGCCCGATGCGTCGCGCGATGCGGCGCCGGTGCCGAAAAGGGGTGCGAGCCGTCCTGGAAAACGGGGTGGGGCATAAAGGACGGCTCGCGGCTGTGGAAAATCAGGTGGTAGGACGATGCTGTCCGTTCGGGATCGCATTCGTCCTCTGCACTATAGGCCGCTTGCACGTTTTGCACGATATTTAAGAGGGATTGGGGGCGGGTTTAATTTGGGTGTAGAATGGCTCGAACGCGATTGAAGTGCGGTTTTCTTCTGCGGAGGATGCGCCGTCGCGCAAGGGGCGGGATTTGAGACCAAGGCCGGTTTATTTATGACGATGACGATTCTGCTGTTCTATTACACGCTGCTCATCCTGCTCGTGAGCATCACTGCCGCTGCATTCTGCCTGTCGGGCTATCTGGTTTCGCACCGCCGTGCGTTGGCCATCGCATGCGCCGGGTTCCTGTCGTATTTCTTCGACGTGGCTTTGGTGTTCCAGGACGATTTCTTGCTGCGCGGCGCCGCCGCGACGGATGCGGCGATGATGCAGGGTTCTCCCGAATCGGTGTATTTCGTCGGGTCGCAGCTTCCGTCCGTGGTCACGGGCGCGGGAATTCTCATGGCTCTTTGGCTGTGCATATGCGATTTCTTCGAGGTGCGCAGCAAGGCGTTCAAGGCCGCGCCCGGCATCGTGTTCGTCGTAGGAAGCCTTGCGGTGTATTTCCTCATCGATAACGACTCGCTCGGCCTCTTCCTTTTCTACGGCATGCGTTCCGTCGTCATAATCTGGATGCTTCTGTACGTGGCGGCGCGCTACATCTCTTCTCCCGACGGCATCGTGCGCGAGCGCATGTGGCGTTATCGCCTCTTTTACGGCGGCCTGCTGTTCTTCGCCGTGGCGGTTGTGGTCGAAAACGCGGTGTTCATGTTCTTCATCGACCCTGAGCTCGTATCGAGCGGGTCCGTGCCGTTTTTCCCCGAGCGCAATTTCGCCGAGAACGCGCTTATGCTGTGGTGCGCCGGGTTCATCTGCGCAGGCTGTTGGAGGCTGTTCTCGCTGCACTTCAAAACGCCGCCTGCGGACGATTGCGACAAGACCGCCGCGTTCATCGACAACGGCCTGGCATCGTATAAAGACCGCTACGGCCTTTCGGCCCGCGAGACCGAGGTGCTAAGAGAAGTGCTGCTGGGCAGGGACAACCAAAACATCGCGAGCGACATGAACCTGGCGCTTTCTACCGTGAAGGTGCACGTGCACAACATTTTGCACAAGACGGGGCAGAGCAACCGCCAAGACCTCATGCGCGACTTCCGCATGTATTCGTGACGCATACATCACGGCGCGGGGTTCGTTGCATGC
>USEZ01000097.1 GCA_900553775.1 uncultured Slackia sp. | reverse complement strand
CGAGGTCTATGCGGTCTTTTGCGAGGGTCTCGACGCCTTCGCCCGCCTGTGCGCTTCGGTGGCGGAGTGCCTTTCCTGCTCGCCCTCCCGGACGATGTCCGGTTCGTATTTCGCCGAAGGGGCCGATGCCGTCATGCATCTGTTTTCCGCGGCATGCGGCGCAGAGTCGTATTTCTCCGAGGATGCGTCTTTCGCCTGCATGGCAGCCGATGCGCTTGCGACGGGCGGGCATGGTGCGGCAAGGCCGATTCTCGAGAGCCTTTTCGAGGAGGCACTCCATGTGGGTGCGCTTGCGGGCGGTACCGCCCAGGCCCGCGACGTCGAAGAGGCGTTGCGCACGGCCTTCGGATTTGCCGGCCGCATCTTCGAGGGCATGCGCGGCCGACGCGTGCTTGCCGTGGGCTCGTCGGCCTTAGGCGATGCTCTGGTCGCGCGGGCGTGCGACCAAGGCGCTGCAGCGTGTTCGGCCGATTGCGGCACGGGGGTCTGGGTGGGCGCTATGGCGCAAGCCGACATCGTGGTGTTCTCGGCCGCTTTCGCCGACGGCCCCGTGGGCGCTTCGACGATGAGGGCGGTGCGCCGCATGCGTCGAGGACGCATGAGCATTCTGTTCGATTTCGCCGACCCGCCCGCCGTCGATGCTTCCGCCTCCATTGTCGACGGCGTGTTCGTGTGCACGCTTTCCGACTTGTTCGAATCTTCGGGCGAATCGGAGCGCGCGAGGCGAGAGCGCCGTTGCGGCGTTTTGCGTTCGCTTCGCGCGCGATCGCTTGCTTTCGAATGCCGCATAGGGGAGGAGCGCGCCGCGGAAGGCGGCGTTGAGCCGCACGTGGGGGGCGAATAAGGCAGGAATTCGTTCGATAACGCAAGGCGGCGGGATTCCAAAGGGTTTCGCCATCGGAAAGGAGTGCGCGTGATCGTCTCATGGATGACCACCAATAAATGCAACCTGAAATGCGCCCATTGCTATCAGGATGCCGACGATGCGACCGATAGGGAGCTGAGCACCGAAGAGGCTCGTGCGATGATCGACGGCATCGCACGAGCCGGCTTCAGGGTCATGATTTTTTCGGGCGGCGAGCCTTTGATGCGTCCCGACATCTACGACTTGGTGGCATATGCGGCATCGCGGGGCCTGCATCCCGTGTTCGGCACGAATGGAACGCTGATCGACGACGAGACGGCGGTGCGTTTGAAGAAAAGCGGCGCGCGTGCGATGGGCATTTCGGTCGACAGCCTCGATCCGGGCAAGCACGACAGGTTTCGCGGGCTTGAAAACGCGCATGAACTCACGCTTCGGGGCATCGAAGCATGCAAGCGGGCGGGCCTTGCATTCCAGCTGCATACGACGGTGGTCGATTGGAATCGTGACGAGATATGCGCTATTTCCGATTTCGCCCAAGACATCGGCGCGATTGCGCACTACGTCTTCTTCCTGATTCCCGTAGGAAGAGGCGAGTTCATCCAGGAAACCGCTCTGCAGGTAAAAGAGAACGAGGAGCTTTTGCGCGCTTTGATGAGGAAATCGCGCGAGCTTTCCATCGACGTCAAGCCCACCTGCGCGCCGCAGTTCACGCGTGTGGCCCGTCAGCTCGGCGTGGAAACGCGTTTCGAGCGGGGGTGCTTGGCGGGTTTGACGTATTGCGTGGTCGGCTCCGAAGGCATCGTGCGCCCGTGCGCCTATATGACCGAGGATGCGGGCGATGTGCGCAAGCGGCCCTTCGACGAGATTTGGAAGTCGAGTCCCGTGTTCGAGAAATTGCGCACCCAGGCGTATTCGGGGGCGTGCGGCACCTGCGATTACCGCGACGGATGCGGGGGATGCCGTGCCCGCGCCGCTTATTACCACGATGGCGACATCCTGGCGCAGGACGACTACTGCGCTCATGGGTTGAAACTCGATTCGTAATGCCGCGTATCGATGGCGTGCCCGGTGCGCGCGAAAAGAAAGGAGCGAAGATGAAACGGAAAAACGAGGTTTCGGAGCGCATGAAACGGCCCTGTGCGCTCGGAGTGCGCGCGGCGGCCGCCTTCGCGGTGTCGGTGGCGCTTGTCGCGGGCCTTGCCCTTGCGGGATGCGGCGCTTTCCAGCCCGAACAGCCCGCTTCGCAGGCCCCTGCATCCGATAGCGAGGCGTCGGCGCAGAAGGCGCCCGCGGCCTATACGTTCACCGATGATATGGGCAACGAGGTCACGGTGGAGAATCCGCAGCGCGTGGTGGCGTGCATGGGAAGCTTCGCGAATGCATGGGAGCTGGCGGGCGGCACCCTTGTCGGAGCGTCCGACGACGCGCTGTCTTCCGAGACCTATGCGCTTTCGTCTCCCGACGTGCGAACCGTGGGCGATTTCGCGAGCATCGACCTCGAGTCGATTCTTGCGCTCGACCCCGACTTCGTCATCATGACGTCCGCCAAAAACGGCCGCGGGGGCGGGGAAACGAGTCAGGTCGACTTGAAAGACGCCCTCGACGCCTCGGGCGTTCCCGTCGCGTATTTCGAGGTGACGGTATTCGACGATTACGTGCGCATGATGCGCACGTTCTGCGAGATCACGGGACGCGACGACCTCTATCGGGAAAACGCCGAGCGCGTCGAGCAGTCTATTTCCGACATCGTTGAAAAGGCGTCGGAACGAAAAGACGCGCCGACCGCATTGCTTATGACGACGTTTTCGCGCGGCACGCGTGTGCAGGCGTCCTCGTCTATGACGGGCGATATGCTTGCCGATCTGGGCGCGCGCAATCTGGCCGACGAGAATCGCAGCTTGCTTTCTGATTTCAGCTTGGAATCGGTGATCGAGCTCGATCCCGATTTCATCTTCGTCGTGCCTATGGGCAACGACGATACGGCGGCCCTGAAGAACCTGACCGAGAATCGGCGATGAGAAACCTCGAAGCCGCCACCTCGCAAAGCCCCGCATGGTCGACGCTTTCGGCGGTTGAGAACGGCCGTTATATCGTGCTCGATCCCAAGATGTTCATGTATAAGCCGAATGAGAAATGGGACGAGAGCTATCGCGTGCTCGCCGAATACCTCTACGGGAAGGATGCCGTTTCGTAATGGCGTGGAAAACACATCGAAACGGCTGGAATCGCCGGCGCGCCGCGAAAGCCGCGCCGGCGACGGCTGCTGCAGGGGCGTTGCTGCTCGCCTTGCTTGTCGTCTTGAGCGTGCTTGCGTTTCTTCTGGGGTCGTCGTCGGTCAGTTTCGGCGAATTCGTCGCATGGGTAAGCGGCGCTCCTGTGGATGCGAGCGCGAAAAGCATCCTGGTGAACGTTCGTTTGCCGCGCGTGCTCGCCGCATTGGTGGCAGGTGCCTGCCTTGCGGTGTCGGGGGCGATCATCCAGGCGGTGCTCGACAATCCGTTGGCGAGCCCGAATATCATCGGCGTGAATGCAGGGGCGGGCCTGTTCGTTTTGCTGGCGGCGTCGCTGCTTCCTCAGGCGACCTGGCTCGCGCCCGCGGCGGCATTCGCCGGGGCTTTGTGTTCGGCGCTCATCGTCTTCGCCATATCGACGCATGCGGGAGCGTCGCGTCTTGCCGTGGTGCTTGCGGGCATCGCTATCACCGCCGTGTTCGCCGCAGGCATGAATACGGTTCTGATTCTCGATCCCGATGCCTACGTCGGGTCGTCGATGTTTTTATCGGGCGGGCTTTCGGGCGTGCTTTTGGGCGATCTTGCGTGGCCTTCGGCATTCGCGGCCGCGGGCCTTGCGCTCGGATTCATCGGCGCAAGGCGTCTCGACATCATCTCGCTTGGCGATGAGGCTGCCCATGGTCTGGGCATGAACGTCAGGGCGAACCGTTTGGCCTTGTTGGCGGTGGCGGCGTTGCTTGCGGGCGCGGCGGTGAGCTTCGCCGGGCTTTTGGGATTCGTGGGGCTCGTGGTGCCCCATATCGTCCGTTTTTTCGTCGGTGCGGACAATCGTCTGGTTCTGCCTCTTTCGGCGCTTTCGGGCGCCGCTTTCGTGGTCGGATGCGATCTTCTGACGCGTATCGTCTTCGCGCCGTACGAGGTGCCCGTCGGCATTCCGATGGCGTTTCTGGGCGGTCCGTTTTTCATCTATCTCATTTTCAAGAACAGAAGGACCGACATTGGCTGAGGAACATGTCATCGCGATGCGCGGCCTGGCGTTTTCATACGATCGCCGCTGCGCTTTCATCGACGGGCTTTCGGTCGGATTCGTTTCGGGCGCGGTCACGGGAATCGTCGGCCCGAACGGCTGTGGGAAATCGACGCTGCTCAAGCTGGCATCGGGCATGCTGGTTCCGCAGGCGGGCGATGTCCTGCTCGACGGCAGGCCCGTTTCGTCGTATGGCGCCAAAGAGCGTGCCCGCAAGCTGGCGCTTCTGTCTCAGGGCCTTCGTCCTCCCGCCATGACGGTTGCGGCGCTTGCATCGTGCGGCAGGTTCGCGCATACGGGCGGGTTCGGAGCCATGTCTCGGGAAGACGAGAAGGCGGTCGAGCGCGCCCTCGAAGCGACCGATATGGCGGATTTGCGCGATTGCGAACTCGCGCGCCTTTCGGGCGGCCAGCGTCAGCGTGCATTCATCGCCATGGTTCTGGCGCAAGACGCCGACACGATTCTGCTCGACGAGCCCACGACGTATCTCGATATCGGGGCATGCCACGACGTGATGCGGCTGGTGCGAAGGCTCAACGAGGAAGAGGGCAAGACGACGGTTCTGGTCATCCACGATCTCGACCTCGCGCTTCGCTACTGCGACCGTCTCGTCGTGATGGATCGCGGCAGGATCGTCTGCTCCGGCGCGACCGAAGACGTGTTCGCGGCGGGCGCGATCCAGAGCGCCTTCGGCGTGTCGGTGCATGAGTTCGATGCGAACGGAAGACGGGCCTACGCGGTGTTTCCCCGATAATCGGGCCGCCTCGTCCGCACGGCGGAACGCTCTCGCGCGGGACGTACGGCGATTCCGGATGTTTCGCGCGGCGGGCGCGAATCAGAACATGGCGTCGAAAGGCTGCGACACCTCGATGTCTTGCTTGCCGCGGAAAAGCTCCGTCATGCCGTCGAGCAGCGGCTGCTGGGTTGTGTCGAGCATGCGCAGCGTCATGGTCACGCCTTCGGCATAGCGCACATCGAGCACCTTCGCGCCGCAATCGGCGGCAAGGCGCGTCATTCGGTCATAGAAGGCGTAATCGAGGCGCACTTCGATGTCGACGCAGCGCGACACCACGACGGCATGCGCCGTCTCGATGCCTGCCTGCGTCGCTTGGGTGTAGGCGCGCACGAGCCCGCCCGTCCCGAGAAGCACGCCGCCGAAATAGCGCGTGACCACCACGATGACGTCGGTGAGTCCCGCATGGCGGATGGCTTCGAGAGTGGGCAGGCCGGCCGTCTTCTGCGGCTCGCCGTCGTCGGAATAGCGCATGCGCCCTTCGGCGCCCGCTCCGCCTTCGCGCAGGATGTAGGCGTAGACGTTGTGGCGCGCCATGCGATTCGCCGCGCGGATTTCGTCGAGGAAGGCGAGGGCTTCCTCTTCGGTTTCCACATGGGCGAGGCTGGCGATGAAGCGGCTCTTCTTCTCTTCGACTTCGGCGGAGGCGCGGCCTTCTATGGTGGTGTAGGAATTCATGGCGCCTACTATAGCATGGCGTGCCCGCCCCATCGATCACCGCGGCTCGGGCTGCGTTTTCGCTGCGGCCGCACACGGGCTCGCCATCGCAGGCGGCCGGGCTGCAGGCCCTTGCGCGGTCCGGCCGCAGATTCGCGCCGTCGGCTGCGGGGGTCGTGATACCATAGGCACCCGATACGGTGGATGCGCCGCCGCCGCTTCCCGCGTTGCCGGCGGCTTCTCAATCGATAGGAGTGCCGAACCATGGCAAACGAAGAAAGCTTCGAGGCAAGCCGGAAGCGCAGCGACGAGATTCGCGCCGATCTGACCGCCCATCCCGAGAAATACACCATGCTCACAGGCGACCGCCCGACGGGCAGGCTGCATCTCGGCCACTATTTCGGCACGTTGAAGGGCCGCGTCGAGCTGCAGGACATGGGTGCGCGCACCAATGTGCTCATCGCCGACTACCAGGTGATCACCGACCGCGACACGACCGAGCATATCCAGGACAACGTGTACAACATGGTGATGGACTATCTCGCGTGCGGCATCGATCCCGAGAAAACCATGATCTACACCCATTCCGCGGTTGCCGCCTGCAACCAGCTGATGCTTCCGTTTCTGAGCCTGGTCACCGAGGCCGAGCTGCAGCGCAATCCCACGGTGAAAGCCGAGATGGAGGCATCGGGCCATGAACTTACGGGCCTGCTTCTGACCTATCCCGTGCATCAGGCCTGCGACATCCTGTTCTGCAAGGGCAACGTGGTTCCGGTCGGCCGCGACCAGCTGCCCCATATCGAGCTGACGCGCACGATCGCCCGTCGTTTCAACAATCGCTACGGCCAGGTGTTTCCCGAGGTGGATGCGCTGCTTTCCGACACGCCTCTTCTTCCCGGCCTTGACGGGCGCAAGATGAGCAAGTCTTACGGCAACGCGATCGCCATCTCCATGACGGCCGAAGAAACCGCCAAGCGCATCAAGAAGAGCCAGACCGATTCCGAGCGCATGATCACGTTCGATCCCGAGAATCGTCCCGGCGTTTCGGGGCTTATCTCCACGGCCGCCATCTGCACCGGGCGAAACGAAGTCGAAATCGCGGAAGAGATCGGCATGGGCGGTTCGGGTGCTTTGAAAAAATACGTGACCGAGGCGGTCAACGAGTATTTCGCTCCCATCCGCGAACGCCGTCTGCGTTACGAAAACGACCTCGATTACGTCAAAGACGTGTTGCACGAGGGCAACAAGCGCGCCAACGCGATCGCGAACGAGACGCTTGCCGAAGTGCAGGAAGCCATGGGCATGGTGTATTAGCGCTCGTTTTTCGCGCAATCGGCGTCGAACACTTCAAGGCCGCTGCGAAAGGCCGGGACCGAAAGATTTCCGCGGCCCCGGCCTTTTCGGTGTTCAAGGGCGGATGCCAAGCGAAGAGGCCGCATATGCGGCCTCTTCGGATACGGCGGTTTTCACATGCGATGCCCGCGGTGGTCGGGTGAACGACCGTGCGGGTTAAAGCGCTTCGACGGTGACGGCCGTGCCGCTGGCGGTGACCATCAGCATGTCGCCCGCGCCGAGCACCTCGTAGTCGAAATCGACGCCTACGACGGCGTGCGCGCCCATGCGGCTTGCGCGCTCTTCCATCTCGCGCATCGCCTTGGTGCGCGCTTGCTCGAGTTCGTCTTC
>USEZ01000096.1 GCA_900553775.1 uncultured Slackia sp. | reverse complement strand
CGCGTTGTCGCCGAGAAACGAAACGATGAGGCAGACGCCTGCGGCGATGCCGGTCGAGGCGAAGATCTCGCATGCGGCGATACGCGGAGAGGACGATCCGAGGACGCGCCCCCATGCGACGAGAAGCGCAGCCATAGGAACGCCAACCGACAAAGCTTCCAGCAATATGCCGGGCGCGTGAAGCGTTTCGGGAAGACGAGACGCGAACACGCCGAACGAAATCGCGGCCGCGCACAGCGCGATGGCGGCATCGCTTGAAAGGATGCGCTCGGCGATTCGGGGGAAAACGCCCATTCCCGCGAAAGCGAGAACCATCGCGACGAGGGTTGCCAGAAGATCGGCCCGCTCGATCGCGAGAGATCCGATCTCGAGGGCGCGGTTCGTTCCCATATAGAACACGGCGTAGATGAAACCCTGGTAGCAGGAAAACCCTGCGATGCGACGCAGGGAGGGGGCTTGGAGGAAGCGGGGGATAGGCTGCTGCAATTGCATCTCCTTCGGTCGGAGCAATCATAGCAAAACGCATCGCGCTTGCCTCCGATGCAGCAGGCGGGCCCAGGATGGATCCCGGGCCCGCCTGCTGTCGCAAGCCTTGACGGCGTAGGTTTTCGTTCGACAGGCTTAGGATGCCGCGACGGCGTCGGCGTCTTCTTCGACGGCTGCGGCCTCCTCATGGGCGGCTTCGATGCGCTTGACGGCCTTCTTCTTACGCTTGGGCGCTTCTTCCTCCGCCTCTTCCGACGTCTTTTTGATCATGCCGTCGCCCGAGTTGAAGCCGTCGCGAAGGTTCTTGATGGTCTTTCCCAGCGCGCTTCCGAGCTTGGGAAGATGCTTGGGCCCGAAGATAAGCAGGGCGACGCCCAAGATGATGAGCAGTTCGGGCATGCCGAGACCGAAGATTTTCATGGTTCCTCCTCTAGGATGCGTTTCGCATACCGATGCCGCGCTCTGCTCAATGCATCGACACGGCGACGTTCTGACGAAAGGCAGCATATCCCGAAGCGTCGGGCGCGCTATCGTGCAAATGGCCGATTTACGGATTTTCTATCATGCACGGTGTCATGCAAATAGACGATATGGATAAAAACCCTGTTCATCGTGTCTTCGGCAATGCTGCGGAATCGAAGCGCGGTTTTCGAATCGTTTTGCGGGAGGGAAACGAAAGCAGGCTTCGCATGGAAAATAAATCGGCATCGGCCGCCGGCCGAACAAGAGCAATGATAGAATTCGTTGCGCATTCGTTACTTTCGTATGCGGATGCGACTGTCGGATATCCACGATTCGAAGGAGGATCCTCTCAGTGGATAAGTTCTTTAAGATTTCCGAGCGCAACTCGACGATCGGAAACGAGATCATCGGCGGTTTGACGACGTTTCTGGCCATGGCCTACATCATCGCCGTCAACCCGTCCCTGATGCAAGCGGCGGGCATCCCCTTCGATGCCGCGCTCACGGCGACCTGCCTGGGCGCCGCCGTCATGACCGTGGCCATGGGCATCATCGCCAACAGGCCGATCGCCCTCGCTTCGGGCATGGGCATCAATGCGGTCGTCGCCTACACGCTCTGCCTGGGCGAGACGGCCGTCGACTGGCGCGTGGCCATGGCCATCGTGTTCCTCGAGGGCATCGTCATCCTCATTCTCGTGCTGTGCGGCCTGCGCAAAGCCATCATGGATGCCATTCCCGTGAGCCTGCGCCATGCGATCGGCATCGGCATCGGGTTGTTCATCGCGTTCATCGGCTTGAAAGGCGGCGGATTGATCGTTGCCGACGAATCCACCGTGCTTGCGCTGGGCGATCTGTCTTCTCCCGTCGCCCTCGTCGCTCTCATTTCCATTCTCATCGCCGTGGTGCTGCAGGCGCTCAATGTGAAGGGCGGCCTGCTCATCTCGATCGTGGCAGCCACGATCGTCGGCATTCCGCTGGGCGTTACGGCTCTTCCTACGGAATGGAACTTCGGCCTCGATTTCTCCGCGTTCGCCGCGCCTTTCCAGACGGTTCCCGGAACCGACACCCTCGCCATCGTGCAGGTGTTCCTGCAGCCCGCCTTGCTTTTGTTCGTGTTCTCGCTGCTCATGAGCGACTTCTTCGACACCATGGGTACCGTTGTGGCCGTGGGCGAGCAGGGCGAGTTCGTCGATAAAGACGGCAACGTCGAAGACATCCAGCCCATCTTGGCCGTCGACTCCGCCGCAGCCATCGCGGGCGGCTTTTTCGGCGCAAGCTCCATCACGAGCTTCGTCGAATCCACCTCCGGCGCCGCCGCAGGCGCCCGCACCGGCTTCTCGAACATCGTCGTGGGCGTGCTGTTCGTCATCTTCGCGTTCTTCGCGCCGGTCATCGGCATGGTGTCCGCCTCCGCCACCTGCGGTGCGCTCGTGGTCGTGGGCTATCTCATGCTTTCCGACGTGGTGAGCATCGAGTGGGCCAAGATCGAGCATGCCTTCCCGGCATTCGTCACGATCCTGGGCATTCCGATGACCTACTCCATCACCAACGGCATCGGCTTCGGCTTCATCTCTTACTGCATCATCAAGGTGGTGCAGGGCAAAGCGAATGAGGTCAAGCCGCTCATGTGGATCGCCGCGCTGGCGTTTCTGGTCATGTTCGTCGTGGGTTAGGCCCGCTTCGTCAGACGCCTTCGATTGCAGAAGGACGCCGCGGGCTGAACCCCTCATGCGCATATGCCGGCCCTGGAATGAACGTTCATTCCAGGGCCGCTTGCATTGGGGGCGATTTGAAGCATAAGAACCGGTCGCCGGGATTGCCCGCCTGCGCGGCGAAGCTTTCGATTACGCGGCGGACACGCATCGCGGCCGTTCGTTTCACGGACCGGCGCATGCAATCGAAGGCTTCCACGGAGGGCGTATCGCATGCGAGACTTATGCTCTTCGAAAACGCATCGCGTCGCTTTACGATTCGTCGTATCGACGACAAAGGGCTATCGATGCAGCTCGAATGTCCGAAACGCGCCGTTCTCGTAGACGCCGTAACTGTGCGATCCGTCTTTCGGCAGCGATACGCTTCCCGGATTGGCGAACAGCAAACCGTCTTTCACCCGGTTCGTCTTGATGTGCGTATGGCCCGACAAAACGACGGAGCCCGATGGCAAGAAGGGCACATTATCGGGGCCGAAAACGTGCCCGTGCGTGGCGAAGAGGGTTTTCGCGCCATCGAGAACAAGCGCGTAATCGCCCAGGCAGGGAAAGCGAAGCATCATTTGGTCCACTTCGGAATCGCAGTTGCCGCGCACCGCCACGATGCGCTCGGCCATGTTGTTGAGCATGGCGGCCACTTCCCGGGGCGCATAGCCGTCGGGAAGGGGATTGCGCGGTCCGTGGTACAGAAGGTCGCCCAGGAGGATCACCTTGTCGGGCGTCTGCGCCTCGATGCTTTTCATGAGGGCTTCGCACCACAGCGCCGATCCGTGGATATCCGATGCCACGAGAAGCTTCATCGTTCGTTCCTTTCGTCGTCCTCGATGCTTCGAGCGCGCTTGCGCCTTCATCGCGCATGCAGCCGCGCTCGCGCAGTCACACCATAAAGGCGCCGCAGCGCGTAAGCGCGAATGCAGGGCGGGTTTCCGGAAAACGCCGATATGCAGAGACTCCGAACGGCCGCAATCGCGCTCGAAGGCGGCCCGATTGGCACCGCCGTCTTCGTTGCGGTGCGTCCTCGCCGCTCGTGCTTTCAAGATCGCGCGTCGAGGACGCCGTTCGCAGGCCCGCCGCGCCTGTCGCCCATCCGATGCATCGCGCAACAGCGCGGGGCCCGCATAGTATCGGACGCGGGCCCCGCATATGGCGCGACAGAGCGCCCTTATTCGTCTTCGACGAATGCATTGACGGCAAGCGCCACGATGCCGCAGCACAGGCCGCCGACGACCCACGCCATCCAGAAAAGATTTCCCGTCCAGTCCACATCGTCGGGGTCGATGCCCTGGGCAAGGGGCCAGAAGAGCATCACAAGGCCGACGATGCTCGCCGCGATCATGATGATGCCGCACAGATTGCCTGTGAGGCGCTGCTTGCGCGTCTTGATGCCATGGGCCGCAAGCAGCGCTTTCTTGCGTTGCTCGTCGATGGCGGCATTCGCGATGTCTTCGAGTTCCAATTCGTCGATGGCGTTCTGATTGTATTCGGACAGATTCATGCGCGAATGCAGCATGCCCGCATTGACGAAAACCCACACCGCGGCGGCGATCAGCATAAAGCCGACGGAATCGCCGACGCGTTCATATCCTGTTTCGTCCGCCGCCACGAAAACGAGAATCGCCGCAAGCGCCATGCCGATGCCCGCCACCACGGCGCGGGCGCATCGTTTGCCCGACCGGGCCTTCTGCTCGGCGGTATAGAAGTCTTCGATATAAGGATGCGCCTTCACGAAAGCGGAATGCTTCATGCCTGCGGGAACGATGATGACAAGGCCCGCGAAAACGCCGGCGAAAAGACCCGCGACCGAAACGACGTCGCCATCATGCAGGATTCCCGTCGGGCCGCCGCTGACGAAAATAGTCCAGATGAATCCGAGCATGATGCAGGCGATGCCCGTGGGGATCTTCAAAGCGAAATCGCGCATATGCTCGTCATAGCCGCATATGTCGGTAGCGGGTCCGTTCGGCACCGCGGCGCCCGCGTCCGCTTCGAGCGAACGCTGCGTCAAATCGCCCTGCACAAGGTCGTCGAGCGAGCATTCGAAGATGTTGCAAAGCGCAAGGAGCTTGTCCATTTCGGGATAGCTTTTCTCGGCTTCCCATTTCGTGACGGATTGGCGCGACACGCCGAGCAGCATGGCGAGCTGTTCCTGCGTCATATTGCGGGTTGCGCGAAGATGTTGAAGGTTGTCACGGAAACTCATAGGGGTGCCTTTCGGTCGTGCGTGGAATCGATGCGCGCCGCCTTGACGCATCGAAGCTGGCGGGCGGCGCGTCCTTTCGTAAGACGTCTTGCCGACGAATATAAGGTAGCGCAAGGCGCGAATCCACCAACCTGAGGCTTCATTATGCAAGAATCGTTTGCACCTTGAGGTTGCGAACCCCAGGTCAGAAGCGTATACCGTGCTTCAATGCGAAATCGATCACATCTTGTTTGGAATGGACATCCATCTTTTTGTAGATGCGCTTGATGTACGTCTTCACGGTGTTTTCCGAAATTTCCAAGCGCCGCGCGATATCGTCGACCGTACGGGCGCCGGCCAGAAGGACGAACACATCGCGTTCGCGTTCGGTCAGCCCGAAACGGGCAAGCGCCTCTTCGCCTGTCGAAGCAAACCGGACCTGCTCGCCTTCTTCGCACGTGCCCTCGCGCGACGGCCGTCCGCTCGATTCGGACTGCGCCGCACAAGCGTCGATGTCCCGACACATCGCGTTTTTCGGCATGGCGTCGGGGAAAAACGGATGCCTGGCAAGCGCCGCCAACTCGCCGCGCGTATGGATATCGAGCTTGCGATAGATCTTTTGGACATGATATTTGATCGCACTCGGCGAAAGGTAGCAATCTTGGGCGATACGCGGAATGGAGCGGCCTTGCGCCAGCTGCATGAAAACGGCGCGCTCCCGTTCATCGAGTCCGTAGTATTCGGCCATGGCGGCAGCATGGTGCGGCCTGTGCGGCATCATGCGTTCGCCGCGCGGCGCTTTCGCGTCCGAGGAGCCACGACATTCCGAGAATGCCGAGATACAAACACCCGAACGCCACCACGACGAAGCCCGCCGCATCGCGCGGCATGACCATCGAGGCGATGCCGCCGCAGAAGCGGCCGAAAAGCAGCAGCGTCAGCACGGCCGTCTCGCTTGCGGCATACAGAGCGGCAGACGGCAGGCCCGCCGCGCGGCAGACTTCGGCGATCGTGCAATACAAGACGATGCCGCACACCATATAGCCCGTCGTGGAAAACACGCCTGCTATTCCCGCAGGAGCGCCGGCGGCGAGACCGGGCAGCACCAAAAAGCCGAGCGCCGACAGCGGCAGCGCCAATCGATAGCTGTTTTCGAGCTTCAAAGGCTGTTTGAGCAGCAAAGCGGGCAGCGACATGATCGCGACGACCGCCGCCGATACGCCCAGCGTGATCCACTGCATCAAGGCGTCGTTTTCCGGAGGGTCGATGGCGCCGACGAATCCGCTGACGAAGGCGAAAAGCCCCACCGCGCATACGCCGCGGCCAAGCACCGGCGCCGTGCAGCGAAGCTGTTCGAGCGAAAACGCGCGGTCGGTCTTCTCGGACGCATTGCGGGTCAGGAAAGCCGCAAGGCAGGAAAGAAGGAATGCAACCACGGTCGCAATCGTCAGGTAGGAGCCTGCGGCCTCGAGAAGCAAAGCGCACAAGACCGTCGCCAACGCATGGCCGCCCAACAGGAAAAGATAGGCGTTTTTATAAGAGAGCGTGCCCACATGGGAAAGCCAGGCAAGATTGAGCATCGCCTGCGCCGCCGCCATGCAGGCCAGCCCGCACGCGTCGGCGCATTGAGCGGCGGGAATCGGCGCGGCCGACGCAAGGGCGCCGCCCGCGAAGAGCACGCCTGCGAAAAGCGGGGCCCGGCGGACGATGGACGACGTTTTTTCGCCACGAAGCAGGCAGGCGAGGGCGAACGCGGCAAGGGTTGCCAGGCGCATCGTTATCGACAGGACGGCATAGGCGTCGCCTTCCAGCGATACGAAAGAGGAGAGCGCCGTGTCGGCATGAAAGCAAAGAATGTCGGCAAGCAGGAACAGCGAAAAACCCGCACAGCGAATGAACGACGGCATGATCTTTCTCCTTCTCGCGAATCGTTGCGCTTCGACCACTATGCCCGTCTGCCGCCGCAGGCATCGGACGGGTGAGCCCCTTGGTACGCGATCGACCGCTTCGGGTGACAGGCGAAGCGGCATTCGGCGGAAAAAGGCGATGGCGCGGGGTACGGGAATGCGCCTAGCCTCGAGGGCGTCGAAAGCAAGACGCCCCCATGATACAAGAGGCGTCGATGCGAGAATGGAGGAGGGAACCATGGAAAGAAACGATGTGAGCAGAAGGGCGTTTCTCGGCCTCGGCGCCGCGGCGATCGCAGGCGCCGGCTTGGCGGGCTGCGCTCCGCAAAAGCCGGCCGAGCAGACAGAAGGGGCGGCGGCGCAAGCTCAGGCGAATCCGACGGAATACAGGCCCCCGTTCCTCGACGCTCCCGCGCCGATCGACGAATCGTCGATCGTGGAGACGATCGACGCGGACGTCTGCGTCGTGGGTCTGGGCCTTGCGGGCGTATGCGCCCTGCGCGAGGCCGCCGACGAGCTGGAGGAGCTTGTGAAGACCGCGGGCGGTGTCACCGTGGATAAGATGATCCAGAACCGCGAACGCATCCATCCG
>USEZ01000095.1 GCA_900553775.1 uncultured Slackia sp. | reverse complement strand
TTTTCCCGCCGCAGGCACCGGCCCTGCGCGCATGCGCGGCCTGCGCCCCATCGGCCGCCGCAGACGCCGCGCAATGCGCGGCAGACGGCGCGAGGGTACGCGGCGGACGGCTCGCAGAAAGCGTCATGCGAGCGATGCCCGCGGCCGACGGCGACTGCCGCGGGCATCGTGCATTCGACAGCGATCGTCACGCGAACGAAACGTATGCTCCGCGGCGAGCAGATGGTATCCGCCGCGAGTGGCCATCGGCGGGAAAACTGTACTATCAATTTCCATCAGGAGCATTATCGAAATTCATTATATTGTCTATCAGTTTTTTAGATATTGATATCAATCGAGAAGCGTCTATAGTGAAAGCCACGCGAAGACGAACGCCGCCGCGAAAAGCACGGCCGCCCGCAGCCGGGCATCCGCGCTTCGGCATACGTTCGCGGCCCGGGTTCTTCCCGCGGGTTCGAAAGGCGCCGCCTTTCGGCCGATGCCGATTCGCTCGAACGCCTCCTTAAAACCACGGGTCCGTCCCCGGTTTTCACGAAACCCCCTCAAGCCGATGCGACACACGGCCTGAGGGGGTTTCCTTATGCGCACGGACGCCCGTGCGGCATGCAACGCGCGCAATCGGGAAAAGCGCCCGTTGCCGTCGCGAAGCAGGGCGCGGCCCTGCGTTGCCCCGCAGCGCGCGGCACGGCCCCTGCGACAGACGCAGCGACCCGCGCCGCTTCTCGACCGCGCGCCTTTTTCGCCGCATGCGCGATGCGCTATGCGCCCTGGATGGCTTTCGCCCCTTCGGCCTCTTCTCGTTCGAGCACCTTCTTCATGGCGGCGATCGCGCATTCGATCTGGCCGTCGTCGGGCTCGCGCGTGGTGAGCTTCTGCATCTGCATGCCGGGCCACAAAATAACCTTGACCAGTGGGTTTTCAGGATGGCTGCCCGCCCATTTCACCGTGATCTCGTAGCTGATGCCCGCGATCAGCGGCATGAGCAGGATGCGCACCGCGATGACCAGCGCAAGCTTCGCAGGTCCGTCCGGCACGCCCCAGGCCGCGATCAGCGCATTGAGCGGCGTGACGGTATACACCAGGATGGCGATGACCATCACCATAATCAGAAACGCCGTGCCGCAGCGTACGTGCAAGCGCGGGAAGCTGCGGGCGTTTTCGGGCGTGAGCGGCAAGCCGTGCTCGAAGCAATGGATTGTTTTATGCTCGGCTCCGTGATAGCCGAACATGCGCTTGATATCCTCCATGCGGCCGATCAGCCAGATATAGAACACGAAGATGGCCACGCGCACGATGCCGTCGACGATATTCCACGCCAGCGTGTTACCGTCGTATTCGCCTACGAGCAGGTTGGCGATGAAGGCGGGCGCCACGATGAACAGCGCCACGCCGAGCACCAGGCCGAGCACCATGGAAAACGCCATCTCCTTCTTGCCGAATTCGAAGGAATCGTCGCCTTCGGCATCGGAGGCGCAAGCGCGCTTCGCAGACGGATCGGCATCGCCCTGCGCCGTTCGCGCTGCCGCGTCCTGCAGCGATTCGGCGCCGGGCGCGACCGGCTCGAGCGCGGTCTGGGCACCCAGGGCGTCGATCGCGACATCGGGACGGCCGAAATCGTCTTTCCAGGAAAACGAGCGCTCCTGCGCAGGATCGCCTTGCGCGCCGCAGGCGGCCGAGCGGGCGGCTTTCGAATCCGCGGGACAGGCCTCATCGCCGCACGGCGCGTCCTCGCCGCCTGCGGCACGGCCGTCTTCGCTTTCGGGCGCATCGGAAAACGCATGGAGCGCCGCCACTTCGAGGGCCTTGTAGCCCAGCACGAGGCTTTCCACGAACGCACGGCATCCGCGCACGATAGGCCAGTACAGCCAGCCGTTTTTCGCCTTGCCGCTTGCGAGGTCGTGCTCTTCTACGTAGATGGAGCCGGCAGGCTCGCGCACGGCGGCGGCCCAGTTGTATTTGCCGCGCATCATGACGCCCTCGATCAACGCCTGGCCGCCCACGTGCGTTTTCAGCGCGCCGTCTTCGGTAAACGCGCGTTTGAGGTCGCTTTGCTTCCCGGCCACTACGGACGCACCATTTTCGGATACGGACGCCCGCAGGTCATCTTGCCTTCGCTGCACTTTCCGCGCACGCACGAAGGGCCCGCGTCCATAAACACGTACGGAGCCGTAGGGCGCACCAGCTCGAGCATCCTGTGGGCAAGCTCGCGGATTTCCCATTGGGCGCGGTTGCAGCAACGCAGCTCGAAGAAATGCAGCAGCTCGCGCACGTTCATCGTCACGACGATCTTGGTTTCGGCGGCGTTGGGCAGCAGATAGCGCGCATCCTCTGCGGGAATGCCCGCGGCGAGAAGCTTCTCATAGGCCGCGACCGCCGCGCCGATCGCTTCGTCGAACAGGGCGCTCGCCTCTTCGTTTTCGGCCACCGTCGCAGGCTTGACCGTATCCAGGCCGTCTTTGAATTTCACATAGCGCTGCGATTGCTGGTTGAAGCTCGCCAGGCGATGGCGCACCAACTGATGCGTCAAAGCGCGCGACACCCCGTCGATCGCGAACGTGTAGCTCACGTGCTCGAGCGTGGAGAAATGCCCGCTTTTCATGATGGTGGACAGCACGCTTTGCACGCGCTCGGGCGGCATGGTTTCCATCAGCTCCGACGCGCCCACGGGCGCATAGCACAGACGCGCCGCCGTGGCGATAGCACGCTCGGGGTCGGGGGTATGGTAAAGAAGCTCGACTTCCATCGGTTCTCCTCTCTCGATAAGACGAAGCCCCATCATAAGGGAGGAAGCGCCGAAACGGGCGCGGCGCCGTCGCGCCCGGATAAAACAACACGCCGCAGACGGCATGCCTGCGGGCCCTTCGAGGCGATCGCGCCCTCATGCGGGCGGGCCGAATTATCGGATGTCCTCGATGCCGATCGAGGCGAAATACGCCTTCCATTTCTCGAAAGAGGCCCGGCCGATGCCGTGCTCGAGCTGGCATGCCTCGTAGTTGGCCACCTCGGAATCGATGCCGATCCTTTCCGTCAAAAAGCGGAAAAGCAGGTTGTGGCGAAGCCATATGGCCGACCCGTACGCGAACCCTTCTTCGGTCAGCGTGATATCGCCGTAATACGGCTGGTCGACATAGCCTTTCTCCTTCAAATTCGCCACGGCCTTCGACACCGACGCCTTCGAAACGCCGAGCTTCGCGGCCGCATCGACCGCGCGGACGGAATCGTTGCCCTCGCCGGCAAGATCGGCTATCGCCTCGAGATAATCCTCCAGCGAGTGGCTCAGGGTGTCTTCGGCTCGCGCCTCAAGCATCGTTTCGGTCTGCATATCAGGCATCTTCGCCCTCCTCAGGCTGGTCATGCGGTGAATTCGTCTTCGGGCGGTCGCACGCGCACCCCGTATAGGAAGAGCACGTCGCACAACGCGGCAGGCCGCTGTCAGGCCCCTTGCGCGCGATGCGCAGCACGATATATGCCGCGCCGATGGCGACGAATGCCAAAAAGATGAAGCCGCCTGCGTTCATATCGCCACCCCGATCGCATCGCCGTTTTCCCTACCATAGCACAACGCCCGCGCGCCATTCCGGCGAACGGGCGGGGCGAAAAGCGCACGGCACGGCTCTTCCCGCACGCGTGAAGCGCGATTCGAATATCTTTAAGAAGCGTCGGCGCGCTCGGCCGCCGCGCTCATCTCCCGGATCGCATCTTCCGAAAGAGCGCAGGCCGAACAGCCCGACGCGCAGCTTCCCGAGCACGAGCAGTGCTCCTTGCAGCCGCACATGCCCTTTTTGCGAAACGACCTCACGGCGAGGCAGACGCACACGACGATAACGGCAAGCACGATGGCGGTGGAAACGTTCATGGCCATCATCTCCTTTTCTCTCGAAGCGGCGCAGGCTCGACCGCGCCGCAACCTTACCACGGCGGCGCGGATTCGAAATGCGAAACGCCATCCGGCATTCGCAGGCGAAACGTCGAACGTCGATTTAGCCCGACGCCCGAAGACGCCCTTTCCCCGCACGGCCGAAAGCACGATGTCCGCCCCGCAGGTTTCGAACCTCGGCCGCATCGCACACGGGCCCGCCGCGAAGGCGGGCTCGCGCGCGGCGAAAGCCCCGTCATCCTGCGACGCGGCCGCGCCGATGAGGCCCGCGCCTTAAGCGCGCTGCAAAACGGCCGATGCCTCCGTGCGTTTCCCATCGCGGTAATCGGGCATCGGACGGAACAGCTGGAACAAAAGCGCCGCAAGCACGACCAAGGCAGCAGCCGTTCCCCACCCGAATGCGCCGGTCGCGAAAAACGTTGCGAACTGATAGATCATCAGCGCGACGGCGTAGGCGAATACGGTCATGTAGCCGATGGCGAACCACGTCCATTTCGCCGATTCCATCTGACGGCGGATCGTGCCGATGGCGGCGAAGCACGGAGCGCACAGCAGGTTGAACGCGCAGAAAGCGGCGATTGCAGGGGCGCTTCCCGCGAACATGGCCGAAAACGCCTGCCACATCGACGCGTCGGCCTCGCCCGCATCGCCCAAGCTGGTGATGATGCCCACGGTGGAAACCACGTTCTCCTTGGCGACCAGGCCCGTGATCGACGTGGCGACCGACTGCCAATCGCCGAAGCCCAGCGGCGCGAACACAGGAGCGATAACCCCGCCGAGCATCGCCATCAGGCTGTATTGGATGTAGTCGTCCATCTCGGTATCGAGCAGGCCGAAGGTCCCCTCGTAGAAGCCGAGGTTCAAAAGCGCCCAGATCACAATGGAGGCCAAAAAGATCACCGTGCCCGCCTTCACGATGAAGCTCTTCACGCGCTCCCAAGCGGCCGCAAACACGCTTCGCGCCGTAGGAAGATGATACTGGGGAAGCTCCATGACGAACGGCGTGGGCTCGCCTGCGAACATGCGCGTCTTGCGCAGCATGATGCCCGAAACCACGATGGCCGCAACGCCCATGAAGTAGAACAGCGGGGCGATCCACCACACGCCGTCGGAAACCTGGCCCGCCAGCGCCCCGAACACCAGCGCGATGATAGGCAGCTTCGCGCCGCAGGGAATCATCGTTGTGGTCATGATGGTCATGCGGCGGTCGCGCTCGTTTTCGATGGTCTTCGTCGCCATGATGGCGGGCACGCCGCAGCCCGATGCGATCAGCATGGGGATGAAGCTTTTGCCCGAAAGGCCGAATTTGCGGAAAATGCGGTCCATGATGAAGGCGACGCGAGCCATGTAGCCGCATCCTTCAAGAAACGAAAGCATGAGGAACAGCACGATCATCTGCGGCACGAAGCCGAGCACGGCGCCGACGCCCGCGACGATGCCGTCGAGGATGAGCGATTGCAGCCACGGCGCGCAATCGATCGAGGTCAGCCATGCGTCGATGTATGTCGGAATGCCGGGGATGAACAGGTCTTGGGTATATTGCCATCCGTCGCCGAAGACGCCGTCGTTCGCCCAGTCGGTGGCGACGTGTCCCACGGTCGACACGGCGATGAAATAGACGAAGGTCATGACCAGCACGAAAATCGGCAGACCGAGCCACCGGTTGGTCACGATGCGGTCTATCTTCTGCGTCAGCGACATGCCCTTGCGCGATTTCACGACCGTCTCGTCGACCGCATGGGCAATGGCGTCGTAGCGTTCGGCCGTCACGATGCTTTCCGCATCGTCGTCGAAACGCTCCTCCAGGTCGCGACGTATCGCGGCCGCCATATCCAACGTATCCGAGGCGGGCTTCAACGCCTCGATGGAGCGCTGCTCCCCCTCGAGCAGCTTGATCGCGTACCAACGGCCGAGACGGGCGGGGGCCGAACGCCCGATGGCCGCCTCGAGGCGGCAAAGCGCCTCTTCGACCGCTTCGTCGAACCTCATGCGCGGCTCAGGCACGGCACCGCTTTTCGCCGCCGCGACGGCCGCGGACATCAGCTCGTCGATGCCCTCCCCTTTAAGCGCGCTCGTCTCGACGACGGGACACCCGAGCGTGGCGGAAAGCTTGGTCTTGTCGATGACGTCGCCGCTTTTCCTCACCAAGTCGGCCATGTTCAACGCGACCACCACAGGAAGACCCAGATCGAGGATCTGCGCCGTAAGATACAGGTTGCGCTCGAGATTCGTCGCGTCCACCACGTCGATCACCACATCGGGACGCTCGTCGATCAGGTAATCGCGGCTCACGATTTCTTCCGGCGAATACGGAGAAAGCGAGTAGATGCCCGGCAGATCCGTGACGACCACCGTTTTGTCATGCGTGTACGTGCCTTCTTTTTTCTCCACGGTAACGCCCGGCCAATTGCCGACATACTGGGACAATCCCGTCAATGCGTTGAACAACGTCGTTTTGCCGCAGTTGGGATTGCCCGCAAGCGCGATGCGAGAAGCCATGCTCATCCTTTCCTTAAAGTTTACCTAAGGTAACCTAGGGCCGAAAAAAGAACCGCTTGCGCGGCTGCCCGTCGTTTCGGGCGAAACGCGGACCCCCCGCCTGCGGCCCGAAACCCCCTCCCGCCGCCGTCTGCGACGAAGAGCCCGAAAGCGAACCGAATCATCCGAGCGGTTCGACCAGCACGTTTTCCGCTTCGCTTTTACGCAGGGAAAGCTCGTAGCCGCGTACGCTCACCTCGATGGGGTCTCCGAGGGGAGCCGCCTTGCGCACGAAAACCTCGACCCCTTTCGTGATGCCCATATCCATGATGTGGCGTTTGACGACGCCTTGCCCCGACAGCTTGACCACCCGCGCGCTCGACCCTATCGCGACGTCGCGAAGCGTCATCGTCGTTGTCTCTTGCATGGATTTCCTTTCTTCCGTTTCCGTGCGTTTCCTTGAAAGCGCGCCCTCTTGCGCATGGCCCGCCCCTATCCGCAGGCGCATGCCTTCCGGCCTGCCGCCGCCGTCTTCCGCCGGGGCGCCGGCCGTGAAAGCCCCCGCTCGCCGCGCAGCGGCGGCTCGAAGCCGCCGCATGACCGAAAGAGCAGGCGATGCGCCTTAAAAGCCGCTATGCCGCGCCTACCGATATCTTCATGGCGGTCTTGCGGTCGAGAGCGACGCGCGAGCCTTTCACCTCCACGATCAGGCTTCCCGCCATCTCGCTTGCGACGACGACGCCGGCCCCGTCGACAAAACCGAGGTTTTCCAAATGGCGGCGCATCTCTTCATCGCCGCGCACCGACACAACCACCGCCATGCCGCCCGCGGGAACGAATGCCAGAGGAATAGACGACGAGCGAGGACGGGCGAAACCGTCCTGCGCAGACCGTCCGCGCCCAGAGCGCGCCGAGGAGGTTTTTCCCGCACGGTCGCGCTCGGAAAAGCCCGTCAGACGCCTTTTAGCCGCATCGCGAAAACGCATTCCGCCCGCCATCGTCGCCGCATCCATAGATACCGCCCTTCGAGT